>MGOE01000113.1:45572-61981 GCA_001797035.1 Chloroflexi bacterium RBG_16_72_14
CCAGGGCGTCGGCCAGCGGGCCCACGGCGCCAAAGGACGCGGCGTAGGCGACGTACGCCGCACCGACCAGCACCGCGGGCAGTGGCATGGCGAACACGACCAGGGACCCGGCTGCCGCCAGGACGGCGACCTGCAACGCACGGGCCCGCCCGAGCACCACGTCGGCGACGTGACCCCAGGCCGACACGGAGGCGACGGTGGCCACCGACGTCAGGGCGATGACGAGGCCGATCGCGGGCGGGTCGAACCCCCGGTCGGCCAGGATCACGGACGCGAACGGCAGGACGACCGCGACGGCGATGCCGTTGAGGACGAACAGGAGCCGGATCGGGCTCACCGTCGTCGCCGTCCGCCGGCCACGCGGCGGCCCGGGGCTGTCGGGCCCGTGGCCCAGCTCAGCCGAACCGCTCCCGGAGGCGGGGCAGGATCGTCTCGCCGTAGCGCGCGATCGCCGACTCCTGGTCTTCGCCCGGGAAGTGGAACACGAGGTGCGTGAACCCGTAGCCGAGGTACGTGGCGACCTGGTCGACGTGCTCCTCGGGGTCCGCCGAGACCAGCCACCGCTTGTGGGCGTACGGCTCGGCGTGCCGGGCGAGGATCTCCATCTGGCGGGGATCGTGGACGCCGACCTTCATCTCGCCCGGCAGGGCGAGGGCGGCCCAGACCTTGGTGTCCTCCATCGCACGCTCGAGGTCCGTGTCGAACGAGACCTTCATCTCGATCATCCGATCCATCCCCGCGGCGTCGCGACCGGCCTTCGCCGCGCCCTCGGCCAGGGCCGGCAGGAGGGTCTCGGTGTACAGCTCCGCGCCCTTGCCGCTGGTGCAGATGAACCCGTCGGCGATCCGGCCCGCGAGGCGCGCGGCGGCCGGGCCGGAGGCCGCGATGTAGATCGGCACCGGCTCGTCGGGGCGGTCGTAGATCGTGGCGTCGTGGGTCCGGTAGTGCGCGCCCTCGAAGTTGACGAACTCCTCGCGCCACAGCTGCCCGATCAGCTGGACGGATTCGCGCAGGCGCGCGAACCGCTCGGACTGCTCCGGCCAGGCGACCCCCGTCGGCACCTCGTTCATCGACTCGCCGGTCCCGACGCCCAGGATCACCCGCCCGGGCGCGAGGCAGCCGAGGGTGGCGAACGCCTGCGCGACGACCGCGGGGTTGTAGCGGAACGAGGGCGTCAGGACGCTGGTGCCGAGGGTGACCCGGCTCGTCGCCTGGGCAGCCGCGCCCAGCCAGACCAGCGCGTTGGGCGCGTGGCCGCCGGTGTGGCGCCAGGGCTGGAAATGGTCGCTCGTCCACACCGAATCGAAGCCGGCGCGCTCGGCGGCGACCGCGAGGTCCAGCAGGCGGCGCGGCGGGAACTGCTCGGCTGACGCCTTGTAGCCGAGGCGGAGGCTGGGCATCGGGCTCCTTCCTTGCGTGCCTCCCGATTGTTGCATCAGCGGGCGATCGCGAGCGCCGCCGCGCCGGCGAGGACGAGGGCGGAGCCCGCGAGGCGGCCTGCGACATCGGCCCGGCTCGCCGCCTCGCGCAGCCGTACCACGCCCCAGGTGGAGGCCAGCAGCACGGCCGACTCCCGGAGCGGGGCCACGAGCACGAGTGGCGCCCGGCTGAGCGCCGCGAGGACCAGCCCGTAGGCCGCGAAGGTGAGCAGGCCGCCGGCCACGGCACGCCCCCGGTCCAGCGTCGCGCCCGGCGGCGCGAACGCGTTGCCGGCGATCCGCGGCCGGCCCCACGCGACGGCCAGCAGCCCCAGGGCGCAGGCCGGCCACAGGATCCCCGAGTAGAACCAGGCGGGTGCCAGCTGGACGCCGACCCGGTCCAGGGCGGAGTACGTCGCGATCATCGCGCCGGTGGCCAGCGCGAACCCGGTCGCGGCACGGTCGTGGGTCGCGGCCGCGGCCCGCAGCAGCCGCCACGGCCGCTGGACGAGCAGCAGGCCCGCGACCAGCAGCCCGACGCCCGCCCACGCCCCGGGCACCAGCCGCTCGCCGAGGACCCCCACGCCGATCGCCACCGCGAGCAGGGGCGCGCTGCCTCGCGCGAGCGGGTACACGACCGACAGGTCGCCGCGGCGGTAGGCGGCCGCGAGGCACACGAAGTACGCGACCTCCACACCGCCCGAGACGACACCGATCGCCCACGCCTCGGCCGGGATCGCCGGTTGCCCGGTCAGCAGCCAGCCGGCCGCCACCAGGGGCACCAGCACGGCCGACGCCGCCGTGACGCCGACGGTCGCCGTCCACAGCGGGTCGCCGGCCGTCTTGAGCAGGATGTTCCAGGCCGCGTGGAGGACGGCCGCCAGCGCGATGCAGCCCAGGGCGAACGGGTCCACGGCCCGAGTCTAGGTCGGCGCGATCGTCCCGGCGACGCCGGAGCGGTCGCGCCGTCGGATGCGACCGCTCCGTGCGGATCGCTCAGCGGGCGATGTCGCGCCGCATCACGCCGAGCGCGCCGAGGCCGATCCCGCCGATGGCGATGGCGACACACAGCACGATCCCGACCGGGTCCCAATGGCCGATCATCGGCTGGCCGATGTGTGCCGTGATGGCGAGCTGGTGCAGCCAGTCCGGCAGGTCCAGCGCCGGCGCGAGGAGGTCGAGCAGGAACGTCGCGATGACGACGAGGGCGGCGATCTCCGCCGCGAGCGAGGTCCGCCACAGGCCGCCGATCGCGACGCCGATCCCGACGACGGCCGCGGCATAGAGGCCGAGCGACGCCGAACCGAGGATCGCGTCCCCCGCCGTGGCACCGCCGGCCGCTGCTCCCAGCCCGGTGCCGAGCGCGAACAGGACCGTCACGACGACGACCGCGAGGATCGCGGCCGCGCCGCCGGCGAGGACCCAGCGGGCCCGCGCCACCGGTGTCGCGAGGACCATCTCCAGGCGGCCGTCGGTCTCGTCCGACGCCCACTTCGAGACGAACGTGGCGGCGGCGAAGCCTGCCGCGATGTAGAACAGCTCGGCGTACAGCTGAAGCCAGCCGCCAGCCGTCGCGAAGTTGTAGCCGGGGAACAGCTTGCCGAAGATGCTCGACATGTTGGGCTCGCCGGCGACCAGGCCCGAGAAGGAGCCGACGAGCGACGCGAGGAGTGCCCCCCAGAGCGCCATGCCGAGGCCCCACGAGAGCGACCGCGGGAGCTGGTCGCCGAATGCCCGGCTGACCGGGCCGCGGATGCCCAGGACATCGGCCGGCAATTGCGGCAGCGACAGGCCCGCGGTGACGCCGACGTCGCGGCGGTCGAACAGCTCGATGCCGACGGCCAGGAAGACGACTGCGACGACGCCGACCAGCGCGAGCGCGCCCCAGTTGTAGAAGCCGACCAGCGGGATGTGGTCGACGGTCCAGTAGAACGGGCTCAGGACCACCAGCGGACCACCGATCTCCAGGCCGCTCATGACCCACAGCACGATCATCGCCACCCCGGCGACGGCGGCGGATCCGGCGCGGCCGAGGACCGGCGCCAGCGCAAATGCAAGGCCGCCGAAGCACATGGCGATGAACCCGACCCAGAGCGCGAAGCCGATCGCCGAGCCGAGCGGGATCGGGTCGCCCAGCGCGGCGTCGCCGAAGGTGTTGGAGCTGACGGAGACCATGATCGCGAGGATCGCCATGGCAAGCCAGAGCATCGTGAGGTGCGCCGCCAGCTTCTCGAGCGCGATCCGGCGCTTGCCGAAGGGCGACGTGGCCACGAGGTCGAGGCTGCCGCGGGCCGCCTCGCCGGCGAGCGTCCCCGACAGCGCCAGGATCGACCACAGCGCGGTGCCGAGCGCGAACATGGCGCCGTACTTCCAGGTCATGTAGCCGCCCAGGGTGCCGAGCTTCTCGCCCATCAGGGTGGCGTTGCCAAACAGGTTGACCATCGAGGCGGGCATGCTCCCGACGAGCTTGTTGACCTCGATCCGGGTCTCCGGGGTCGGGAACACGGTGCCGACGGCCGCCCCCATCACGAGGGCGAGCCCGCCGAGCATGCCGGCCGCGATGATGAACGCCAGCCGCGAGTCCCGGACGGTCTTGCCGTAGACGCTCCCGAAGCCGTAGATCCGGCGGTGGAACGGGATCGAGGGGTAGGCCGCAGCCTGCTGCGGCGCGCCGGCGCTGGCGGTCACGACGCCCTCACGTCCACGGCCTCCTGGCCGTACTGGGCCAGGAACGTCTCCTCGAGGCTCGGTTCCCGGCTCACGAAGTCGAGCAGCTCATAGCGGGCGGCGACCTGCACGACCGGCGTGATCGGGCCGGTGACGCGGAGCCGGAGCGTGTGGGCCTCGACGACGACGTCCGACACGCCGGGCAAGTTCGCGAACGCGTCCACCGGCGCGCCGTCGGCAAACCGGAGCTCGACCTGGTGGTGGGCAAGGTCACGGAGGGCGTCCGTCCGGCCCACCTTCACGAGCCTTCCCTCGCGGATGATCGCGACGCGGTCGCAGGTCCGTTCGACCTCCGACAGGATGTGGCTGGACAGGAAGACGGTGCGGCCCTCGTCCCGCGCCTCCCGGACGAGCGCGTAGAACGACTGCTGGACGAGTGGGTCAAGGCCCGACGTGGGCTCGTCGAGGATGAGCAGGTCCGGACGGTGCTGCAGCGCGACAACGAGGCCGATCTTCTGCTTGTTGCCCTTGGAGTACTCCTTGAAGCGGCGCGACGGGTCGATGTCGAAGCGTTCGATCAGGCTGTCGCGATACGCACGGTCGACGCCGCCGCGGAGGTTGCCGAAGTACTCGAGCGTCTGGCCGCCGGTCAGCCGGTCGTAGAGCGCGAACTCGCCCGGGACGTAGCCGATCCGGCGGTGGATCGAGACCGGGTCAACGCTGGATTCGATCTCGAACACGAATGCCTTGCCGGACGTTGGCCGGATCAGGTCGAGCAGCGTCCGGATCGTGGTGGTCTTGCCGGCGCCGTTGGGTCCGAGGAAGCCGAAGATCTCCCCTTCGGCGACCTCGAGGTCCACGTCGACGATCCCCCTGTGGGCGCCGTAGCTCTTGGTGAGGCGCTCGGTGCGGATGATGGCGGCCATGCCTGGTCCTTTCCCGCTGGGACGCTCGCGGCGGCGGCTGCCTCGCGTTCGGCCCGGAACTGGGCGATCAGCTGCGGGAACATCCCGAGCAGCAGTGTGTACAGGCGCTGGACCTCGCGGAGGCGCGCCAGCGACGTCTCGGGCCGGTCCGTGTACGCGAGCAGGATGTCGTCGAGCGCGCGCAGGGATGGACGGGTTGCCCGCTCCTTGGCCTCGAGACTGTGGACCACGGCGTCGGGCGAGGTCCGCCAGTACTCGCGGCGGTCGCCGCGCCGCTTGGTGCGGAGGATCAGCCCCGATGGCTCCAACATCCGGACCGCCCCGCTGATCGCGCCGCGACTCGCCCGGATGGCCTCGGCGATCTGCTCGACGGTCTGGTCCGGCGGGTCGCATACCAGGAGCCACGCCCACAGCCGTCCGGCCACGGGCGGCAGGCCCTCCTGGGCGAGGATCGCGGACCAGCGCTCGATGAACTGCTGCTCTTCGTCTCGCATGGCGCAGACTGTACGCCGATCGCGAACATTCTGGCAATCCTGAACTGTCAGGATATTCGGGACCCGACCAACACGACCGCGCGGCGCAGCGTCGTCAGGCCGCAGGCCAGCCGCCGAGCTCGACCAGTGTCGGCGGGTCGGCGCCGGCGCGCTGGCAGGTGAGGGCCGCTGCGCGGACGCCGAACCGTGCCGCAGCCAGGACGATGTCCGACTGCGCGAGGTCGGCGCGCGAGACACCCGCGTGGACCAGGTACGCCAGCACGGCACCGCCGAACGTGTCGCCTGCCCCAACGGTGTCGACGACGGTCACCTGTGGCACGACGACGAGGGACTTGGCCCCGCCCACGAGGACCGAGAGCGGCCCGGCACCGTCCGTCAGCAGGACGACGCGCGGACCGCTGGTGGCGATCCAGGCGGCTGCGGTTGCCACGTCATCGTCGGGCCGAAGGTAGGCGAGGTCATCGGTGCTCACCTTGACGATGTCCGCGCGCGCCAGCACGCGCGCGACGCGCCTCCGGTACCCCTCGGGGTCGCTCGTGATCGATGGCCGGCAGTTCGGATCGATCATCACGATCGCGTCATCGGGCAGCGCCCCGAGCATGGCCTCGACGGTCGTCGTCATCGGCTCCAGGACGAGTCCGAGCGTGCCCGCATGGACCGCGCTGATGTGGCGTGATGGCCAGCGTTCGGACCGTGCCGCCACGAGCAGCGGTGCCGAGGTCCCGTCCACGTAGAACGTGTACGACGCGGCTCCTTCGTGGTCGACCTCCGCCAGCGCGAGCGTGGTCGGCCGGCAGGTCCGCTGGACGAGGTGGAGCGAGACGCCGTCGGCGACCAGGCCGGCCTCGAGCTCCCGACCGAAGGCGTCGCCGGACAGGCCGCCAAGCCACTCGACCGGGACTCCCAGTCGCCCGATGGCCCGCGCGGTGTTGTACGGGCCGCCACCGAGCACCGGCGTCAACCGCCCGTCGGGCTGCACGATCAGGTCGACGAGGGCCTCGCCGGCAACGACGATCACGCCCACGTCACCCGTGTCAGCGCCGCGTCAGGCGGCGCTGGTGGCGCCCGCGGCGTCGAGCGCCCCGGTCATGATCGCGACGGCGTCCGACGCGGTGTGGGTCGCCGGGGTGACCACGGCGACCCGCCGTCCGAGGCGCTGGATGTGGACCCGGTCCGAGACCTCGAACACGTGGGGCATGTTGTGGCTGATCAGGATCACCGGCAGGCCGCGGTCGCGAAGGTCGCGAATGAGCTTCAGGACCTGGGCTGACTCCTTGACGCCGAGCGCGGCCGTCGGCTCGTCGAGGATGATCACCTTGCTCCCGAAGGCAGCCGCTCGAGCGACGGCGACGGCCTGACGCTGGCCGCCGGACAGCGTCTCGACCGCCTGGGTGATCGACTGGATGGTCCCGATCCCCAGGTGCTGGAGCTGCTCCCGCGCGTGACGCTGCATCGCGCCGTGATCGAGCATGCGGAACACGCTGCCCAGCACGCCCGGCCGGCGGAGCTCGCGGCCGAGGTACATGTTCGACGCGATGTCCAGCGCCGGGGCGACCGCGAGGCTCTGGTACACGGTCTCGATGCCGACCGCGCGCGCGTCCTGTGGCCGGCGGAAGTGGACGGGCTGGCCCTCGACCCGGATCTCCCCCTCGTCGGGGACCAGCGCTCCCGACAGGCACTTGATCAGCGTCGACTTGCCGGCGCCGTTGTCACCGATGACGGCAAGCACCTCGCCCGGGTACAGCTCGAAGTCCGCGCCGTCAAGCGCCACGACGCTGCCGTAGGTCTTGATCAGGCCCCGCGCCTCGATGATCGGCGACGGGGTGCCCATCGTGCCCGTCACGCGCGCACCCTCCGGATCCACTGGTCGGTCGCGACGGCCACGATCACGAGCACGCCGACGACGAGCGTCTGCCACAGGACGTCGACCCCGGCCAGCGCCAGGCCGTTGCGGAACACGCCGACGATCAGGGCGCCGAGCAGGCTGCCGATCAGCAGCCCGCGGCCGCCGAACAGGCTCGTCCCCCCGATCACGACGGCCGTGATGGAGTCCAGGTTGGCGTCAGTGGCGGCGTTGGGGCTGGCCGCGCCGACGCGGCCGATCATGATCCACGCCGTGATGGCGTAGACGAACCCGGCGACCATGTACCCGGACAGGAGGAGCCGGCTGACCGAGATCCCCGCCAGCCGCGCCGCCTCGATGTCGTCGCCCACCGCGTAGATATGGCGGCCCCAGGCCGTGTTCCGCAGGACGTACGAGCCCACGGCATACATGAGCAGCATCATGATCACGCCCGTCGTGATCTTGAACGACCCGAAGTCGATGGCCTGGCCCGGCCACAGCAGGAGGTCGGGAATGTCCTGGCTCTGCACGGTCTGACCACCCGAGTAGAGCAGCGTCAGGGCGACGAACACGTTGAGCGTGCCCAGCGTGACGATGAACGGTGGCAGGCGCAGGCGGGTGACCAGCAGCCCGTTGATGCCGCCCGCCGCCGTCCCCACGACAACACCCAGGGCGAGCGCGGCCGGCGCGGGCAGCCCGAAGCTTGCCACGCTGCTGGCCATGATCATCGCGGTGAACACCATGACCGCCCCGACCGAGAGATCGATGCCGGCCGTGAGGATGATGATCGTCTGGCCGATCGCGAGGGCGCCGACGACGGCCACCTGCTGGCCGATCAGCGACAGGTTCTCGGGCATGAAGAAGCGGGGGTTCACCAGCCCGAACACGACGCTCGCCGCGACCAGGACGATCAGCGGGCTGATCGCCGGATACGCGTGCAGCACGTGGTGCACCCGCTGGATCGGCGTCTGGCGGCGGAGGAACCGTTCCGCCGGGTCGATGGTCGTCACGCTTGTCATTGCCGCCTCGACGTACCGTGCCTGACCGATGGCCACGCGAGTCTAGATGGGCGCCTCCGGCGATGTCACCCGGTCGCCGCGCGCCGCCACGAGAGGAGGGCGGGCGCCGAGGCGCCCGCCCCCCGGACGAGGAATGATCCTTCCCGTCAGCCCCAGCAGATGGCGGCGCCGTCGACCGAGCTGATGCTCTTGACACCGTCCGCGGCCGCGTCCGTCACGAGCTCGACGCCCGTGTTGTAGAAGTCGAGACCCTCGGACACGGTGGGCTTCTTGCCGGACGTCACGAGGTCGTAGATCGCCTGGACGCCGAGGGAGGCCATCTTGAGGGGGTACTGCTGTGACGTCGCGCCGATGACGCCTGACTTCACCAGGTCGACCCCGTTGCAGCCACCGTCGACCGAGACGATCAGGGCCGTCTTGCCCGCCGCCTGCAGCGCCTTGTAGGCGCCGTTCGCCGCGGGCTCGTTGATCGTGTAGACGACGTTGATGTCGGGGTTCCGCGACAGGCAGTTCTCCATCGCGGTCTGGCCGCCGTCCTCGGCGCCCTTGGTCGCGAGGTTGCACGCGATCGCGTAGTTGCCGCCGCTGTACGTGCCGGTCGCGTCCTCGTCGCCGTTCCTGGCAGCGTCCTTGACGTCGATGCCCATGCCGGTGAGGAAGCCCTGGTCGCGGTTGTAGTCGACGGACACGATCTTGTCGTCGAACAGGTCGAGCAGCGCGATCGTCGCATCCTTGCCGGCGAGCTGGGCTGCCGTCCACTGGCCGATGAGCTTGCCGGCCTCGAAGTTGTCGGTCGCGAACGTGACGTCCACCGTGTCGGCCGGGTCGGGCGGCGTATCGAGGGCGATCACGAGCAGGCCGGCATCGCGGGCCTTCTTGATCGCCGGATTGACATCCGGGCCGCTCGGGGTGATGAGGATTCCCTTGTCGCCCTTGCTCACCGCGTTCTCGATCGCCTGGATCTGCGTGGCCGTGTCGCCGTCCTCCTTGCCGGCCGCCGTCGTCAGCGTGATGCCCAGCTTGTCGGCGGCCTCCTTGGCCCCCTTGGCCATGGCCACGAAGAAGGGGTTGGTGGACGTCTTGGTGATCAGCGTCACGCCGATCGGTCCGGCCGCGCCACCCGAAGCCGCGGGCGACGCGCTGCTTCCACCGCAAGCACCGACGAGCACGGTGGCCACGAGCGCGGTGGCGAAGATGCCCGTCCGCCTGGTCTTGTGCATTGCCTGCTCCTCCACACGCCCGGGACGCCGACGCGCCTCTGACAACGTTGTCGTGCACCATATCCGGGCGGCGACCCGATGTCAACGGGCGACTTGTGCGAGGCGGGACTTCCTCGTACCATGGATGGAAAGCGCGGAGTGACAACCTTGTCAACAGATGGTTCGGAAGGCGGCTCCGGGCGCGGCAGGCCGACGATGCGCGACGTGGCGGCGCTGGCGGGAGTCGGCCTCAAGACGGTGTCGAGGGTCGCGAATGGCGAGCCCGGCGTGTCGATCGAGCTCACGGCGCGCGTGCAGAAGGCCATCGACCAGCTCGGCTACCAGCCGAACCTCACGGCCAGCAGCCTGCGGCGCGCGGACGGCAAGACCGCGACCGTCGGCACGGTGCTGGAGAACGTCGCCAACCCGTTCTCCGCCGCGCTCCAGCGCGCCGTCGAAGACGTCGCTCGGGAGCACGGCGTCCTCGTCTTCGCGGCCAGCGCGGATGAGAACGGCGATCGCGAGCGCGCGCTCGCCGCCTCGTTCATCGCCCATCGGGTGGATGGCCTGATCATCGTGCCGGCTGCGCACGACCATGGCTATCTCGCCCCGGAGCGTCGGGCCGGTCTCGCCGTCGTGTTCGCCGACCGGCCCCCGCGGTTCCTCGACGCGGATGCAGTCGTGTCCGCGAACCGCGAGGGCGCCATCGCCGCGGTGCGTCACCTGCTCGCCGCGGGCCACCGGCGGATCGCCTACGTCGGCGACCTCGAGTCGATCCAGACCGCAGCCGAGCGGTTGGCGGGCTACCGGGAGGCGCTCGCCGCCGCCGGCCTCGGCGCAGACGACTCGCTCGTCCGGGTGGGCCTGCGCTCGGTGGACGCGGCAGCCGAGGCCGTGAGCGCCCTGCTGCGGCAGCCGGATCCACCGACGGCGCTGTTCACGGCGCAGAACCTGATCACCGAGGGCGCCGTCTCGGCCCTCCAGGCCGCTCGCCGCCAGCACGAGGTCGCGGTCGTCGGGTTCGACGACTTCCCGATGGCGGATCTGCTCGATCCGGCGGTCACCGTCGTGGCGCAGGATCCGACGCGCATCGGGCGCACCGCGGCCGAGGTCCTGTTCCGGCGGCTCCGGGGAGACGCCTCCCCGTACGAGACCCTTGTCGTGCCGACCTCGCTCGTGGTCCGCGGCTCGGGCGAGATCCCGCCGCCGGCCTGATCCCGCTCGCCGATCGACGACCAGGCCTCTCTTGCCGCGGAAAGTGGCGGAGGTCGAGTTCATGGGCAGCGCGATCGACGCGGTCCCGGGACGCCAGTGATCCTTGACACGCGACCCCGGCAGGGCTAGGGTTTGGCCTGCACATATGAGCAGATGATCCAACAGATGTGCGGCCTGGGTGGTGAAACGGATGACGCTGGCGACGGTCCCTGCGCGCGGCTCGGCGGATCTCCGCCTGCTGGTGCGGGTCGCCCGCATGTACTACGGGATGAACCTCACCCAGGAGCAGATCGGGGCCCGCCTCGGCCTCAGCCGGTTCAAGGTCGGCAGGTTGCTGGATCGGGCCGTGCGCGAGTCGATCGTGCGGATCGAGATCGTGCACCCGGCCGCACGTCTCGTGGACCTCGAGGACGCCCTGGTCGAGCGGTTCGGGCTGCGGGCCGCGGTCGTCGCGGACGTGGCCGCGGGAGCCGGGGTGGCCGACGACGCGCACGACCGGGTCGCCCGCGAAGCCGTGGCGACCGCCGCGGCGGGCTACCTGGCGTCGGTCCGCCCCAGCGGCGCCATCGGCGTGTCCTGGGGCCGCACGATGCTGGCGCTGGCCGGCCGACTCGAACAGGGCTGGACGACGGCGACCGAGATCGTCCAGCTCAACGGCGCCACCTCGCGCTCGTCCACGCCCACCCGCGTCAACGAGATCGTGGACCGCTTCGGCGCCACCACGGGGGCATCGATCCTGCTGATGGCCGCCCCGGCGATCGTGGGCTCGGCGGCGCTGCGCATCGCGCTGGAGGCGGATCCCTCCGTCGGCGAGACCCTCGAGGCCGCGCGACGGGCGCCGTTCGCGGTGTTCAGCCTGGGCATCCCCACCCCGCACAGCGTGCTCGTGGAGTCCGGCTTCGTGGGCGACGCGGATCGGGCGCGGCTGCGTGCGGCCGGGGCGGTGGGTGACGTGCTCGGCCGGTTCCTCGCCGCCGACGGCACGATCGCGCTGCCGGACCTCGACGACCGGACGGTCGGCCTGCCGCTGGACGAGCTGGCCGCGAAGGCGCACACCGTCGGCCTCGCCGCCGGGTCGGACCGCGGGCCGATCGCCCTGGCCGCGATCCGCGCCGGCTGCGTCAACGTCCTGGTCACCGACGAGGCGACCGCACAGTGGCTGGGCGCCCATGGCTGACCCGCGCCGGCCGCGTCCGTCCGAGGCGCAGGTGCGCGACGCCGTGCGCCGGATCGTCGAGGCGACGGTCCGGGCCGCCCCGCCTGCCCCCGCGGCCCCGCCCTCCCCCGCCCCGGTGGGCGCCAGGGCGCCAGACATCGTGGCCCGCCCGGCGATCGCCATCGGCGCGGATCACGGCGGGTTCGCGCTCAAGGAGGCGATCCGCCGGGGCCTCGAGGAGCAGGGCTACGCCGTCCGCGACTGCGGGACCACGAGCGACGCCCCGGTGGACTACCCGGACTTCGCCCATGCCGTCGCCCGGCTCGTCGCGGACGGCACCTGCGGCGCCGGGATCGTCGTCGACGGGGCGGGGATCGGCTCCGCGATGGCCGCCAACAAGGTGCCCGGCGTCCGCGCGGCGCCGTGCTACGACCTGTCCACGGCACGCAACAGCCGGGAGCACAATCACGCCAACGTCCTGACGCTCGGCGCCCGCCTCGTGGGCACCGGTCTCGCCCTGGACATCGTTGCCGAGTGGCTCGCGACCCCGTGGGGTCCCGGCCGCCACGCAGCCCGCGTGGACAAGATCACCGACATCGAACGGCGCTACAGCAAGCCTGCAGCCGGGGACGGATCACGATGACGATCGACGACCGGGACCTGCTGATCGAGACGATCACCCGGGAGGTGCTCGCGGCGTTCTCGATCGGCGGCGACACCTGCCTCAATTGCGGCGGCTCGTGCGCTGCCCACTGCGCCGACAAGGTGCGCGACGTGGTGACCAACGGCGCCTCGCGGATCGCGTACCACGGCCGCGGCGGGGACGTGCCGCGGGACCTCGCCGCCTACATCGACCACACGCTGCTCCGCCCGGACGCGACGGCCGCGGACATCGACCGCCTGTGCGACGAGGCGATCGAGCACGGCTTTGCCGCGGTGTGCATCAACCCAACCTGGATCCGCCGCGCCGCGGACCGGGTGCGCGGGACGGACGTCGCCGTGGCCTCGGTCATCGGCTTCCCGTTCGGCGCGGCAACCACCGAGGTCAAGGCCATGGAGACCCGGCGCGCGATCCGGGACGGCGCCCGCGAGATCGACATGGTGATCAACATCGGCGCGCTCAAGAGCGGCATGCGCGAGGTCGTCCGCGAGGACATCGCGCGGGTGTCCGACGCGTGCCACGAGTCGGGCGCGCTCAACAAGGTGATCATCGAGACCGCGCTCCTCAGCGACGAGGAGAAGGTCATCGCGTGCCACCTCGCGAGGGAGGCCAAGGCCGACTACGTGAAGACCTCGACCGGCTACGCGTCGGGCGGCGCGACGGTGTTCGACGTCGCCCTGATGCGCGAGGCCGTCGGGCCCAGGATGGGAGTCAAGGCCTCCGGCGGCATCCGCACCGCCGAGGACGTCCAGGACATGATCGCTGCCGGCGCGACCCGGATCGGGGCCTCCGCCGGCGTCAGGATCGTCACAGGAGAGAGGGGAGCGCGTGAGCAATATTGACCTTCGCGCCTACGTCTTCCTCGACAGCCTCCAGGCGCAGTACGCGGCGTTCCTGGGGACCGTCGCCCAGGGCTTCCTGCCCCTCGCCGGGGACGCGTCGCTGTCGATCGAGGTCTCGCCGGGCATCGAGATCAACCGGCTGACCGACATCGCCCTCAAGTCCACGTCGGTCAAGCCCGGCATGCAGATCATCGAGCGCTACTACGGCATGCTCGAGATCCACTCCCCCTCCCAGGCCGAGGTGCGCGCGGCGGGGGCCGCGATCCTGCGCGAGATCGGGCTCGAGGAGAAGGACCGGATCAAGCCCCGGGTCCTGTCCAGCCAGATCATCCGGCGGATCGACGACCACCAGGCCCAGCTCATCAACCGCACCCGGCACGGCCAGATGCTGATCCCCGGCGAGACGCTCTACGTGCTGGAGCTGGAGCCGGCGGCCTACGCGGCGCTGGCGGCCAACGAGGCCGAGAAGGCCGCCCACATCAACATCCTCGAGGTCCGGTCGTTCGGCTCGATGGGCCGGATCTACCTCGGGGGCGAGGAACGGGACATCGACGTCGGGTGGCGCGCGGCGCTGGCGGCGATCGAGGGGCTCGAGGGCCGCGACGCGAAGTCCTGACCCTCCACCAACCACGGGATCGTATCGGCGAAGGAGAGATCGAATGGCTGACGCGCTTGGGATGATCGAGGCCCGCGGCTTCGCGGCGATGGTCGAGGCGTCCGACGCGATGGTGAAGGCGGCCAAGGTGGAGCTCGTGAGCTACGAGAAGACCGGCGGCGGCTACGTGACAGCGGTCGTGCGCGGCGACGTCGCGGCCGTCAAGGCCGCCGTGGAGGCGGGCGTCCGTGCCGCCACCAAGGTCGGCGAGGTCGTCACGAGCCACGTGATCGCCCGCCCGCACAGCAACGTGGACCTGGTCCTGCCGCTGGGACGCACCGAGCAGGCCAGGGGCGAGACCGGCGACAACTAGGCGATCCCCACGGGCCGCTCCGCCACGGCGGCCGCGGCCCGGATCCCCGGAGGGAACCATGCTCCTTGGACGCGTGGCCGGGACGGTCGTCTCCAGCCGCAAGGAACCGCTGATCGAGGGCTGGAAGCTGCTCCTCGTGCGCCAGCTCGACGCCGACAACCACGAGGGCGGCGGCTACGTCGTCGCGGCCGACGCGGTCGGCGCCGGGGTGGGCGAGGTCGTGCTGTACGCCACGGGCAGCTCGGCCCGCCAGACCGAGATGACGAAGGATCGCCCCTGCGACGCCGTCGTGATGGCGATCGTGGACACCTGGGAGATCGGCGGGCACGAGGTCTACCGGAAGTAGCCATGAGCGACCTGTCCGAGCGCGACATCGCGGAGATCATCGAGCGCGTCCGACGGCGGATCGACGCCGCCTCGGACGGGCGCGCGGGCGTCACGCTGCGTGCCGAGGCCGAGCTGGCGGCCGCCGCCGCATCGGAGCTGGGTGACGGGATCCACGCCACGATCGACGACGCGGTCGCGGCCGCGACCAACGCCTTCCGCACCTACGGCTCCATGGGCCTCGACGGGCGGCGGGTGATCATCGAGGCGATCCGCCAGTCGATGCTGGACCACGCGGAGCAGCTCGCCCGCATGGCCCACCAGGAGACCCACCTCGGCCGGTACGAGGACAAGGTCGTCAAGAACCGGCTCGTGACGACCAAGGCGGCCGGTCCCGAGGACCTCGAGGTCGAGGCCGTCACCGGCAGCCTGGGCATGATGGTCACGGAGTTCGCGCCGTTCGGCGTGGTGGCGGCGATCACGCCGGTCACCAACCCCACCTCGACGATCATCAACAACACGATCAGCATCGTGTCGGCGGGGAACGCCGCGGTGTTCAACGCCCACCCCAACGCGAAGCGCTGCTCGGCCGAGACGATCCGCCTCATCAACCGGGCGATCGTGTCCGCCGGCGGGCCGCCTGACCTCGTGACGGCGATCGCGGAGCCCACGATCGACAGCGCCCGCGCCCTGATGGGCCATCCGGGTGTCCGGGTGCTGGTCGTGACCGGCGGCCCGGCCGTCGTGCGCGAGGCGCTCAAGACCGACAAGCGCGCCATCACCGCCGGTCCGGGCAACCCGCCCGCGGTCGTGGACCAGACGGCGGACGTCGAGCGCGCCGGGCGGGACATCGTCCGCGGCGCATCGTTCGACAACAACGTCATCTGCACCGACGAGAAGGTCGTGCTGGTCGTGGACTCCGTGGCGGACCGGCTGGTCCGCTCGATGACCCAGCACGGGGCCTACCTGCTCAAGGAGCACGAATTCCGGCGCCTGGAGCGGGTGATCTTCAAGGAGCTCGGGCCGCCCGGCAAGCCCGGCGTGATCAACCCGGCCTGGATCGGGCGGGACGCAGCGAAGATCCTGGCCGAGATCGGCGTCCAGGCGGAGCCGGAGCCGCGGCTGCTGATCGCGGAGGTGCCACGGGACCACAGCCTCGTGTGGACCGAGCAGATGATGCCGGTGCTGCCCGTCGTGCGAGTCGGGACGGTGGACCAGGCGATCGACCTCGCCGTGCGCGTGGAGCACGGGTTCCGCCACACGGCCTCGATCCACTCGACCAACGTCGACACGATCACCCGGATGGCCCGGGCGATGAACTGCAGCATCTTCGTGGCCAACGGACCGAACTTCGCGGGCCTCGGCGAGGGCGGCGAGGGCTTCAGCTCGTTCTCCATCGCCAGCCCCACCGGCGACGGCCTCACGCGGCCGCGCACCTTCTCGCGCGAGCGGCGGATCACCGTCGTCGGCGCGCTGCGGATCGTCTGACGATGCAGCCGGCGATCGCGCTCCTCGAGCTCGACTCGATCGCGATCGGGATCGAGGCGGGCGACGCCATGGCCAAGCGCTCCCCGATCGACGTCATCTACGCCGGAACCGTCCACCCGGGCAAGTACCTGGTGCTGGTCGGCGGCGCGGTGGCGGACGTCGAGGAGGCGCTCGAGGCCGGCCGCGCCG
>MGOE01000113.1:61987-63040 GCA_001797035.1 Chloroflexi bacterium RBG_16_72_14
GGCCGTCGATCCTGGACACGGTCCTGCTGGCCGACGTCCACCCCGAGGTGGTGGCGGCGATGCGCGGCGCCCGGCGACCGGCCGCGGGCGAGGCGCTGGGCGTGATCGAGACCCAGACCGTGGCCGCGATCATCGACGCCGCCGACGCCGGGGTGAAGGGCGCCCATGTCCGGCTGCTGGAGCTGCGCCTGGCCGACGGCCTGGGCGGCAAGGCGTACCTGCTGTTCGGCGGGGCGGTGTCGGACGTCGAGGCGGCGGTGGAGATCGGGCGGGCGCGGATCGGGGCGCCGGGCCGGGCGATCACGCGGGTCATCCCGCAGCTTCACGGCGAGATGCGCGAGAACCTCGAGGCGGACGGGCGGTTCCGGCACCGGATCGCGACCGGCGGGGAGGGCTGAGGTGCAGCTGGCGCGGGTCATCGGCACCGTGGTCGCGACCGTGAGGTCGCCGGGGCTCGAGGGCGCCCGGTTCCTCGTGGTGCAGCCCCTGAACCGCGACGGGACGCCGTCCGGGTCGCCGGTCGTCGCGGCGGATGCCGTGCACATGGCCGGGCCGGGCGAGCTGGTCTACGTCGTCGCGGCCCGCGAGGCCGCACTGGCGATGCCGGAGCCGTTCGTCCCCGTGGACCACGCCATCGTGGGGATCGTGGACGCGGTCGAGTCCGTCGACGGGGCCGCCCCGGCGGCCTGGGAGGGCCCGTCGTGAAGCTCGCCACGGTCGTGGGGACGGTCACCTCGACGATCAACGTGCCCGCGTTCGACGACCGCAAGCTCCTCCTGTGCGACCTCGTGGCGCCCGACGGCACCGCGGCCGGCGGGTACCTGATCGCCGTCGACACGGTGGGGGCGGGCGTGGGCGAGACCGTGCTGCTGATGGACGAAGGGAATTCCGCGCGCCAGATCCTGGAAGCGAAGGACGCCCCGGTACGGACGCTGGTGGTCGGGATCGTGGACCACGTGCAGATGGACGAGCGGGCGGTGCCACGACCGAGGGGGGCACCCGCGGCGGCGGCACCCACAGCGGCGGCACCCGCGGTCAAGGGGCGGGCGCGCG
>MGOE01000113.1:63054-65367 GCA_001797035.1 Chloroflexi bacterium RBG_16_72_14
GTCGTGACGGGGCCGGACGGCGTCATCCAGCGGACCCGACTGGCCGCCTACGCGTGGTGCGAGGACGGGGACCGCGTGCTGCTGGTCCGCATCGCCCCCGGCGAGCCGGGGGCCGGGCAGTGGATCCTGCCGGGCGGCGGCCTCGACTTCGGGGAGGACCCGGCCGACGGGGTGCTGCGCGAGCTGGGCGAGGAGACCGGGCTCACCGGGCGCATCGACGACCTGGTCGACCTCCGCTCCGGGGTCTTCGAACCGGCGGCGACGCGCAGCGGCCATCGGGTGCACGCGATCGCGATCCTGTACCGGGTGACCGTCACCGGGGGCGAGCTGCGCGACGAGGTCGGCGAGTCGTCGGACCGCGCGGCGTGGGTCCCGCTCGACGCGCTGGCCGCGCTGCCCGCGACCGACCTGCTGCGCTGGGCGCAGGAGCGGGTGGGCCGCTGAGCCGTCCGTTCGATGCGCCGTGGATGAGCGTCGGACGGTACTCTCCGCAGCATGTCGAACCTTCCCACCTGGGAGCGCCGGTTCCGCGCGCCCGTCCTGTCCTTCCCGTCGTGGGCCGCCGACGCGCCGGACCGCCTGGTCCTGGCCTCCACCGAGAGCGGCAGCTACCAGCTCCACGCCTGGGACCGCGCAACGGGCCGCCGGCGGCAGGTGACCCGCGACCCGGTCGGGGTGACCGAGGGGCGACCCACCCGCGACGGCAGCGGCGTGGTCTGGTTCCGGGACGAGACCGGCGCCGAGACCGGCAGCTTCGTCATCGCCCCGTTCGACGAGGACGTGGCCGCGGAGCCGCTGATCGAGGGCCTGCCCAAGGGCTGGAGCGAGGGGCTGGCCATCGGACGCGTGCGCTCGGTCGCCGGCGTGAGCACCGACGAGGGGTTCTCGATCTGGGCCGCGGAGCACGGCGGGGTCGCGCGACAGTTGCACGCGCATGCCAACCCGATCCGGCTCGCGGGCGGCTGGGGCCTCATGGGCTCGGTGGACCGGGGCGCGCTGTCGGCCGACGACCGGGTGGCGGTGCTCGAGGTCATGGAGGACGGCGATGTCCTGCATGCCTCGCTGCGGGCGATCGACGCCGTGACCGGCGAGACCCTCGGCGAGCTGCGGGACCCCGGCCTCGAGATCGCCGGGTTCGGCTTCTCACCGGTGCCCGGCGACCCCCGGATCGCGATCACGCGCGAGCACACGGGCGAGCGACGACCGGCGCTGTGGGACACGGCGACCGGCGAGGTCGTGGAGCTCGTCCTCGACCTCGAGGGGCCCGTTGAGCCGGCCGACTGGTGGCCCGATGCATCCGCCCTGCTGCTCCTGCAGCTCGTGGAGGGGCGGCATCGGCTGCACCGCTACGACCTCTCGAGCGGTGCGGTCGAGGCGCTGGAGACCGAGCCCGGCTCGATCACGGCGGCCGCGGTGCGCCCGGACGGCTCGGTGTGGTACCGCGCCCACGCCGGCGAGCACCCGGCACGGCTCCTGGCCGTCGGCTCCCCCACCCCGCTGCTCGTCGCGGACGGTCCTTCGGCGCCGGAGGGACGGCCGTTCGAGACGTGGCGGTTCACGAACCCCAACGGTCAGCGAGTGCACGGGTTCCTCGTGCGCCCCGACGGCGAGGGCCCGTGGCCGGTGATGATGCGCGTCCATGGCGGGCCGCATTCCACGGACATGGACCGCTGGGCGCCGGACGTCCAGGCGCACGCAGACGCCGGATTCCTCGTCGCGATGGTCAACTACCGCGGCTCGGAGGGGTTCGGGCAGGCGTGGCGCGACGAGCTGACCGGCAACGTCGGGTTCCTCGAGCTCGAGGACGTCCTCGCCGGGCTGGACAACATCGTCACCCGCGGCCTGGGCGACCCCGCACGGGTGGTCCTGGCCGGCTGGTCGTGGGGCGGGTACGTCACGCTGCTGGGTCTCGGGCGGCACCCGGAGCGGTGGGCCGCGGGGATCGGCGGCGTGCCGGTCGCGGACTACATCGCCGCGTACGAGGACGAGTCGCCGATCCTCCAGGCGCTGGACCGGGCGCTGTTCAAGGGGTCACCGGACGACCTGCCGGACTTCTTCCGCGAGCGAAATCCGATCACGTACGTGGACGAGGTCAGCGCCCCGCTGCTGATCCTGGCCGGCGAGAACGACTCCCGCTGCCCGATCCGCCAGGTGTGGAACTACGTGGGGCGCCTGCGGGCGCGGGGCGTGGAGCCGCAGGTGTACACGTACGCGACCGGCCACGCCTCGTACGACGTGGAGGAACGGGTCCGCCAGACGGCCATCGTGCTGGACTTCCTCGCTCGCTCGGTGCCGGGGGTCCGGCGGCTCGAC
>MGOE01000113.1:65406-66467 GCA_001797035.1 Chloroflexi bacterium RBG_16_72_14
GCCGCGATCAGTCGAGCGTGCTGCCGAGCGCCACGCCGTCGACGAGGTAGGCGCCGGTCGCCCCGGACACGACGAGGTCCCAGGTTGCGGCGGCCCGATACGGGATGTCCTCGACGCGCACGACCGACGACCCGCCCACGACGTCTCCCGGGCGCAGGCCGCCGAGGAGCCGGCCGTCGGCCAGCGGGTGGCCGGGCGACGCGGTCACCGAGCGGCCATCCGCGAGCACGAGCCGGGCGACCCGATGCGTCGCCGGCACCGGTGTCGACCCGACGGCCAGCACCGAGCCCGGCACGCGGCGTCCCGACGCGTCGAGCGTCCAGACCGTGTCCCCCACGCGGAGATGGTCCACGGCGACATCGCCCCCCGGCACCTCGATCCGCGTCCAGGCGGCGAGGCAGATCGGGCACATCGGCTCGGGCGCGGGACCCTGGGCCTCGACCGTGACCTGCCCCGTTGACCCGATCGTGCCCGTGGTGCGCGTTC
This sequence comes from Chloroflexi bacterium RBG_16_72_14, assembly GCA_001797035.1. Taxonomy (GTDB): domain Bacteria; phylum Chloroflexota; class Limnocylindria; order Limnocylindrales; family CSP1-4; genus CAIXZV01. The sequence goes on from MGOE01000113.1 coordinate 65,893, forward strand.
CCTCGGCCGCGCCGGATGCCGGCTGGGCAAGGTAATCGAACTGGTAGGCGTCGCCGGTGGGCTCCAGGGCGATCGCGTTGAGCACCTTCCACGCCCGGTACACGGCGAGCATCTCGTCGTCGCGAAGGTCGACGGTGGGGTCGATGCCGAGGTTGGCCGTGATCGCCGCGTAGGCCTCGGCGTCCGCCAGGACCTCCGGCCAGCGCTCGCGCGCGGCGTCGAGCTCGTCCTGGCGCTGGATGGGGAAGAAGTCCGGATCGCAGTACCACAGCGGGCCGAGCTCGCGGACCAGGGTGAGCTTGAGCTGCGGGACGGTGAGGGCGGGGCCGGGCGGCGGTGTCGGGCTGGCCGTGGCGCCGATGCCGCACGCGGACAGCGCGAGTGCCATGACCACGACCAGCGCCGCGCCGGCCGGACCGGTGGATCGGGCGAGACCCCTCATGGCGCGGGGACGCCGCGCGCGACGCCCGGGTTCCCCGCGGGCCGTCGCGCTCGCGCGAACGCGTACCGCGCTTCGTCGCCGCGGCAGCGCGGGCCCCGGCCGTAGCGGATCTCGCCGGCGGTGACGTCGGCCA
>MGOE01000113.1:66498-67638 GCA_001797035.1 Chloroflexi bacterium RBG_16_72_14
GCCGTCGTCGTGGCGACAGATGGACGGTGACGTCGCGTGGTCCGAGAGCGCGGCCAGCAGCGCCTCCGGGGTGACGGACCCGGGCGCCGGGCCGGCCCCGTCGGCACCGTCGAGCAACTCCAGGGCCCGGCCGAGCCGCACGGCCGAGCGCCGCGCGTAGCCAGGGTCGCCCTCGTAGCGGAGCATCCGGTCGCACGCGTAGTGGTTCGTGTGGGCCAGCGTGCCGCGGGCGGTCGGCGACGTGACCTCGGCGTCCGTCGCGGACCCCTCGACGTTGACGACGCCGCCGCCGCGGTGCGCGAACACCGTGTTGTAGGAGGACGCGCGGTCCGGCCGGAGCGCCATCACGACCGCCTCGTCCAGCGTCCTGGCCGTCAGCTGCTCGCGGACCATCAGCAGCCGAGGCACGCCCACGCGATCGTCGTTGGGGCTCAGCTCGTTGCCGGTCAGCGACAGCCCGGCCGCGTTCCAGCCCACGCTGATCCACGGCCCGATCCCGATCGAGAACACGACCGGCTCGCCCGGCACGCGCCACTCGATCGCCACGATCGACGCCTCGGACGAGGGCGACAGGTCGTTGTTGTGGGCGACCCAGACGTGGCCGTCGGCGGTGGCCGGCGGCCCAGCGACGAGGTCCGAGCACCGCCCGTCGACGTACGCGCCCGCGGTGGCCTGCGACGGGCGCACGGTCCAGATCTCCTCGATCGAGGCGGCGAACAGCGCCAGCGCGTCCACCCCGGCGGCATCGGCGGCGCCATCGATCTCGTCCACCAGCCAGGGCGTGGCCCGGAGGGTCGCGTCCCGGTACCGGGCGGCCAGCGCGAGCTGCTCGTCCCGTGACCGGCCCGCGGGCAACGACGCGTCGAAGGCCACCGCCTCGCGGATCACGTCGGTCGTCGCCTCGCCCAACTGCCGGCCCACGTCGCGATGCGACCCCGCCACGACGAGGAACGGGATCCCTCCTGGCTCGCCCGACATCGGCCGGCCCTAGCGCCCCGCCCGGTTCCGCGGCGCGCGCGGCAGCCGGCGCTCCCCGCGGACCAGGAAGTGCTCGAACCAGTCGCGGACCTGGACCAGGTTCTCGGCGCGCCGGAAGGGCGCCCCGGATCGCGTGAGCTCGTGACTCTCGTCGGGCACGCG
>MGOE01000113.1:67717-68101 GCA_001797035.1 Chloroflexi bacterium RBG_16_72_14
CGCTCGGCGTGCTGGATGAGCAGCGGGGTCCGCACGTTGGAAGCCAGCGACAGCGGCGAGATCGAGTCGAAGTAGGCCGGGTCGGCCCACGGGTCGCGCCCGAACTCGATCCGCGCCCACTCGCCGCCCGAGATGTCGCCGGTCAGGAACAGCGTCCGCATGTCCACGACCGAGCGGCAGGTGACCGCGGCCTTGAACCGGTCGGTCCGGCCCACGATCCAGTTCGTCAGGTAGCCGCCGTACGAGCCGCCGGTCACCCCCAGGCGCTCGGGGTCCGCGTGGCCGTCGGCGATCGCCTGGTCCACGCCGGTGAAGACGTCGGCCATCGGACCGTCGCCCCAGTCGCCCAGGTTCGCCCGGTTGAACGCCTCGCCGTAGCCCTCG
>MGOE01000113.1:68127-69745 GCA_001797035.1 Chloroflexi bacterium RBG_16_72_14
CGACACCCCGGCGCCGGCCAGGACCTACCACTCCAGGAACGGCGCCCAGCCGTACAGCGTGTGCGGTCCGCCGTGGATCTCGAGCACCAGCGGCCGGCGCCCATCCCCCGCCGGCAGCAGCCAGCCCTGGATCTCGGCGCCGTCACTGTGCCAGCGGCGCTCGACCGGCTCGACGAGTGCGAGCTCGGCCGCCAGCTCATCGTTGAGGTGGCTGAGCACCCGAGGACCGGCGGCTCTTGCCTTCGACCGTCCGTTCGCCGCCACGTCGTACGCGACCAGCTCCGGGAACGCCGCCCCGGCCGACCGCACGGCCACGACGACGTCAGCGCCGTCCACCCCGGCAGCGTCCCAGCCGGACAGGTAGTGGCGGTCCTCGGTCAGCCGCTCGGGCTTGCGGCCGCCCTCGACCGCCACCCGCCACAGCTCGAAGCTGCCGTCCACGGGCGCCGTGAACAGGACGTGCTCGCCGTCCGTGGCGGGGACGAGCCTCGTGCCCTCGCCGATCGTCACGTCGCTGTTCATCGCCGCGTCGGGCTTGAGCTCGCTCGCGGCCAGGAGGTCCGTGCCGCCGCCCTTCGCGGCGTCAGAGCCGTCGGCGGCGAACCGCCAGATCCCGGTCCGGTAGCCCACCCGCGGGAAGCGGTCGCCGGTCACCAGGACCGCGGACCCGTCGGCGAGCCAGACGGGGTTGAAGAACACCGCGTCGTCGCCGCCGGCGATGGTGGTGACCTTGCCCGTGGCGACGTCGGCCACGAACACCGCGGACCGGAAGTCGATGTCCGGGTGCCGCCGCCGGTTGGCCGTGAACGCGATCCGGGTGCCGTCGGGCGACCACACGGGGCCCTCCTCGGCCGTGGGTCCCACGACCAGGGGCCGCGCATCGCCGGTCGCGACGTCCACCAGCCACAGGTGGGCCATGTGGTCGTCGACGAAACCGGCCCCGTTGTACATGTACGCCAGCCGGTCGATGTACCGGTAGTCGGAGACCGGGGTCTCGCCGGGCTTCGCCTTGGGCGGCCGGCCGCGGCGCCTTGCCTCCGCCTCGCGCGTGGCCCCGACCGAGTAGGTCAGCACCGCCAGCGTCGCGCCGTCCGGCGACCAGGCGAACGACTCCACGCCCCGGGGCAGGTCCGTCAGCCGGCGCGCCTCGCCGCCGTCGAGCGGCAGCAGGTGGACCTGGATGCAGTCCTCGCGCTCCTTGGGGTCCTTGGGGTAGGCGGGCTCGTCCTCGACGTACAGGCGCCGGTCCGAGAGGAAGGCGAGCGTCCGGCCGTCGGGCGAGAACCGCGCGTGGCGGTCCGAGCGGGTGCCCAGGGTCAGCTGCCGGGCGCCGGCCGAGCCGTCCATCGGCACGGCCCAGATCGACGTGCGATAGCCGTCGTTGGCGGGCGCCGAGGCCTTGACGGTGAAGGCGGCGAGGCGGCCGTCGCGGGACAGGCTGGGGTCGAACGGGACGCGGAGGCGGTACAGGTCATCGGGGCGTGCGGGTCGGGGCACGGGGTCCTCCGGGCGGCGGTCGGGTGGCGGCGGGCGGGACCGGCGCGCCGCGGGGCAGTGAGCGGAGTCTATCGCCCGTGAAGGGCTACCATCGACGCGCGATGGCCGAGCAGCTCTCCCT
>MGOE01000114.1:0-2432 GCA_001797035.1 Chloroflexi bacterium RBG_16_72_14
CCGGCGGACCCGGCGATCATCGGCGGCGCCGCCGTCATCCTCGCGCTGGTCGCGCTGCTGGCCAGCTGGATCCCGGCGCGCCGCGCGGCGCGGGTCGATCCGCTGGTCGCGCTGCGCGCGGAGTAGCGTAGGTTTACGGCACATGGCAGGCTACTCCGGAACGCCGCTCGTCAGGAAGCTCGGCATCAAGCCGGGAATGGCGCTGTCCATCGTCGGTGCTCCCACGGGTTACACGCGCACGCTGGGAGCGTTACCGGCCGGGACGAGGTACATCCGCACCCTCAAGGGCCCGCTGGACCTGGTGCACTTCTTCACCACCTCCCGCGCCGAGCTGGTGGCCAGGCTGCCGCAGCTGATCAAGGCGCTGCAGCCGGCCGGGGCGCTGTGGATCTCCTGGCCCAAGCAGGCGTCCCGGGTCGCCACCGACGTCACCGAGAACGTGATCCGCGACGTCGCGCTGCCGTTAGGCGTGGTGGATGTGAAGGTCTGCGCCGTCGACGACACGTGGTCGGGACTCAAGCTCGTGCGCCGCCTCGAGAATCGGCGATGAACGTCCCCAGCCCCCTGCGCATCCTCGTCGCGGACGACCAGCCTTCCGTGCTCGAAGCCCTCAAGCTGCTGCTCAGGAGCGAAGGCTACGACGTGGAAACCGCCGCCTCGCCCGGGCAGGTGCTCGCCGCGGTCGAAGCGCGCGACTTCGACACCGCGCTGATCGACATGAACTACACGCGCGACACGACGGGCGGCATCGAGGGCCTCGATCTCATCACCCGGCTCCGCGCGATGGACAGCCTGCTGCCGGTCATCGTGATGACGGCGTGGGGCAGCATCGAGGGCGCGGTGGAGTCCATGCGCCGCGGCGCGCGCGACTACATCGAAAAGCCGTGGGACAACACCCGCCTGCTGGCCACGCTCCGCACCCAGATCGAGCTGGGCCGCGCGCTCAAGAAGAGCCAGGTGCTGGAGGGGCAGAACCGGCTGTTCCGGCGCGAAGGCTACCCCGACCTCATCGCCGAGTCGCCGGCCATGCAGCCGGTGCTGCGGCTGCTGGAGCGGGTGGGCCCGTCCGACGCCACGGTGCTGGTGACCGGCGAGCACGGCACCGGCAAGGAGCTGGTCGCCGAGTGGCTGCACGCCAGCTCGCGACGCGCGGGCCGGCCGATGGTGACGGTCAACGTGGGCGGGCTCAGCGAGGGCGTGTTCGAAAGCGAGATCTTCGGCCACGTGAAGGGCGCCTTCACCGACGCCAAAGCCGACCGCATGGGCCGCTTCGAGCTGGCCGACGGCTCCACCCTGTTCCTGGACGAAATCGGCAACGTGCCGCTGGCGCAGCAGGCCAAGCTGCTGCGCGTGCTCCAGACGGGCAGCCTCGAGCGCGTCGGCAGCTCCAAGGCGCGCCGCGTGGACGTGCGCGTCGTGGCCGCCACCAACACCACCCTGCGCGCCGAAGTCGAGGCCGGCCGGTTCCGCGAGGACCTGTTGTTCCGGCTCAACACCATCGAGATCCACCTGCCGCCGCTGCGCGAGCGGCGCGCGGACATTCCGCTCCTGGCGCGGCACTTCCTGGCGCGCCATGCCGCCCGCTACCGCAAGGACGTCGCCGGCCTGGACGCCGAAGCGCTGCTTCTGCTGCTGGACCACCCCTGGCCCGGCAACGTGCGCGAGCTGGACCACGCCGTGGAGCGTGCCGTGCTGCTGGCCGCCGGGCGGGAGCTCACCCCCGGCGACTTCGCGCTCGCGCCCGACGGGGCCGGCCGCGCGCCCCGGCTGGAGGAGCTGACGCTCGAGGAAGTCGAGCGGGTGCTGGTCCAGAAGGCGTTGCAGCGCGCCGGCGGCAACGTGAGCCAGGCCGCGGCCCGGCTGGGGTTGTCGCGCTCCGCGCTCTATCGGCGGCTGCAACACTTCGGACTGTGAACCACGGCAGGCGGGTCCTGCTGGTCAGCTTGCTGGGCGGCTTCCCGGCGTTGGCCATCCTGCTGCTCATGCTCTTCACCGGCGATCACACGGCCAAGGTCCGCTGGACGGCCGTGGTCCTGCTCGGCGGCTGGTGGCTGGCGCTGGGATTCCTCGCGCAGGAGCGCGTGATCCGGCCCCTCCAGACCATCGGGAACATGATCGCGGGCCTGCGCGAGGGAGACTTCTCGATCCGCGCGCGCGGCGCGACCAGCGACGACGACCTCGGGCTCGCGCTGCTCGAGCTCAACACGCTGGGCGAGGTGTTGCGCCAGCAGCGCCTCGGCGCGATGGAAGCCACCACCCTGCTGCGCCGCGTCATGGCGGAGATCGACGTGGCGGTGTTCGCCTTCGACGAGGCGGGGCGGCTGCGCCTGGCCAACCGGGGCGGCGAGAAGCTGCTCGCGGCGCCGGTCGAGCGGCTGGTGGGGCGGGGGGCCGCCGAGCTGGGCGTGGCCCCCTGTCTTGCGGGCGATGCC
>MGOE01000114.1:2451-2799 GCA_001797035.1 Chloroflexi bacterium RBG_16_72_14
GCGGCGCGGGGCGCTTCGGCTACCGCCGCAGCTCCTTCCGCCAGGGCGGGCGGCCCCACACGCTGCTCGTGCTGGCCGACCTGTCGCGGGCGCTGCGCGACGAGGAGCGCCTGGCCTGGCAGCGGCTGATCCGGGTGCTGGGCCACGAGATCAACAACTCGCTGGCGCCCATCAAGAGCGTCGCTCAGAGCCTGCGGGGCCGCGCCGCCGAGCCGGACATCGAGCAGGGGCTGGACCTCATCGCCGGCAGGGCCGAGGCGCTGGCCCGGTTCATGGCCGCCTACGCGCGGCTGGCACGGCTGCCGCAGCCCCGGCTCGCTCCGCTGGACGTGAACACGTGGGTCCGGC
>MGOE01000114.1:2817-6523 GCA_001797035.1 Chloroflexi bacterium RBG_16_72_14
TGCAGGTCCGGGTCGAGCCGGGTCCCGACGTCAGCATCAGCGCCGACGGGGATCAGCTGGACCAGGTCCTGATCAACCTGATTGCGAACGCGGTGGACGCGGTGGGCCAGCAATCGGAGGGCGGGCAGGTCGAAGTCGGGTGGACGGTAGCGGACGGCCACCTGACCGTCCGGGTGGTGGACGAGGGCCCCGGCATCGCCGGGACGGCCAACCTGTTCGTGCCGTTCTTCACGACCAAACCCAAGGGGACGGGGATCGGGCTGGCATTGTCGCGCCAGATAGCGGAAGCTCACGGCGGCACCATTACCTTGGCTAACCGCATGGGGCACAAGGGGGCTGAGGCAGTGCTGTCGCTACCGCTAAGCTGATGCTGTAGCGATGCTGTCGTTATTGTCCTGGAGCTGATCTGTTGCTATCTTACAGCAAATGAAAGTTATTCTCAATTCCATCGCCGCCTTCGTCTGCCCCGCAACCCTGGTTGCCCAGACAGGTCTGCTCGTCGTCGCGCACGGGGCCGGGCCGGAGTGGAATGGGCCGGTCCGCGAGACCGTCGCGAGCGTCTCCTGGCCGCACGGCCCGGTCCAGGTTGCCTTCCTCATGGGCGCTGAGACCCCCGCATCGGGCTGGGACTCCGCCGCGGCTCGCCTGGTGAGAGCCGGCGCGCGCGACATCGTCGCGGTGCCGTTGATGGTGTCCACCTTCGGCGAGCATGTGACCGAGATCCGCTGGCTCGCCGGTGAAGTGGCGCAGCTGCCCGCGAGTCTCGCGTCCCACGCGCAGCACCATCGGATGGCGCTGCCGGTGCCGGCGCGGGTGACCGCGGCGCTCGACGATGCCCCCGAGCTGGGCGGAGCGCTTGCCGCACGCTGGGCGGCGCTGTCCGACGCCGACCGCAGCCGCCCCGTGCTCCTGGTGGCCCACGGGCCGTCGGCGGATTCGCTGGCCCAGTACTGGGTCCACAACCTCACGACCGTCGCGGCCGCGCTCACGCGCGCGGGGGCCGGCGCGGTGCGCATCGGCTTGCTGCGCGACGACGCCCCGCCGCCGGTGCGCGCCGCGGCGATCGCCGCGATGCGGGATACGGTGCTCGCGCTCGCCGCGCGGTCCGGCGATTCCGTCGTCGCCCTGCCCGTCATGATCAGCTCGGGCGCCATCACCGCCGAGCGCATTCCGCGCGACCTGCTGGGCCTGCCCATCCGCTACTCGGCGCTGCCGCTCGCGCCGCTGCCGCACCTGGCGCGCTGGATCGAGCGGGTCGCGTCCACCTCGCGGACCGCGACGCGCTGACCGCACAAGCGAACGCCCGCCGGAAACTGCCCGGCGGGCGCCGCTCCGCAGCAGCTGCTCGATCGGTCCCTAGTTGGCTCGGATCACCGGACTCAAGGTCACCTGCCCGGTGCCCGTGACCGCCACGTGCGCCAGCGACTCGGCGGTGTCGAACACCAGCGCGATGTCCGTGCTGGCATCCGCTTGGACGGTCACGCCGACCGCCACCTTGATCCCCGTCTGCTGCGACGACGGAATGACGACCTGGTACTCCGTGCCGCCCTGGAGAATGCCGCCGAGGCCGAAGCTCATGTCGCCCGTGAAGACGATGCGCGGGTTGGTGACGCGCAGCCGGACGTGCGTGTAGCTCCCGGCGCGCACGTTGCCGGTCGCGATGAGCTGCGCCGCGGCGGCGCCGGTCGGCAGCGCCATCAGATCGAGCGTGAACGACGACGCCAGATCCAGCGTGGTCCACGACTCGCTGGCGGCGCTCGTATCGGACGAGCCCTCCATCAGCACTTCGATACCGACGACCGTCACGACCAACGACTGCACGGAATCCTGGCTCACCGAGCGTGAGCCGTCCGGCGACTCGCTCGGCGCGCTCATGAACGACGGCGACGCGTCGCGCGACATCAGCACCCGAGCCTCACCCTGCGCCGCGGCATCGAGACTCAGGGAGCTGCTGCACGCGCTGGACAGTACGACGAGCGCGATGCCGGCCATCCCTCGCCCAAAGTTGGTGTACCGCATCGTTAGACCCCCCCCACTGGTAGTGGTATTCCCCACGCGGGCGTCCTGCCCGGCGTGTTCGTGAGGGAGACTTCATGATCCCGCACGCGGTAACGCGCGTGAGCGGAATCACACTGCCTACGCGTTCGTTTTGTGGAACCGCGTGATGGCGAACCACACCACCGTGACACCCATGACCGCGAGCGCGACGAGCTCGGGCCACAGCAGGGCGGGGCCCGCGCCCTTGAGGAAGATGGCCCGCACGATCACCAGGTAGTGACGGATGGGGTTGAGCAGGGACACGTACTGGAAGAACTCGGGCATGCTCGCGACCGGGTACATGAAGCCCGAGAGAATGATGGCGGGGAACAGGAAGAAGAACATCGTCATGAACGCTTCCTGCTGGGTGTTGGCCACCGTCGAGATGAGCAGCCCCAGGCCGAGCCCGGACAGGATGTAGCACAGACTCGCCAGCAGCAGCACCGGCGCGCTGCCGCGGAACGGCACGCCGAACCACAGCACCGCGACCGTGCCGATGAGGATGAGCTGGACGAACGCGATGCCGACGATAGGCAGCGTCTTGCCCAGGATCAGCTCCGCCGGCGTGAGCGGGCTCACCATGAGCTGCTCGAGCGTGCCGATCTCGCGCTCGCGCACCACCGCGAGCGAGGTGAGGAGCAGCGCCATCAGCATCATCAGCGTGCCCATCACGCCCGGCACGTTGTAGACCCGGCTCTGCAGGTTCGGGTTGTACCACGCCCGCGCCCGCAGGTCGACGCCGACCCGTGCCCCGGCCGGCGCGCCGAACCGCTGCAGCATCTGGGTCGCGTACCCCAGCGCGACGGTGGCGGTGTTGCTGGAAGTGCCGTCCACCAGGAGCTGCACGGTGGCCTGGCGCCCCGCGGCGAGGTCGGCGGCGAAGCCGCCGGGGATTTCGACGCCGATGAGCGCGCGGCCGTGGTCGAGCGCCTCGACCAGGTCGCTGGGCCGTTCGCCGCTGCCCGTGACGCGGAAATAGCCGCCCGCGGTGAGGTGCGAGACCAGCAGCCGCGATGCGGCGCTCCGGTCGTGGTCCACCACGAACGTGCGCACGTTCCTGACGTCGGTATTGACGGCGTAGCCGAACAGCAGGAGCTGGACGATGGGCGCGACGAAGATCATGCGCTTGCTGCGCTCGTCGCGCAGGTTCTGGCGCAGCTCCTTGCGGATGAGCTGCCGCAGCCGGCCCCACTCGACCAGCGCCATCAGCCGATTTCCTTGCGGAACGCGCGCACCGCGAGCCCGATGCCCAGCACGGCGAACGCAAGCATGGACACGGACTGGATCCACAGCACGTCCGGGCCGACGCCTTTGAGGAACACGCCGCGCGTCACCACGATGAAGTAGCGCGCGGGCACGACCAGGCTGACCACGCGCAGCGGTAGCGGCATCCCGCCGATGTCGAACATCAGCCCCGACAGCAGCAGTGACGGCAGGTAGGTCGCCACCATGGCGACCTGGGTGGCGAGCAGCTGGCTCTTGATGGCCGCGCTGATCGCGATGCCGAGGCCCAGCGCGCCGCACAGGAAGAGCAGCGACTGGACCAGCAGGAACGCCGGGTTGCCGCGCAGCGGCACCTGAAAGACCGTCACGCCGACGAGCACCGCCAGCACGATGTCGATCAGGCCGATGAGCAGGTACGGCAGCAGCTTGCCGATGATCACCTCGA
>MGOE01000114.1:6552-7112 GCA_001797035.1 Chloroflexi bacterium RBG_16_72_14
CTGCTCCATGGTCCCGCGCTCCCACTCCCGGGCCACCGTCAGCGCGGTGAGCATGGCCGCGATCACCATCATGATCACCGCGATGAGGCCGGGCACGATCATGTTCGTGCTGCGCAGCTCTTCGTTGTACCAGACGCGGGCCTGGACCACGAGGGGCGGACGGAGCGCGGTGCGGCTGGCCACGATGGCGGTTGCGTAGTTGAGGGCGATCTGCGCGGTATTGGCGTCGCTGCCGTCCACCAGCGCCTGCACCCGCTGGCTGGCGGTGAAGTCGGGCGGGATCACCAGCGCCATCCGCACCGACCCGCGGGCGAGCAGGTCGTCGATGTCGGATTCGCGCGCGACGCGCCGCTCCAGCGTGAAGTAGCCGGACGCAGTGAACGCCTCGACCAGCGCGCGGCTGCCCGGCGACCCGGAGCGGTCCAGCACGGCGAGCGGGATGTCGTTCACGTCGAACTTGATGACCGTGCTGAACAGCACCAGCAGGGCCGCGGGCACGCCGAACGCCATGCCCAGGCTGCGCGGGTCGCGCCTGAGCTGCAGCGCTTCCTTCCGCGCCA
>MGOE01000114.1:7120-8441 GCA_001797035.1 Chloroflexi bacterium RBG_16_72_14
CGGGCCAGGCTGAACGTCATCCGAGCACCGCTCCGCCGGCCCGCTCGACCAGCGTCACGAACGCTTCTTCCAGCGTGGCGACGCCGAGCTGGCGTTTGAGCGCCGCCGGCTGGTCGAGCGCGATGATCCGGCCGCGGTTCATGAGCGCCAGCCGGTGGCAGTACTCGGCTTCCTCCATGTAGTGCGTGGAGACGAAGATCGTGGTGCCCTGCGCGGCCAGCGAATAGATGAGGTCCCAGAACGCGCGCCGCGCGAGGGGATCCACGCCCGACGTCGGCTCGTCGAGAAAGAGGATGGGCGGCTGGTGCATCACCGCGCAGCCCAGCGCGAGGCGCTGCTTGAAGCCGAGGGGCAGGTCGCTCGTGGGGGAATCAAGCCGCTGGGCCAGGCCGGACATCGCGAGCACCCACGCCCGCCGTTCCGCGAACCGCGCCCCGCGCACCGCGTACAGGCCCGCGGAAAACTCGAGGTTCTCCGCCACCGTGAGGTCGCCGTACAGCGAGAACGCCTGCGACATGTAGCCGATGCGCTGCTTGATGTCCTCGGTCTCGGTCCGGATGTCGAGTCCCGCGACGCGGCCATCGCCGGCGGTCGGGGCGAGCAGGCCGGTCAGCATCTTGATCGTGGTGGTCTTCCCGGCGCCGTTGGGCCCCAGGAAGCCGAAGATCTCGCCTTCCGCCACGGCGAACGAAACGTCGTCGACGGCCGTGAAGTCGCCGAACCGCCGGGTGAGGTGGCTGACGCTGACGGCCCCGGCCTCGTGCGCGGCGACCACCGGACGCACGAGCGGCGGGGGCCGGTCCATGGGCGCCAGCAGCACCACGTCGTCGCACCGTTCCGCCTCGTCGGGCGTCGACGTCGAGACGATGACCGTCATGCCTTCATCGCGCATCTCGAACAGGATCTGCCACAGCTCGCGGCGGCTGATCGGGTCCACGCCGAACGTGGGCTCGTCGAGCAGCAGGATCTCCGGGTGGTGAATGAGGCAGCAGCACAGCGCGAGCTTCTGCTTCATGCCGCCCGACAGCTTGCCCGCGAGCCGGCCCTTGAACGGCCCCAGGTTGCTGAAGGCGTACAGCCGCTCGAGTCGCGGGCCGCGCTCGTGCCGCGGCACCTGGTACAGGTCGGCGTAGAACGCGATGTTCTCGGCGACCGTGAGATCGGTGTACAGGCCGAACCGCTGGCTCATGTAGGCGATGTGATGCTTGACGCGCTCGGGCTCCCGCACGACCGAGATGCCCGCGAGCAGCGCGTCGCCGGCGGTGGGGCGCAGCACGCCGGCCAGCATGCGCAGGGTGGTGGTCTTGCCCGCGCCGTCGGG
>MGOE01000115.1:0-1306 GCA_001797035.1 Chloroflexi bacterium RBG_16_72_14
TGGCGGGCGCCGGTACCTGGACCTGGACCTGCTGGTGGCCCCCGCGGGCTTCGGGCCGGTGGTCGTCGCGCTCGAGGCCGACGGGTTTGCCCTGCTCGATCGCAACTGGGCCGTGATGCGGCGCGAGATGCGGGGCGAGGTCCACCACCGGGGCTCCTCCGGGCTGGAGATCGACCTGCACTGGAACCTGGTCAACATGTACCGCGGCCGGATGCGGGTGCCGACGCGTGAGCTGCTCGCCCGATCCGAGCCCGTCCAGCTCGCCGGCGTTGGCGTGCGCACGCTCGAACCGACGGACACGCTGATCCACCTCTGCCTCCACGCGGCGATCTCGGGCGGCGACCGGATGGTCTGGGTCAAGGACATCGAGCGCGCTGTCGCGGTGCGCCCGCCGGACTGGGACGAGCTCGTGGCACGGTGCGACCGCTGGTCCGTGGGTGCGCCGGTGGGCCTGATGCTCGCGCGCGCGGCGACGTTCCTGGGCGCGGACGTGCCCGGCCCGGCGCTCCGCACCCTGCTCGGCCGGGGCACGCGCGTGGTCATCGGGGCCGTCGATCGCCTCGTCCCCTGGCCCAGGGCGCTGGGCCGGCTCGCCTCGCCCAACCGGCTGATGGCGCGCAGCATCGGCCAGGGCGCGCTGGGCGCCGGCGCCTGGCTCGTCGTCCGGAGCATCCGGAACCTCGATCCGGGCCAGGAGCACGCGGAGTCCGCCTTCACGCCCGGTGGCGACGAGCGGGACCGCGACGCCTTCATCGCCGCGGTGATGGCGACCGAGGATGCGTAGCGGGTCCCTCCACGCGCTCGAGGCGGCAACCGCGCTCCGGGACGCCGGCATCCCGGTCCTGGTGCTCCGCGAGGCGGTCGACCCGGCCGGTCACGGCCGGGACAGCACAGGTCCGTCCGGCCAGGGGCCGGACCCGGGAGGCAGGCCCGCGCACCGCACGATGCAGGTGCTCATCCCCGGGACGCGCGTCCGGGACGCCGAGCGCGTCCTGGAGCCCCTGCCGTGGCGGTACTCGTGGGTCCGGGGCCGGTTGTCCGGCCTCGCGCCGCGGATCTCCTGCTGGTGGGACGGCGGCCACGAGCTCGAGGTCTCCTGGGGTTGCCCCGCCGCGCCGCTGCCGGCGCGGGCGCTGGCCGCGCTCACCGCAGCGCTGTGGGCAGGCGCGACCCCGGGTCCCGACGGGCTGCTGCGTCCGGACGCGGCGGGGCGGATCGTGCACCTCGCCGTGCAGGCGTGCCGGCCCGGCCGCAGCCACGATGCCGACTGGAGCGATCTGCGCTGGGCCGTCTCGGCGCTCGACGA
>MGOE01000115.1:1404-1748 GCA_001797035.1 Chloroflexi bacterium RBG_16_72_14
GGGCGTGGCCCCGTGTACGACGGGCTCACGGCCATCGCCTGGTGGCTCGCTTCGGCGGTCCAGGCGCCTGCCCGCCCGCCGCGGCTCCGGCGCCTCCTCGCCGGCACGCCCGCCCTGGGCGATGCGACGATCCGCACGCGCATCCGGGGGACCGATGTGCTGGCCTGGCCCCGGCGTGTTCGTCCCGACCCCGGACGCCGACCTGTTCGTCGAGCTCGCGATCGACCGCCTCCGGGAGGTCGCGCGGCCGGTTGTGGTCGAGGTTGGGACCGGCTGTGGCGCGATCGCGCTGGCCATCGCCGCCGAGTGCGCGGATTCGGAGGTCCACGGGACGGAGCTGGACG
>MGOE01000115.1:1824-2192 GCA_001797035.1 Chloroflexi bacterium RBG_16_72_14
TCGAGCCAGTGCCCGACGGCCTGCGCGGCGGCGTCGACATGCTGCTCGCCAACCTGCCCTTCTACCCGGCGTCGCGCTACGCGTCGATCGGCTCCGTGCCCCGGGACACGATCCAGGGCCCCGGGGAGACCGGACTCGGCCTGGTCCGCCAGCTCGCCCGCGACGCCGTTGCGTTCCTCCGGCCAGGTGGGCTGCTCGTGCTCCAGATGTTCGCCTCGCAGTGGGAGGCCCTGGCGCCCGAGCTCGCCGGGCTCGGCTACCGGCCGGGGGACGCGCGGATCAGCGGGCCGTTCGCGATCTGCCCGGCGGAGGTCGCCACCGGCGACACAGCCGACGCCCCACACGCGCGGGGCATGCGGGGCGCCGGC
>MGOE01000115.1:2203-4005 GCA_001797035.1 Chloroflexi bacterium RBG_16_72_14
CTCGCGGACCCGGACCAGGTCCCGCTCGCGCGCCCCTTCGAGGAACCGGATGACGTCGTCCTCGAGGTTGGGCGGGGCGCCGTTCACCTGCGTCCGCACGGCATCCACGGCATCGGCGACCGTCCGCTCCTCGTCGATCGCGCTCCAGACCAGGAACCCGACCGGGTTGAGCCCGTGGTAGGCGCCCGTCTCGAGGTGGAGGAGCACGGCCCCGTCGGGCGGCGGCAGCTCGCGGGCGACGACCCGGGGATTGCGGCTGACCATCGAGTCACGGTTCACGGCTGCCTCACCACTGCGACAGGAATGCGTGGACGCCCGCGAGGTTCTTCGCCCACTCGTAGTCGATCCGCGTCAGCGTCTCCGCCCGGAGCAGCTCGCCGAGCGCCGCGTAGTCGATGCCGGCCACGCGGTGCTCCTGGCCGACGAGGTAGCGCCGGAGCGTCGGGTAGTCGATCCGGGCCAGCCCGGCCTCGTCGAACACCGTCTTGTCCGTCCGGTCGAGGATCGCATCCGGGACCCGCCCCCGGAGCAGGTCGCGGACGAGGCCCTTCGGCCGCAGGTCGGGGAACTTCTGCTCGGCCGGCAGGCTCAGGAACAGCTCCCACAGGTCGATGTCCGTCCACGGCCGCCGGGTCCTGATGTCGCACACCACCTGGCAGACCTCCTCGGCCTCGAGGGCGACCCCCGGCCCGATGAACCCTGCGAGCTGCGAGCGCCGCCATCGCTCCCGGACCGGCACCGGGGTCTCCTGTGCCGCGCGATGCCAGTTCACCCAGCGGGGCACCGTCGGGGGCCACCGGCGGCCGATCGCGTGGCGGGCGGCCATCACGCGGTGCGGCGCCACCGAGCGGCCGGCGAGCCGGGCGAGGCCCAACAGGGACATGCCCTGCGCCCGACGCTGGGCGAGCTCCCGGCGTGCGGCACCGAACCGGCCATGGGTCAGGAGGTGGCCCAGCGTGAACCACCGGATCGCGAACACGAACTCCGCGTGCTCGCCGGTGAGGAGCCCCAGCATCCCGAGCCCTCGGACCCGCCGGTAGTCCTCCGCGTACTGCGCGAGCGTGGCGCCCGGGAACGGCGTGTCGGCGAGGGCGGTCCAGGTCGCGAGGTCGTCGAGGGGGTTGGCCTCCTGCTCATAGGTCTGGAGCGGCAGCCCGAGCTGCTCGGCCAGCGGGATCACGTACCGGCTCTCGTCCACCGATGGGTACCGGGGGTAGACGACGGACACGGCCTGGAGCGGCCGGCCGGCGAGCTCGAGGTGTCGGGGCGCGGCGTAGGCCGCGATCGCGGGCGAATCGATCCCGCCGCTGAGGGAGATGGCGTCCCGTCCCGTCAGGCTCCTCGACACCGCCTGGTCCATCAGCGCGTCGAAGCGGTCCTTGAGCTCGTCTGGGCCGAAGCGGGCCGTCTCGAGCAGCGATGCCGGGTCCCAGTACCGCCGCAGCCGTGTCCCCGCGTCGCCCGCCGTGATCCCGGTCATCTTCGGCAGCCTGAGGACGCCCTTCAGCGCGCACGGCGTGTCATCGTCGGCGCTCCGGTAGAAGACGTGCTCGACGACCTCGAGGTCCGGCTGGCGGGGAATGCCCGCCCCGGCGACGACCTGCTTGGCCTCGGCCGCGGCGTAGAAGCCGGCGGCATCGCGCCGGTAGACCAGCGACCGGTACCCGATGTGGTCGCGGAAGGCGAACACGGTCTCACCGTCGCTGACCGCGCCGGCGAACACGCCCCGGAGGCGGGCCGGGAGGTCCTCGCCCCAGGCGCGGAACCCGGCGGCGAGGAGGTCGGGGAGCGGTGGCGGCTCC
>MGOE01000115.1:4015-5892 GCA_001797035.1 Chloroflexi bacterium RBG_16_72_14
GCCGGCCCCGGCGGCCGGTTCCCGCGCCAGAGCGCGGGCGAGGTCGGCGACGTTGTCAAGCGACCCGTTGAACGCGATCGCGAGGCCGTCGCTGACGCCCACGACCGCATCCGTCCGGCCGTCGGTGTTGGTCGCAGCCAGGGCGCAGCGGCCGTGGACGGCGACCTCGACGTGCGTCCCGCGGTGCGGCGCGGCCGCCGCCATGGCGCGCACGACCTCGGGCCGGGCCGGACCCTGGCCGGGGAGGAAGACGACGATCGAGCTCACCGCGGGCTGCTTGCTGTGGTGGGTTAACGCAAATGACCGGGCCTCGATGGCCCGGTCATCGGTTGTCGCTGGTCGTGGACCGGATCAGCTCCCGGCGGGGTGGGAGTACTCGCCGTACTTGTCGAGCTCGTAGGTCGTGTCGCTCGACTTCGTTCCCTCGCCGGGGGTCTGGAACGTGTGGTCGGCGATGGACCCGTAGTCCTCGATCGCCGGCGTCTCGTAGTCGATCATCAAGCGGTTCTCCCCTTGTCCCCGAGCGGTAGGACGAAGGTACTGGTACTGGCCGCGGCCGTCAACGGTGAGCCGCCCGGCACCGTTGCGCAGGCGCAACACCATGCCCGGTGCGGCGCACCACGACCGGCGGGTGCGGCGCGACGTCCCGGACACCGCAACGCATCGATCCTCGGGGTGGCGCTCAGGCGCCGTGGTCGATCCGGTGACGCGCGACGAACGCCGCGACCTGGGCGCGGCGTTCCAGGTTCAGCTTCGCGAGGATCGAGCTCACGTAGTTCTTGACCGTCTTGTCGGACAGGAACACGACATCGGCGATCTCGCGGTTGGTGCTCCCGTCGGCGAGCAGCAGCAGGATCTTCCGCTCCTGGTGGGTCAGCCGGGCGGCCTCGTCGGTGTAGGTGCCGGTGGCGATCCGGCGGACGCGGTCGAGGACCATCTCCGTGACGCCGGGATCCAGCAGCGACTCCCCGCGGCCGGCCGCCGTCAGGGCCGCGATGAGCTTGGCGGCCCGCGACTGCTTGAGGACATAGCCGTTGGCGCCGGCAATGATCGCCGCGAACACGTCCGCCTCCTCCGGTGAGCTGGTGAGGAAGACGACGGGGATCGCGGGGAACTCGGCGCGGATCTCCCGGCAGGCCTCGATCCCCGACCCGTCCGGCAGGCGGACGTCCATGAGCACGAGATCGGGGACGAACCGGCGGACCTGGGCCATCGCCTCGGCCATCGTGCCCGCCTGCGCGACCACCTGGAACTGGCGACGGCGCTCGAGCAGCGCGACGAGCCCCTGGCGGACGACCTCGTGGTCGTCGACCACGAGCAGCCGCAGCGGCAGCCGGCCGCTGTGGTCGGCGGCGCCGTCGCCGTCCCCGAGGCCGTCGCGGACCGGGAGCCCGCCGGAGTCCCCGCCCTCGGCGGCGATGCCCCCGTCCATCACGCCGCGCGGGTCAGGAGGGCCAGGGCCAGCGCGATGAGCACGCCCGCGCCGATCGCCAGCGAGCTCGCCGGGATCCGTCGCCGCGCCGGCGCCCTCGGAGGGCTGACCCCGCCGAGGGTGTTCGGGATGGTCTGGTCATGCAGCACGTTGGGGAGCCCCTTGAGCGCCCGGTTCTTCATCGGCGTCGTCACTTCAGCTCTCCCGGTCCCGGCCGGCGGCCGGGGCGTGGCCGGGTCCGCCGGCGCGGCCGTCCGGCCTGACCCGGGCCCGGATCAGGGCCATGAGCGCCGCGGCCTCGCGCCGGGCGTGGAGATCGTCCTCCGTCGCGCGGGCGCGCTCGCGCTGCTCGCGTTCCTCGGCCGCCTCGTGCATCACGCGTGACACCTGCTGGTTCCAGCGCTCGTCGGGTGTCCGGTGCCGAACGGCCGGGGCCACCGGCTCC
>MGOE01000115.1:5902-16572 GCA_001797035.1 Chloroflexi bacterium RBG_16_72_14
CGAGGCATCGAGGGGTTGGAGGCCGCCCTCGCCGGGGTCGCCATCGGAGAGCGCCGCGCCCGGGTCATGCGGCACCAGGCTCGGCGCCGCGATTGAGGGCGATCGTGCTCAGGGTGTCGAGGCGGCTGCCTGCATCCAGCGCCGTCGCCGCGGCCGTCGATGCGACGCCCAGGCCGAGCCGCCGGTTAGTCGCGGTCCGTGCGCCCAGGGCGTTCAGCGTGGCGACGATCGCGAAGTGGAGCACCTGCAGCGGCATCTGGAATGACCTTTCGCTCGGGGCGAGCGTCCCGGCGATGTCGCTCCTGGAGGCGGGCATCCGGGCCACCGCCGGGCGAGCTCCGGTCGCTTCCTGCTTGCAGTGAACCACACGGCGATGCTATTGTCAACGGTAGTTGCAGGCCGCCACTATAGGAGAAGCAGCTCGAATGGCACCGTCGATCGGGGCCGCGCTCCGCCAGGCACGAGAGGTCCGCGAGCTGTCCGGCATCGACGCGGCGCGCGCCGCGCGCATCTCCCCGGCCTACCTCAGCAAGCTCGAGAACGACGCCGTCAAGCGCCCGTCGCCGCACGTGCTCCACCAGCTGAGCGAGGCCCTCGGCATCCCGTACGCGGAGCTCATGCGCCTCACCGGCTACGAACTGCCCGGCCCGCCGGACGCCCGGGTCACCGCCACCATCGGTGCGGCCCTGTTCGCCGACCTGACCGACGACGAGCGCGAGGAGCTGCTCGAGTACCTGGCGTGGTACCGGGCCCGGCGGCGCAACGGACGGCCCGCCCACCGCTGACCCCCGCCGACGCCGCCTACAATGGGCAGGAGCGCCGGTGGCCAGGCCCGCGGGCGCCGCGTCCCGGCCCCGCCCAACCCCATCCGGAGGACGCGTTCGATGACCGACCCCAATGCCGAGGTTGAGCGCAGGGCGGAGCACGACGGCCTGCAGCACTACCCCGTCCCGTTCCTGCAGCACCTGATCGACAACGGCGAAGGCTGGCAGTCCGAGAGCGCCCTCGGGCAGGCGATCGTCCAGGCCCTCGAGGACGGAACCTGCGTGCTGGGCCCGGTCGCGCATCGCGACTATCACAACCGCGTCGTGCCGGCCCGCCGCGACGTCGCACCCGGGGCCAAGGGGAGCCTCGAGTACGCGAACCGCCTGCGTGCGGAGCGGGGCGACCCGCTGCTCGTCGGGGCCGCGGACGGGACGGTCTCGGTCGCGGAGTAGGGGGCCCGGCCGCCGCGGATCACGCAGGTACCTTCGTTCGATATCGCGGCCGCCCAGGTCGCGGTAGCGTGCCGGCCGTGATGGAGCACGCATCCGAGCCGGGCTCGCTCCACGTCAGCCTCCAGCGCCTGCCCGAGGAGGTCTTCGAGCCGGACTCCGTGGCAGACACGCCGCTGGTGCGGTTCGTCGCCTACACCCGCCACCACCGCGTGTACGGCTGGGTGCGCCTCCGGGCGGACCGCCTGACGGACCTGCTGAATGCGCACGACTCCCTGGTCCTCACCGACGTCCAGACCGAGGGGCTCGAGGACGGCGAACCGAGGTCGATGGACCGGGTGCTGGTCGCCGGTGACGACCTGGTCGCCGTGCACGCGAGCGGCCCCCGTGGCGACGCCGCCCTCCGCCGGCGGACGCGGTCCCACGCCATCGCGCTCCAGGCCGGCCACTACCTGATCGGCGGGCACCTGCATACGGACCCGGGGGCGGACCCGCTGGCCAGCCTCCGCGACCGACCGGCGATGGTGCCGCTCACGGACGCGTGGATCGAATACTGGTCGGGTGGCACGCGGATGAAGCAGGCGATCGGGACGATCATCGTCAACCGGCACCAGGCCGACTGGATCCGGGTCGTGTCGGACGAGGACCTCGTGGACGGCACCCTCCGGCCAACCCCGGGCATCGCCTGCCCCTGACCGCTCCGGGAGGCCCGGACCGGGGGTACGGTGGAGGGTGACACGTGCCGGCGGCGGACCGCCGCCTCGCGAACGCGGAGGCCCGACGCATGACCTACCTGCCCGCCCCGGAGCGCTACGACGCGATGCCCTACCGCTTCTGCGGTCGCAGCGGCCTCCAGCTGCCACTCCTGTCGTTCGGGCTGTGGCACAACTTCGGCGACACCACCCCGATCGAGACCCAGCGGGCGATCGTGCACACGGCATTCGACCTCGGCATCACCCACTTCGACCTCGCCAACAACTACGGTCCGCCGTATGGCAGCGCCGAGGTCAACTTCGGCCGGATCCTGCGCGAGGACCTCGCCGCCCACCGTGACGAGCTGGTCATCTCCAGCAAGGCCGGCTGGGACATGTGGCCGGGCCCGTACGGCCAGGGCGGCGGCTCGCGCAAGTACGTGCTCGCCAGCCTCGACCAGAGCCTGCGACGCGTCGGCGTGGACTCCTTCGACATCTTCTACTCCCACCGATTCGACGTGGACACGCCGCTCGAGGAGACCATGGGCGCGCTCGCCCACGCGGTTCGACAGGGCAAGGCGCTGTACGCGGGGATCTCCTCCTACTCGGCCGGCAAGACCCGCGAGGCGGCGGCGATCCTGCGGGCCGAGGGCGTCCCGTTGCTGATCCACCAGCCCAGCTACAACCTGTTCAACCGCTGGGTGGAGCCGGAGCTGCTCGACGCGCTCGAAGAGGTGGGCGCGGGGATGATCGGGTTCACGGCGCTCGCCCAGGGCCTGCTGACCGACAAGTACCTCGACGGTATCCCGGCCAACGCGCGGGTCAACCGCCCGGGCGGCGATTCGTTCAGCCGGGACATGCTGTCCGAGGTGAACCTCGCCCGCGTCCGGGCGCTCAACGAGATCGCGACGCGGCGCGGCCAGTCGCTGGCGCAGATGGCCCTCGCGTGGGTGCTCCGGGACCCGCGGGTGACGACCACCCTGATCGGCGCCAGCTCGCCGGCCCAGGTCCGCGAGAACGTGGGGGCGCTCGCCAACCTGGCGTTCTCGCCCGAGGAGCTGGCGGAGATCGACCGGTACGCGGTCGACAGCGGCGTCAACCTGTGGGAGAAGCCCAGCACCGACCAGCGGGCCTGAGCCCGGCGCGCCCCGGGCAGCCGCGGCGCGGACGACGCCCGGAGCGCGTTCGTGCGATCCTCTCGGCTCGCAGCCCGGAGGTCCCCCGTTGGCGGTCAGCGCGTTCGACCTGTTCAAGATCGGCATCGGCCCGTCCAGCTCGCACACGGTGGGGCCGATGCGGGCCGCGCACTGGTTCGCGCTCCGCCTCGAGCGCACCGGCCTCCTGGCGCGCGTGGCGCGGGTGCGCACGGAGCTGTACGGCTCGCTGGGCGCCACGGGACGGGGACACGCCACGGACGTCGCGGTGCTGCTGGGGCTCGAGGGGGAGCAGCCCGACACTGTGGCCGTGGACGGGATCGCAGGCCGGGTCGCGGGAATCCGGGCCCGGGGGCGGCTGGCCCTGCTGGGACATCACCCGGTCGCGTTCGTCGAGGCCGAGGACCTCGTGTTCAGCGACCGGGCGGGCCCCGGTGAGGCGACGCCGTTCCACGTCAACAACCTGCGGTTCACGGCGATCGACGACGCGGGCAGCGTCCTCGACGCCAGGGCCTACTACTCGGTCGGGGGCGGCTTCGTGGTCAGCGACGACATCGCGGCCGAGGGGACCGCGCCCCATGCCGGCATCCCGGACGTGGGCGTGCTCCCGTTCCCGTACCGGAGCGCGGACGAGCTGCTGGCCATCGTCGAGGCCGAGGGCTGCACGATCGCCGAGCTCGTGCGGCGCAACGAGCGGGCCTGGCGTCCCGATGCGGAGATCGACGCCGGCCTGCTCCGGATCTGGGAGACCATGCAGGCGTGCGTCGAGCGCGGCCTGCGCGCGGACGGCGTGCTGCCGGGCCCGCTCTCGGTCCGGCGCCGGGCGCCGGCGCTGCACCGGGCCCTGGTCGTCCAGGCCGCGTCCCCCGCCGCGGCCGACGACCCGCTGGCGGTGCTGGACTGGGTCAACCTGTACGCGCTGGCGGTGAACGAGGAGAACGCGGCGGGCGGCCGGGTCGTCACCGCGCCCACCAACGGCGCGGCCGGGATCGTGCCCGCGGTCCTGCACTACTACGCCCGGCACGTGCCGGGCGCCACGGAGCACGGCGTGGTCGACTTCCTGCTCACGGCCACCGCGATCGGAATCCTGTACAAGGAGAACGCGTCCATCTCCGGCGCCGAGGTCGGTTGCCAGGGCGAGGTCGGCGTCGCCTGCTCGATGGCCGCGGCGGGCCTGTGCGCGGTGCTCGGCGGGACACCGGCGCAGGTGGAGAACGCCGCCGAGATCGGCATCGAGCACCACCTCGGCCTGACCTGTGACCCGGTGGGCGGCCTGGTCCAGATCCCGTGCATCGAGCGCAACGCGATCGCGTCCGTGAAGGCGATCAACGCGGCGCGCATGGCGCTCGCGGGCGACGGCTCCCACCACGTGTCGCTGGACGCGGCGATCAAGACGATGCGCGAGACGGGCGCCGACATGGCGACCAAGTACAAGGAGACCGCGCGCGGCGGCCTGGCCCTCAATGTCGTGGAGTGCTAGCCCGTCAGGCGGGTTTCTCGATCCGGATCCAGTCGATCAGGATGGTCTCCCTGCCCGTCTTGTCGGTGGGGCAGCCGCCGGCCCGGCACTCCTGCTGGAGCACGACCCGCTTGACGGTCGGCGGCAGCGTGGTCGAGGAGCCCTTGTAGACCCAGACGGGGGTGCTCATGTCGTCGATGAACACCTTGGCGACGTAGTTCCGCCGCACGACGCGGATCGTGTGCCAGCGCGTCATGTCGAACACGTGCTTGCGGTAGATCTGCTTGTTGTCCTTCGAGTAGTGGAGGAACGTGTGGCAGAAGTTGAGCGTGTCCGTCTCGCACCAGTCCTCCTCGCCGCCCTCGGGCCAGGGAGCGGTATCGGGCCAGCGCATCGGAACGATGAAGTGCCCGGCGGCACGGTCGCGGACGACCCGGAACCGGAGCGTGACCCGCTGGTCCACGCCGCCGTACGCCCGGTCCACCATCATGCCGCCCGAGTACCAGCCGGTGCCGCACCGCGAGTTGGTGCCATAGCTGAGCACCAGGCGCAGCGAGCCGTTCTTGACGAACGCGTGCGAGGGGATCGCGCAGTTGCGCACGCCCGACCCGTACGGGCCGTTGTAGCGGAACCAGTGGCTGGGGACGCCGCCCGAGTCGAACCGGTCGTAGAGGATGGTCCTCCAGCTCGACGCGGCCTGCGCATCACCGGGGGCCGTGAAGCCGGTGGCGAGGGCGATGGTCAGGGCGGCGGCAAGTCGCAGGAAGCGCACGGCCTTCATCCTCGTCGGGGACCCGAGCATCGATCCGGCGGCGCCGTGGCGCCATGGCCCGATCGTTCGCTGAGGGGGCGAGATGGGTCCGGGGGACTGCGGTGCCGCGCGGTCGCTCCCGCACGACACTGCCGAGGATCGCACAGTTCGCGGATCCGCGCCCCCGGAACGGATCCACCGGGCCGTCGCCCGGTTCCGGGGGACGCACGGTACGCTGTTGCGGACAACCACCGGGCGGCATGAGGACCGAGACACCATGAGCGAGAGCCCTCGCGATGCCGACGCCACGACGCCGGACGCCAGTGGCGGCTGGTTCGATGACGAGACACGCCTGCTCGGGCCCCGGGCCTGGGCCGCGATCCTCGGTGTCGAGACCGCCCGCGCGCAGCGCTACGGCCGCCCCGTGACGGTCGCCATGGTCGAGGTGGTCGGCCTCGAGGACCTCGTGACCGTGTGGGGCACCGATGTCGGCACCCACGCGGCCGCCCGGGTGGGGGCCGTGCTGCGGTCGAAGGTCCGCACGTCCGACTACGTGGCGCGGGTCGGACCCCGGCGGTTCGCGATCCTCCTGCCCGAGACCGACGAGGTGGCGGCCGTGAACGCCGTGGAGCGGGTCCGCGACGCCTGCGACGAGGCCCTGCGCGAGGTCGAGTCAGGCGCCCGCGCCTGGTTCGGCTGGGCGGACGCGACGCCGAAACGCGCGCTGGCCGCGGCGGCCGAGGTCGCGCTGCAGCGGATCGAAGCCGACCGCAAGGCAGAGGGGGCCGGCTGACGCCTCCCGGCAGGATCACGGCGACCCGCCAGCGCGGGGACGCCATCACACCCGGAGCCCGTATCGTGCCCGCTCACCGCCCCGAGATCGGCCCACTCATCGCCGGCGACCGTGTGCTCGTGCTGGACGGCGGTCTGGCAACGCAGCTCGAGGCGCAGGGCTGCGACCTCTCGGACCGGCTGTGGTCTGCCCGGCTGCTGGCCGCGGACCCCGAGGCGATCGTCGCGGCCCACCTGGCGTTCTTCCGCGCCGGCGCCCGGGTCGCCACGACGGCCAGCTACCAGGCGACGTTCGAGGGATTCGCGGCGCGCGGCATCGGGCACGACGAGGCCGCCAGCCTGCTCCGGCAGAGCGTGTCCCTCGCGTTGCTCGCTCGCGAGCGGTTCCGCGCGGAGCGAGCCGCCGCCGGCGCCCCGGACCCCCGGCCGCTGCTCGTCGCCGCGTCCGTGGGGCCGTACGGCGCGATGCTCGCCGACGGCTCGGAGTACCGGGGCCGGTACGGGCTCACCGTGGATGCGCTCGCCGGCTTCCACCGCGAGCGGCTGACGATCCTCGCGGCCACCGACGCGGACCTGCTCGCGGTCGAGACGATCCCGGAGCTCGATGAGGCGGTCGCGATCGCCCGCCTGCTGGACGAGATCCCGGGCGCCCGGGCGTGGGTAAGCTTCTCGTGCGCCGACGCGGGCCACCTGCGGAGCGGCGCGCCGATCGAGGAGGCCGTCGAGGCCGTCGCAGGCTCGCCGGCCGTGATCGCGGTGGGCGTCAACTGCACCGCGCCGGAGCACGTGGAGGCGCTGGTCGGGCGGGTCCGGGCCGTGACCTCGAAGCCCGTCGTCGTCTACCCCAACAGCGGCGAGGGGTGGGATGCGGCCGCTCGCCGCTGGACCGGCGCCCAGGCGGGACGCGTCGACGGGGCCGCGGCGCACCGCTGGCACGCTGCCGGCGCCACGCTGATCGGCGGCTGCTGCCGCGTGACGCCGGACCAGGTCGCGCTGATCGCCGGGGCGTTCGCCGCCTGACGGGCACCAACTGGGGGCGCCGGATACGCAGGGCACGCCGGCCACCCGCGATCAGCGCTCGATGAACGCCTCGCGCAGCGAGGCGCGTGCCGGCTCGCCCACCCCGAGGCCGGCCGCGAAGTAGGCGTCCACGTCCCCGTACCGCCGTCGCATGGTGGCGATCGACGTCTCGAGGTACGCCTCGCGCACGCCGACCAGCGGCCTGAGCGCCTCCGGGTCGCCGCCGCGCGCCCGGAACGCATCGAGCTCCGCGGCGAACACGGCCTCCATCACGTTGCTCTCGAGGTACTCGGCGAGGATGGCGTCCTCGGGCACGCCGAGCAGCAGGAGCAGCGCCGCGACCGCCCAGCCCGTCCGGTCCTTGCCGGTGGCGCAGTGGACGAGCCCCGGCCGGCTGGCGGCGAGGGCCAGGTCGCGGAACATCCGCCCGTAGCCCTCGCACGCGCTGTCCAGCTCCACGAACTCGCGGTACCGCTCCTCGAAGAAGCGCTCGGCGCCGCCGTCGGCGAGCACGGCGCTGATGGCGGCCACGTCCCGCATCCTGGACTGGAGGTGGAACGGGGACCCCTCCGGCGGCGCCCCGGCCAGGACGTCGGCGACCACGAGGCGCGCCCCGTCGGGCAGGCGGTCGGGGTGGGCCTCGCGCTCCGGGCTGGTGCGCAGGTCGTACACGGTGCGGATGCCGAGGCCGGCCAGCATCGCAAGCGCGTCCGCGTCCACGCGGCTGAGGTCCGTGGACCGGTAGAGCAGGCCAGGCCGCACCCGGCCGCCGCCGCGGACGGGTCGCCCGCCGACGTCGCGCAGGTTGGCGAGGGGCGGCCCCGCGCTGGGGGCCGGCTGGGTCTCCACTGGACCGCGGCTACCCGAGCGCCGCGTCGCGGCGCAGCTCGCGGTGGTTCTCCAGCCGCCGGCGGATCGCGTTGAGGAAGCGGGCGCCCAGCTCGCCGTCCACCATCCGGTGGTCGGCGGTGAGGGTGAGCCGCATGATCGAGCGGACGGCGAGCCCGCCGTTGACGGCGACCGGCGTCTCCTGGGCGCTGGCCACCGCGAGCACCCCGGACTCACCCGGGTTGATGATCGCGGTGAACGCGTCGACGCCGAACATGCCCAGGTTCGACACGGTGAACGTGCTGCCGGTCAGCCCGTCAGGACCCAGGCGCCCGTCGCGGGCCGCGGTGGCGAGCCGGGCGGCCTCGGCGTGGAGGCCGTAGACGCTGAGGCGGTCCGCGTCGCGGATCACGGGTACCACCAGGCCGGCCGGCAGAGACACGGCGAGGCCGAGGTGGACGGCCCGTCGCGGCCACACCGAGATGCCGTCCGTCCGGGCATTGACGTCCGGGAACTCGACCAGGGCCTGGGCGACCGCGGCCAGCACGTAATCCGTGACCGACAGGTCGATCCCGTCCGACTTGAGCTCGCGCCGCAGCGCGAGCAGGCCCGTGACGTCCACGCCGGCGGTGACCGTGAAGGTGGGGATCGTGGTCGCGCTCAGCGCGAGCCGCGCGGCGATCACGCGGCGCATCCGGCTCAGCGGGCGTGGCGGTTCCTCGCCCTCGCCGAGCGCAGGCACGGCGTTGGCCGCCGCGGCGCCGACCGGAACGGGAGCGGGTGCCGGGGTTGCGGCGCTCGTGCGGGCCTCGATCGCGGCGCGCACGTCGCGCTCGGTGATCCGTCCCTCCGGGCCGGTGCCCGCGATGCCGCGCGGATCGATGCCGGCCTCCGCCGCGGTCCGGGCCGCCCGGGGGCTGATCCGCAGCCGCCCCTCGCCACGGGCAGCGGGAGGGGCAGCAGCGCCTGCGGGGGTCGCCGGAACGGCCGTCGGGACGTCGAGCGCCACCGCGGCCTCGAGCGCTCCGGGCGCCTCGACCGCCGCCCCGACCGCCGCCGGCGCGCCCTCGGGCACCGACTCACCGGCCTCGCCGACCCAGGCGCACACCGCGTTGACCGGGATCGTCGCCCCCTCGGGGGCCACGATCCGGAGGAGCACGCCCTCGTCGAACGCCTCGACCTCCATCGTGGACTTGTCGGTCTCGATCTCGAACAGGACGTCGCCCCGGTGGACGGGGTCGCCCTCGCGCTTGTGCCATGCGATGACCGTGCAGTCCTCGGTCATCTGCCCGGGCTTGGGCATCAGGATCGCGTGTGCCATCGTTCGGCTCCCTGCTCGTCCGGTACCGGGTGCTAGAGCAGCGCCCGCGCGGCGGCGACGATGTCGTCGACCCCCGGCAGGAACGCCCGCTCGAGGCTCTCGGCCTGCGGCGAGATGCCGTTCCGGGCGCCGATCCGCCCAACCGGCGCATCGAGCCAGTCGAACACGTCGTGCTGGATCCGGGCCACGACCTCGTTCACGAAGCTGCCGCCCAGGACCGCCTGGGCGGCGACCACGCAGCGGCCGGTCTTGCGCACTGAGGCGAGCACCGTGTCCATGTCCACCGGCACCAGGCTGCGCACGTCGATGACCTCGGCGCCCACGCCGACCTCGGCCGCCAGCCGCTCTGCGGCGGCGAGGGCGTCGGGCACGGCCGGGCCCCAGGCAACCAGCGTGACGTCGTCGCCCTCGCGGGCCACGCTCGCGACGCCGATCGGCACCAGGTGCTCGCCTTCGGGCACGACGCCCTTGGCCGGGTACAGGCCCTGGCTCTCGACGAACAGGACGGGGTTGCTGGTCCGGATCGCCGCCTTGAGCAGGCCCTTGGCGTCCGCCGGGTTGGAGGGGTAGACGACCCAGATCCCGGGCAGGTGCGTGAACAGGCTCTCGAGGCTCTGGCTGTGCTGCCCGCCGTAGCCCTTGCCGGCGCCCACCGAGGCGCGGATGACGAGCGGGACCTCGACCTGCCCGCCGCTCATGTAGTGCCACTTCGCGGCCTGGTTGGCGATCTGGTCCGACGCCATCAGCGCGAAGTCCATGTACATCAGCTCGACCACCGGCCGCAGCCCGACGATCGCCGCACCGACCGCGGTGCCGCAGATCGCCGCCTCGGAGATGGGCGTGTTGAACACGCGGTCGCGCCCGAACGACTCGAGCAGCCCCTTGGTCAGCTTGAACGCCCCGCCATAGTCGGCGACGTCCTCGCCGTAGAACACGACCCGGCGGTCGCGGACCATCTCCTCGGCCAGGGCGTCGCGGAGCGCGTCGCGGTAGGTGATGGCGCCGTCGGCGCCGCGCTTCGCCACGGGCAGGGGGGCCAGCAGCGGTGCCTCGCCGCGCCCGGGCGGGACGTCGTCGGAGGAGCCGTCCGTGTACAGGAACCGGAGGGCGTCCGCGGGAGCCGGGTCGGTCGCCTGCGAGGCGCGCACGGCGGCACGGGCGTTGCGCTCGCGGACGCGCTGCTCGACGGCGGCCAGGGCGGCCTCGTCGGCGATGCCACCGGCCAGGAGCTGGCCCTTCAGGCGCTCGATGGCGTCGACCGCGCGCCAGGCGGCCTCCTCCTCGCGGGTCCGGTACTCGTCGCGCGGGTCGGACAGGGAGTGCCCGTAGTAGCGGTACGTGCTGGCCTCGATGAGCACCGGCCCTTCGCCCGCGCGGCACCGGGCGACGGCGCGCCGGACGGCGTCGCGGACCGCGAGCACGTCCATCCCGTTGACCGT
>MGOE01000116.1:0-12479 GCA_001797035.1 Chloroflexi bacterium RBG_16_72_14
CGGCGTCCACGACGTGGCCCTGCTCGAGGAGCTCGAGGCCGCGGTGGGCGACCTGCCCGCCGGAGCGGCGGCGCGGGCGCTGGCCCGCCTGGTCCGGGCGGACGAGCTCCTCGAGGCCAACGTCAGCCCAGAGCTGCTGCTGGACGTCGCGCTGCTGCGCTGGCCGCGACGGAGCTCCGCGGCGTGAGCGGTCCCGGCGGCCCGCCGGCGCGCCTCGACGCCAGGGTTCGCGGCCGGGTGCAGGGCGTGGGCTACCGCGTGTTCGCCCTGCGCGAGGCGATGAACCTGGGCCTGGACGGGTTCGTCGCCAACGAGCCCGACGGGAGCGTGCGCGTCGTCGCCGAGGGACCGCGGGCGGACCTGGACTCGCTGCTCGACCGCCTTGAGCAGGGTCCGCCGGCGGGGTTCGTGGACCGCGTGATCGCTCGTTGGGAGCCGGCCCGGGGGCTGGCGCCCGGCTTCCGGATCGCGAGCGGCGCCCACCGCGGCGACTGATCGGGGGGACATCGGCGTACCGGTGCTCGGGTGCACCGGACTCCTGCCGCCCTTGGCTGGGACGACCCGCCCATTCCCGTCCGGCGCCGGCGCGGGCAGGCTGCGCTTCGTGGACGACCGTACCCCGGCCGAGGAGCTCCCGCACCTGTACCGCGCCGTGCTCGACACGGTCGTGCGGCTGGAGCATGCGGGCGCCCGCGACTTCGCGTGGCGGATCCGGCGTGATGCGCTGCGGACGTACTCCACCCGCTGGGACGAGAAGGGCCGCCGGGCCCTGGAGCGCCTGCATCGCGACGCGCAGGCACGGCTTGCCGCCACCCCGCGAGCGGTGGAGCGTCCTGCCCTGAGCGCGACCACCCGGACGGCCTGACCGGCGCGTCGGACCACTCCCGGGCGACGCCCGTTCGCCGCGACGCCCCGCGGGCGGGTACGCTGCAGGACATGCCCATCCCTGTTGCGATCCTGGTGGAGCGCGCGCTCGCCGGCCTCGACGTCCTCGCCGCGACGGCCGAGGCAGTTGACGACGAGTGGCAGTACGTCACCGATCTCGGCACCGTGTGGCGCGCCCGCCTCGGGGCGCTCAAGGAGGCACGCGGCGCCGAGACGGCACCCGACGGCGCCGAGGCGGCGCTGGACGCCCTCGTCGCCGAGGCGGGCCGGATCGAGGACCCCCACCGCGCGATCGACTGGCTGTCCACGTTCCCACAGGTCACGCTGGCCGCGCTGGGCGAGGCGTCCTGATGCGCTTCGGCGACCCGCGGCCCGACGGGCGCGCCATCGTCTACGCGCAGATCCAGGCGGACCCGCTGGTCGCGCGCGCGGCGGCGTTGCTCGCGGACGCGACCTCGACCCAGCGCCTCCTCGCCCGGGCCACGATGAACGGCGAATCGACCGACCCGGAGGCGTGGCGGACGATGTTCCCGGCGCTGTTCGGTCCGGCGGCGCCGCCGCCCGGCGACCCCGCCCGCGACCGGTCCGAGGCGATCCTCGGGGTCTCGCTCCAGGTCGCGGATCGCGGCGAGCAGGCGCGCAGCCAGTTCCGGGGCGCGATCGTCGAGGCGCTCGCGGAGCAGCTCCTCGCCGCGCGCACCGGGCCCGTGCGCCGCGAGCGGCGGATCCTGTTCGACGGCGTGCCCTCCGAGATCCATCCCTACGACGTCACCGTGGAGCGGGAGGCCGCAGCAGAGGCCTGGGACTGCAAGTGGGGCGCCCGCGGGGTCAAGGCCGACGTGCTCCACCAGCTCGACGACGCTCGGCGGAACGCGACGGCGGAGGGGGCCCGGCTGCTCGTCGGCCTGGTCGTGTTCGACGCCCGGCGCTCGTGCGAGGTCCGGCTGGTGCGCGAGCGTGGACCGGTCGCGCTCGAGGGCCTGAAGCTGGTCACCCTCGAGGGGCTGGACCGGCTGGCCGGGCGCAAGCCGGCATGAGCGCAGGGCCGGACCCCGAGTCCCTCGCCAGCGTCACCGTCCCGTACCGCGTGCGCTTCGACGAGTGCGGGCCGGACGGCCTCGTCCGCACGTCCGCGTGGCTGCGCTACGCGCAGGACGTCGCGTGGATCCACTCCGAGCGCCTGGGCTTCGACCGGCGCTGGTACCTGGAGCGAGGCCTGGCCTGGGTCGTCCGCGCGGCGGAGGTCGTCGTGCTGCGTCCGGTCGCGACAGGCGAGACCGTCGCGGTGACCACGCGCGTGACGGGGTTCCGCAAGGTCTGGGCGCGCCGGCGGACCGAGGCCCGCCTGGAGGATGGCACGCTCGCGACGTGGGGCCACACGGACTGGGTGATGACCGATGCCCGGGGCACGCCGGTGCGGGTACCGGCCGTCTTCCCGGGCCGCTTCGTGGTCCCGCCCGGCACGTTCGAGCCGGGCCGCGTGCCGCTGCCCCGGACGCCCCCGGACGCGGCGGAGATCCGCTCGGTGGTCCGGCACCGCGACCTGGACCCGATGGCCCACGTCAACAACGCCACGTACCTGGACTACCTCGAGGAGGCGGTGCTCGCCGCCGGCGAGGCTGGGGAGCGCGTCGTGGCCGCCATCCCCCGCGACGTCAGGATCGAGTACCTGGCGCCGGCCGCGCCGGCCGCGCCCCTGCTGGGCTCGGCGTGGCGCGAGCAGGGTGAGGCGGCCGCTGGCGCCGCATGGGCCTGGCGCCTGACCGACGACCGCGAGACCGAGCTCGCCCGGGGCGTGCTCACCGACAGGGCAGAGGAGGTGGCATGACACGAACGGTGTTCCGCGGCGGCTCGGTGTTCGACGGCACGGGCGCCGACCCGCAACCTGCCGACGTCGCGGTCGAGGACGGCCGCATCGTGGACGTCGGGAGCGGGCTGGACGGCGACGAGGCCGTGGACCTGGCGGGCAGGACCCTGCTCCCGGGCCTGTTCGACTGCCACGTCCACGTCATGTTCAGCCACGTGGACGCGTGGCGGTCCGCGAACACGCCGTTCTCCTACCGGTTCTACGAGGCGGCGGCGAACCTCCGGGCCACCCTGCGCACCGGCATCACCTCGGTGCGAGACGCCGGCGGCGCGGACCTGGGCATCAAGCAGGCCCTGACCGACCGGCTGGTCGAAGGGCCACGGATCCAACTCAGCCTCACGATGCTCAGCCAGACCGGCGGGCACGGCGACGAGTGGCTGGTGTCCGGGGTGCGGGTGCCGTTCTTCCCAGAGCATCCTGGCGTGCCGTCGGCGATCGTGGATGGCCCCGACGAGATGCGCCGCAAGGTCCGCCAGCTGCACCAGATGGGCGCGGACGTGGTCAAGGTCGCGACGTCCGGCGGCGTCCTGTCGCCACGCGACGATCCGCGGCACGCCCACTTCCGCCCGGCCGAGCTGGACGTGCTGGTCGAGGAGGCGACCGTGGCCGGGATGTTCGTGATGGCCCACGCGCAGGGTGCCGACGGCATCAAGAACGCCGTGCGCGCCGGCATCCGCTCGGTCGAGCACGGGATCTTCCTCGACGACGAGGGGATCGCCCTGATGCTCGAGCGCGGGACCTGGCTGGTGCCCACCCTGGTCGCCCCGCAGGGCGTCATCGACGCGGCGGCGGCCGGCGTCACGTTTTCGCCGGGCGTGATCGAGAAGGCGACGGCGGTCGTCGAGACCCACCGCGAGGCCGTCCGCCGTGCCGCCGCCGCGGGCGTGCGGATCGCGATGGGAACCGACTCCGGCGTGACGCCCCACGGACGCAACCTCCGCGAGCTCGCCCTGATGGCGGGCCTGGGCATGCCGCCCGGCGCCGTCCTCGAGGCGACCACGAGGAGCGCCGCTCGCCTGCTGGGCGTGGACCGGGACCTCGGCACCATCGAGCCCGGCAAGCTGGCGGATCTCGTGGTCGTGGACGGCGACGCGTACGCGTTCGACACGCTCGGCGAGCGGATCGAGGGCGTCTGGCTCGAGGGCCGCCGCGCGGTCTGAGGCACCCATGGCGCGGCCGGGCACCGGCGCCCGGTACTTTCGGGCCATGACCCGGGAGCAGCGGCGCGGTGCACCTGCGAACCGCGCCCCGTCGGAGACCCTGCCGATGGGACCATCGCGTCATGGCGCCCCGGTCGTCGCCACCTAGCCTTCGGAGTGAGGTGCGACCTGCTCGGGGGGACGTACCACCGCGAAGTCGCGTGAGGTGCCTTGGACGTCCTGACCGCCGCCGCCGCCGCGCTGCTGCTGGCCGCCCTGATCGGGGCGCTCGCCGGCTCGGCGGGGTTCGCGGCATCCATCGTCCGCAGCCAGAACGGCCGCATCGCCTCGCTGGCCGAGCGGCTGACCAATGCCGCCGACGAGGGGGAGCTCGTCGCGCTCGCCGCCGCGCGGATCGATGACCCCCGGCTCCGGGCGGCGTTCCGCGGCCTCGCCGATCGCGTCGCCGACACCTGGCGCCTCGCGACGGTGGACCCGCTGACCGGGATCGCGAACCGGCAGGCCGTCCTGTCGCGTGTCGACGAGGAGCTCGCCCGCGCGGTCCGCTACCACCGCCCGCTGTCCGTGATCCTGGTGGACCTCGACCACTTCAAGCGGCTCAACGACTCCCACGGCCACGCCGCCGGTGACGCCGTCCTGCGGACCGTCGCCCAGCTGCTGGCGTCCAACGTCCGCTCGGTGGACGTCGCGGGACGGTACGGCGGGGAGGAGTTCCTGATCCTGACGCCCGAGACGGACGTGGACGCCGCCGCGGCCCTGGCGGAGAAGCTGCGCCGGATCGTGGGCAGCGCCGAGGTACCGATCGAGGGTGGCGAGAAGCTGTCGATCACGATGTCGGCGGGGGTCGCCGGAGGCATGGGCCAGGTCCTGCGGCTGGACGCGCTGGTTCGCGACGCCGATGCCGCCCTGTACTCGGCGAAGGCCCTCGGTCGCGATCAGGTGTACGTGTTCCGTGAGACCGGCGACGACGGCACGATCCGCCGGGCGCCGATCGCGGCCGCGGCACGCGTCCACGCGCTGGACGTCGGGCGGGCCGCGATGCGCGCCGCGCAGGACGCGCTGATCGCCACCCTCGCCGAGCGCTCGGCGTGGGCCGGCAGGCCGTCGACCCTGATCGCGGAAGCCTCGGTCTCGCTCGCGCGCGCGATCGACCTGCCCGAGGGCGAGCTGGAGCGGATCCGGACCGCGAGCCTGCTCCACGACCTGGGCAAGCTCGCGATCCCCGACGAGATCCTGTCCAAGCCCAGCGACCTCGTGGCGTCCGAGTGGCGCGTCGTCGCCGAGCACCCCAAGATCGGACAGGTCGTGCTCGAGCAGGCGGGCGCGCTGCGTGATGCCGCGACGATCGTGCTCCACCACCACGAGTGGTACGACGGGCGCGGCTATCCCCTCGGCCTCGCCGGCGCGGACATCCCGATCGGAGCCCGGATCGTGTCCATCGTGGACGCCTACGAGGCGATGATCGCCGGGCGTCCGTACCGGGAGGCCATCACCCACGGGCAGGCGATCGACGAGTTGCGGCGCCAGGCCGGCGTCCAGTTCGATCCCGACCTCGTCGAGGTGTTCGCGGTGCTGTTCGAGCGGGGCATCCCGTGGGAGCCCGAGGAGCGCCCCGACCGCGGGCCGTTCGAGGTCGAGGCGGAGCTCATTCGCCAGGTCGCCGCCCCGGCCATCGCCGAGCCCGCCAGAAACCAACCCGCCCGCGACACCAGGACGCACGCGGAGATCCACGACCAGCTTCACGAGCGGCGGCGCCGGGCCGGCTAGGCGCGCGGAGCACCGGCGCCGGAACGACCGGTCGCCTCGCCACGTCGCCGGCCGAGACGCGCCAGAGACGCCCCTCGATCACCGTGTCGGGAGGGTCGGGCAGGCGCGAGCCACTGGGACCGTCGGTTCATCTGCCATCCCTGCAGGAGGATCGGGCGATGGGCGCAGGCGCCGTCACCTTCCAGTCCCAGAACCCCGCCAAGTCGGGTGACAACAGCACGTACGTCGACGCCAGGGGACGCACCCGTCTCGCGGGCTGGACCAACTGCACGGCGTTCGTCGCGGCGATGGGGGCGGAGTTCGATGCCGGCGTCCGGCTGACCGGCACCGAGGTCCGGGCCGAGAGCAACGAGCCCGTGCCCGACGCGGCCTCGCCGGGGCTCAACCTGCGGCAGGTCGCAACGGTCCTCCGACGGCATGGCGTCAAGCTCGACATCGCGACGCCGATCGACTTCGATGACCTCGACGAGGTTCGGCGCGCCGGTCACGCCGTCGCCCTCCAGCTCTCCTACCGCCCGATCCGGAAGACGGAGTTCTCGGGGGACCCGACGTTCGAGGGCGGCCATATCGTGCTCTGGCTCCCGAACGGCGAGGTGTTCGATCCCCTCGACGACGGGCGCCGGAAGGGGATTGCCAGGGCACCAGTCCGCATCCCACCCGCGCTGCTGCGCCGGGCTGCCGGCAAGCTCGTGCTCAATCGGAAGGGCCGGGTCGCCGGCATCGGCAGCGCGTACGCCGGGATCTTCCCGACCGTCCACGCCGTGGGCGAGGCACCGTCCGGGATCGTCCTGGCGTTCGGCGCAACCCCCGACCAGGCGGGCGAGTACCGCGTCGTCGTGGCCAGTGCCCTCGTCCGATCGAGCCCCGGCGGCGTGCCCGATCGGGCCAATGTCGTCGACCGGAAGCCGCGTGGGCTGCGGGTCAGGGTGTTCGGGACGACGCAGGGCCAGCGGGTCGGCGGCAGCCGGGTCTGGCACCAGGTGAACCGCGCCGGAACCCGGTTCATGCACAGCTCGGTGATCAAGCCCGTGAGCTGAGGAGGTTGTCATGCCTGACGCCACCGGGACCGCGGCAACGGCCGCCTCGCCGGGTGACACGGTCCCGCAGATCGATGATCCGGACGTGGAGGGCGTCGACGAGGACCAGGGTGGGCGCCGGCGGTTCAACCGGTCACCCAAGACCGACGTCCCGGCCGGCGACGAGGAGGCGAACGCCCCGCACGGTGGAGGGTAGGTCGCCGTCGGCGCGCGAACCGGTCATACTTCAGTGGCCGGGGGGTCAAGTCGAGCGTGATCGGAGGGACGCGTGTCGGACGTGGGAGAACGGACGGTCCGCACGATGAAGGCGATCGCCGAGGGCGGCACACGGCCCGGGCGCCCGTCTCGGGCCGACATGGATCGCGGCATCGCCCAGCGGATCGGGCGCCGGATCCGGGCCGCGCGCACGAGCGCGGGCCTGACCCAGTCCCAGCTCGCCGGCGACCGGTACACCAAGGCGTACGTGAGCGCGCTCGAGAACGCGCTCGTGAAGCCGTCGATGGCCGCGATCAACTACCTCGCCGATCGGCTCGGGGTGCCGGTGGAGCAGCTCATCGCCAACGCGGCGCCGCGCTGGACCCGGCTCGAGGCGGATCTCCGGCTGGCGGCGGGCAGGTGGCAGGACGCCCTGGATGCGTACGGCGACCTGCTCGAGGACGATCCGGCTGCAACGGTCCGGCCGGAGCTCCTCGCCGGGCGGGCGGAGGCCGAGGCGCGGCTGGGGCAGGCGACCGACGCGGTTCGCGATGCGGCGCACGCGGCCGCGCTGTTCCGGAAGCAGGGCCGGGCCGCGGATGCCGTGCGCGCGACGTACTGGGAGGCCTACGGGCTGTACGAGATGGAGCTCGGTGACCAGGCGAGCTCGCTCCTGGACCGGGCGATGACGGAGATCGCTGCCGGGCTCGATGTCGATCCCGACCTGCCGGTCCGGATCCTGATCGCCCTCGCGGCGGTCGCCAACCGCGACGGCCGGCCCGAGGAGGCGCTCGGCTACCTGGAGCAGGCTCGGGCGCGGGTACCCGAGCTCGACGACAAGCGGCGGGCCACGTTCCTCCTGTCGCTCGCGCTCAGCTACCGGCAGCTCGGCGACCTCGAGGCAGCGATCGAGACCGGGACCCGGAGCCTCGCGCACTTCCGCGCCGCCGAATCCCGGTACGAGGTCGCCACGCTCGAGAACGAGCTCGCACTCGTCTACGTCGCCCTGGGCAGCCTCGAGGCCGCCCGGACGCACGCCGAGGTCGCGCGCGACGCCTTCACTCGGCTCGACGACACGTACTCCCTCGCCCACGTCACCGACACCATCTCGCAGGTCGAGCTCAGGGCCGGCAATGCCGCGGCGGCACAGGAGCGGGCGACCGAGGCCGCCGAGATCGCCCACGCGACCGGCAACCGGAAGGCCGAGATCAGCGCCCGGCTGTCGCTCGCCCGGGCCATGCGCGCGAACGGGGACCTCGCCGCCGCCGCGACCACGCTCGAGGCCGCAGCCGCCGTGGCCCGCGACCTTGGTCGCCGCGCCCAGCTCCAGCTGGTGCTCACCGAGTGGGGCGCCGTGGTCGCGGAGCTGGGTGACTACGAGCGGGCCTACGAGCTCTCGCGCGAGGCGCTGCAGGCCGGCCGCCCCTAGCGCGGAGGTTCGCGCCAAACCGGTTCGCGCCGGGGCGTCGACCTTCGCCCGCGACCCCGCGCGGACCGCGCGCCGGCGGCCACCCGGTCCCGGCCCATGCGATCCGCGGGCCATGGCGTCGCGCTGCCCGCGA
The DNA here is from genome assembly GCA_001797035.1 of Chloroflexi bacterium RBG_16_72_14. Lineage (GTDB taxonomy): Bacteria > Chloroflexota > Limnocylindria > Limnocylindrales > CSP1-4 > CAIXZV01. Next base: position 8,474 of record MGOE01000116.1, read on the forward strand.
CCCCGAGCGCTCCGTCAACGGCGTCCAGGAGCGCCCCTGGCGTCGTCTCGAGGTTGCGCGCGATCGCCAGCAGGCTGGCGAGTGAAGGCACCACCCGCCCCTGCTCGACGAGCGACATGAACTGGCGCGTGTACGGCCGGCCGGCGGCCTGCTGCGTCAGTCCCAGCTGCACGCGCCGCCGCCGGATCTCGGCGCCGACAGCTCCGGCATACCTGAGTTTAGTAATACTTGACGTAACCATGGTCGAAGGATAGCATCCCCGGCGGAGTCCGCGGCCCGAGAAAGGAGCCGCGAATGGTGGCCCGTCATGTCCGTCGTGTCCGCGTCGTCCTCGCCACCGTGATGGCGACGATCGCGACGCTGATCCTCGTTGGTGCCGCGTATGCCGACAGCGCGGGGGGACCCTTCCCGAAGTAGCGCGAACAAGAACCAGAAGCCTCATCGACCATCGACTGAGTTGGGGGCTCGCGGACTCCACCGAATGAGGGCCGGCGCCCATCGCGCAAGACGTGGGGGAGACGCGGCCGGGCTAGGGTCGCGAGCACGATCGCGGCGTTTCGCGCAGTCGATCAACCGGTCATGAGCACGGCAGGGAGCGGGGTGCAACGATGACGACGCCTCCGGTGAACCCGCAGGGGGTCCCGGTCTCGGCCGAGCGGATCCGGAACTGCCTCCGGAGTGCGAGCTTCTGGGTCAACGAGCTCCCCCGGTACGCCGACCGGCAGCAGCAGCGGGCCGACAGCTGGGCGATCCTTGCCGGGGTGCTGGCATCGCTGACCAGCCTCGCGATCTTCCCGATCCTCACCGAGACGTCGACCCCGTTCGAGAAGGCGATCGTGTCCGCGGTCGCGCTCATGGCAGCGATCTGCGCCCTGATCCCGCGCGTGAAGAACTACGCGGAGCTGGCCGGGCAGGCGCGCGAGCTCAGCAGCCGCTACGGCGGGATCACGGGCGACCTCGTCGACCTCGCGCACGCTACGGCTGTCGACCAGGAGCAGGCGCGCGCGGTGGTGACCGAGTTCGAGACGATCAAGGAGAAGAAGGACGCGCTCCGCGGGCTCCCGGATCGGGACTCGATCGAGCTCAGGCAGGCCGAGACGGCCCGCCGGCTGGCTGCCGAGGCCGCGAAGGCGGCGAAGGCATCCGAGGCACCCACGCCCTAGCGCGCGGCCCCAGCCGGGGGGCCGACTACGCCCGCGCCTCTACGGCGGTCGCAGCCATGGGCGGGACCGCGACGGGCGCCGACGATCTCGACGTGGCGCCCGCGAGCGCCTTGTCGTAGGCGGCGTCGGTCTCAGCGAGCGGCGCGGCGCCGAGCTCGAGCGCCAGGAGCCGGCGGAGGCGGGTGTACTGGCGATGCACCTGGGACCGGGATCCGAGGATGCCGAGGACCTCCATCAGGACCGCGTGCCCGTCCTCGCGGAGCGGGTCGCGCTCGAGCAGCTGGACCGCGGCTCGGCGGGCGCCATCGACGTCGCCGGAGGTCAGGCGCGCCCGGGCGGCGTCCGCCAGCGCGTTCTCGAACAGGCTGGCCAGGAACTCACGGCGGACCCCGAAGCACTCGAGTCCGAGGCCTTCCGCCAGGTCGCCGCGATACAGGCGGATGGCCCCCTCGACGTCCGGTGGCCGCCGGCACAGCAGATCCTCGAACCGCGCGACATCGACGTCCGCCGCGACGTCGGGCCGGAAGGCGATGGTGTCCTCGTCGACCGCGAGGATGGCGGCCGGCTCTGCGCCGGCCCCGATGAGCCCCCGGCGGAGCAGCCACAGCGCCTGGCGGACGCGGCCCGATGACCCATACCCGGCCTCGGGCCAGATCTCGGCGGCGATCTCCTCACGGGTCCACGCGCGCGGGCGGAACACGAGGAGCGCCAGGAGGGCAGCCGACGGCCGTCCCTCGAGCACGATCTCGCGGCCGCACCAGGACGCGCGGACACCTCCGAACAGGCGAACGATCAATGCTGAATTGACTCCCGAGGGACCGAGCGAGCGCCCAAGACTCGTTGCCATCGATGTCAGCCACCCCATCGCCCTGCGACCGCGTCCTGCGCGGGACGGACGCCTTCGTCCAGCACCAGGTCCGACTCCCCGGGGCAGCGGGACCGCCACCCGCCTTCGCGCCTGAAACCTGGAGGCGAGGCCGCGAAGTATGCGCTCGGCCCCGGGCCTTGTCCATCCATGACCGCGCCCGGTGGTGTCTCAGTTTGAGCGCCGCGCCCCGTTGACGGTGCCTAAGCATCTGGGCATGCTTAGGCTATGAAGCAAGGCAAGATGCCCGCCGACCCCAACCGCCGCGCCAAGGCGACCGTGGATGCGATCGACGCGATCCTGGACGGCACCCCGCCTGAGAAGGACCCGGAGCGGGTCGCGCGGGGGAAGCTCGGCGGAGCGAAGGGCGGGAAGTTGCGGGCGGAGCGGCTGGGCCCTGAGCGTCGGAGTGAGATTGCTCGGAAGGCTGCTGAGGCTCGCTGGGGCAAATAACCACTCCTAAGAGATGCCGGTCGTAACGATCGGCTCTACGGAGATCGGCTCCCCCGAGCCCTCCCACCGAACGCCATTTCGCGCAAGCGACCCCTCCAGAAGCCCGTCGCTCTCAAGAGCGCGCGCCCAAATCGCCACCGTTGTCCTGATTGCGGCTAGGGCGCGCCCCTCGTCGGGTCCGTGACAAGCTAACCCGAGCTCCAGTGCCCCGTGCGGCCACGCCACCTCGGATATTGCCCACAATAACGGTTGGATAAATCGTCATGATTTTGTCCCATCTAATTCCTTGTCGGGATCGATCCGCGAATTGCCGAAGAAAACTGGCAACAAGATCATCGGCTCCCGCCCGACTGGTTGTCGCGAAACGTACCCAGAGCGTCCGGACGAGATGCGAGCGTACCCTATTGACAGAGCAGGATTCGCCCGCGATACTGGAGGTAGGCCCAGAAGGAGACGCGGTGATGGTCGAGGCGGTCGAGTATCAGGAGCTAGACGACGAGCGTCGTCCATATGCACCTGCCGCGAACGTGATCGCTGTCCTTGAGCGCCTGCGGCGCCTCAAACTCCCCGATGTTGTCAATGCCGACATCCTTCGGATCGCGGGCGTCTCGGAGGGCGCCATGGGGCGAGTCCTACAGGCCCTTCGCTTCCTGCGCCTGATCGATGCCACCGGTCGCCCAACAGATCGACTCGGAGCCATCGCCAGGGCTGGCGACGATGAGTGGCGCGATCTCCTTGCAGGAGTCGTGCGCGAGGCTTACGCGAGTGACTTTGCGCGCATCGATCCCGCGCAAGATCCGCAGCAACGGATCGTCTCCGCATTCAAGCGCTACGAACCGCGCTCCCAGACCGATCGAATGGTGATGCTGTTTCTGGGTCTCGCCAGGGCCGCTGGAATTCCGGTTCTCGATGCGCCGCGCGAGAGACTGATGCAGCCTAGTCGAGCTGTAACAGGTCGCACTCCGACGGTCGCAAAGTCACCCGCAAGCCGAGCGGCGAGCGCCCCTCGGGCGTCCGCCCCCCTGCCGACCGACTCGCTTCAGCAGCCAATTGCCACCAACCTTCTCTTTGGCGTCACCGTCGACGACATCGCGGCGCTGCCCGAGGCGGACTTCAAGGCCGTGTGGGATGCACTCGGCAAGGTCGCGCAGGCGCGGGCGCGCAGCGCGAGGCGACTCCCCGAAGAGCCGGAGGTCGGAGAGGGCGAATGAAGAGGCGCCGGGGCTTCTAGGTCTGGAGGGCCGGCCCCGGCGCCACGAAAGGAGAGCGACGGTGGAGACGCCGTCTAAGCCTCTGCCGTGGGGTCCAGCCCCACGGTATGCCCGGCTCTTGTTGAGCCCGGCCCCCCGCGAGGGGGGCCGCTCCTTTCCTAAGCATGAATCTTCATTTTCGTCCCGTCAAGTGCTTGACATTCCCAAACTGAATGATATGCTTAGGGACATGAACAGACTGAGCCGAGCCGAACGGGCGCAGATCATCCGGGCGCTGGTCGAGGGCAACAGCCTTCGGTCCACGACCCGGATTA
>MGOE01000116.1:12553-13176 GCA_001797035.1 Chloroflexi bacterium RBG_16_72_14
CGCGTCCTGGTGGACCTCCCCGCCAGCCGGATCGAGTGCGACGAGATCTGGGCGTTCTGCTACGCCAAGGCCCGCAACGTCCCCGAGGAGCACCGCGACGAATGGGGCTACGGTGACGTGTGGACGTGGGTCGCGCTGGACCCCGACACCAAGCTCGTCTGCTCGTGGCTCGTCGGTCGGCGCGACGCCTTCGACGCGATGGCGTTCCTCGCGGACCTCGGCCCCCGGCTCCGCAACCGCGTCCAGATCACGACCGACGGGCACCGCCCCTACATCGCGGCGATCGAAGAGACGTTCGGTCAGGACGTGGACTACGCGATGCTCGTCAAGTTCTACGGCACGGACCCCAACGAAGGCCGGTTCAGCCCGCCCAAGGTGCTCTCCGAAGAGATCCGGGTCATCCAGGGCGACCCCGACCCCGACCGGATCAGCACGAGCTATGTCGAGCGGCAGAACCTCACGATGCGAATGAGCATGCGGCGGTTCACCCGGCTGACCAACGGCTTCTCAAAGAAGGTCGAGAACCACGCGGCCGCGGTCGCGCTGCACTTCCTGTACGTCAACTTCGCCCGGCCCCACAAGAGCCTCGCGAACCCGTACCCGCGGACCCCGGCGATGGCCGC
>MGOE01000116.1:13237-13551 GCA_001797035.1 Chloroflexi bacterium RBG_16_72_14
AGCCCCGGGTAGACACGGCCCGGTATCATGGCCGCAGTGGCGCCTGACCTGATCCCGACCAGATCACACGAACTGACCGCCGTTGTGATTGCGCGCCTCGGGCGCGTCCACCGAACCAAGCTGACGAAGCTCCTCTATCTGATCGATGATGCCCATTACGCACGCTTTGGCCTGACCCTGAGTGGCGGAACCTGGGTCCGGTACACGCACGGGCCAATGCTGCGTGACCTTCCGGCGATCACCCGCCAATTGAGCGGTGTCGAGTTCACGTGTGCCGAGTCGGAACAGGGCGGATATCAGTTCGCGGAGTATCG
>MGOE01000116.1:13579-21246 GCA_001797035.1 Chloroflexi bacterium RBG_16_72_14
CGGCCACAACTCCGCGAACACGAGTCTCAGATCATCGACGAGATCATCGCTCGATACGGGAAGCTCTCGCGGGATGAGCTAGTGAAGATTGCCTATGCGACGCCGCCTATGCGACTCATCCTAGAGTGGGAGAAGGGTGGCGATCACCTCGATGGTGTGGCGATCCCCTTTGCCAAGGCATACGGCCCGCCTACCCGCGATCTCGACCGATACCGCCGCATTGCTGCGGCCATTCGCCAGCCGAGCAAGGGGACTGTGGAGAACCGTCAGGCCCTTGAGCAGCAAGTCTTGGAGTCTATTGCTCCATTGCGACGAGCCGCCACCGCGGAAGCGCTCGCCGAGTAGCTTGTCTTGAGGGAGGCGATCAGGGCAGCGGGGCTCAGTTCGCGCCCGTTCGCCCCAGGCGATGTCTGGCTCGTGGACGATCACGAAGTGACTCTTTCGGGCGGCAAGGCTGACGCGACTCGGACGAAGCATCCGACAAGAACCGTGGTAATCATCGATGGGGCGGATCGCTGCGCCGATGCGAGCCTGGTGTCGATCCTCGTGGCTCCGACATCGACGCGGTACGACCTGACCAGCAAGTATCAGGTCGAGGTGCCGCGAGGAACCGGGAGCCTTGAACGCTCCGTGGTGCTTGTCGATCTCGTCCAGCCAATTCCAAGGAGCGCCTTCAGGACCAAGATGGGCTCCTTCTCACCCGAGAAACTGGAGGAGCTTCACGCGATGATCCTCAGTAATCTCGGCGTGTTGCCGGACGAGTAATCAGTTAGGCCCTAACTGAGACACTACCCCGCGCCCGACACGCGGCGGATCGGGCCGGCAGAGGCGCCTGGGCGGGCGGCGAACGACGCTCGCGTGACGCAGGCCCGCTAGCGTGGCGTCATCCGACCGCGGGAGGGATGCGCATGTCCCCAGATCGATCCCGGCCACAGCCCGAGCCCGGCTCCGTCGCGGGCGACCTGCCCGTCCGGGAGATTCCCGGCGACGATCCGCACGCCGAGCTCCTCGAGGCGCCCGCCCTGTGCCTGTCCGGAGGTGGCTCCCGGGCCATGCTGTTCCATGTCGGGGCGCTGTGGCGGATGAACGAGCTGGGGCTGCTCGGCAAGCTCGGCCGGGTGTCGAGCGTGTCGGGGGGATCGATCACGGCCGGCGTGCTCGCCACGCGATGGTCCCGGCTCGCGTTCGATCCGGCTTCCGGCGTCGCCTCGAACTTCGCGGAGGTCGTCTCTGCCCCGATCCGCCGGTTCGCGACCCGCAGTCTGGACGTCCGGACCGCGGTCAGGGGCCTCCTGCCGTTCGGTGGCGGGCCGGCCGCGGCGCTGGCCGACGCGCTCGGCCGGCACCTCTACGGCGACGCCACGCTCCAGGACCTGCCGCCCGAGCCGCGCTTCGTGATCAACGCGACGAACCTGCAGTCCGGGGTGCTGTGGCGCTTCTCGCGGCCCTATGCGCGCGACTGGCGCGTGGGCGAGATCGCCAACCCGACGTTCCGGGTCGCCACGGCCGTTGCCGCATCCTGCGCGTTTCCGCCGTTCTTCGCGCCCCTCACGCTCCACGTGTCGCCGGACCAGTTCGTCCCGGGCTCGTCCGACCCCGAGCTCGAGGACCCCCGGGCCTACCAGCACCGCGTCCTCCTCGCCGACGGCGGTGTCTATGACAACCTGGGCCTCGAGACCGTGCTCAAGCGCTGCCGGACCGTGTTCGTCAGCGACGGTGGGGGCAAGATCGACGACGATCCCACGCCCGCGACCGACTGGGCGCGGGGGACCCTGCGGGTGATGAAGGTCATCGACAACCAGGTCCGCGACCTGCGCAAGCGGAGCCTGGTGGAGGCCTACCGCCGCAAGGTGCGAGTGGGCGCGTACTGGGGATTGCGCTCCACGCTCGCGGAGAACCCGGCTCCCGGCACGCTGCCCGCGCCACCGGATCGGACGCGGGGGCTGGCCGAGATGCCTACCCGCCTCACCAGTGTCCCCGAAGAGCGCCAGCGCGCGCTCATCAACTGGGGCTACGCGATCGCCGACGCGGCGATCCGCCACTGGTACGTGACGCCCGGCGTGCCGGGCGGCTTCCTCCCGCCGCCCGCGTTCCCGTGCGATGGCGGGGTCGGCTAGCGGCGAGACGGGACGGTGACGCCGGCGATCTACCCTCGGTGGCATGTCGAATGGGGCGGCCAGGCGGGTCTTCGTGTCCTCGACGATCCGGGACCTCGCCCCGTACCGCGACGCCGTCTCCGCGCGGATCCTGCAGCTCGGCGCGACGGTCGTCGCCGCGGAGTACTTCGGCGCCCGTGAGGATCGGCCGAAGGAGGAGTGCCTGCGGCTGGTCCGCGAAGGCTGCGACGTGTTCGTCGGCATCTACGCCCATCGCTACGGGTTCATCCCCGATGGCGACGAGCTGTCGATCACCGAGCAGGAGTACATCGAGGCCATCCGCTCGAAGCGGCCGTCGTTCGTGTACCGGCTGGCCAAGGACCACCGCTGGCCGCGGCGGAACATCGAGACCGGCCCCGGGGCGGAGAAGCTCGTCGAGTTCCTGGCCCGGCTCGCCGACGACCGGATCTATGCGACGTTCACGACGCCGGACAACCTGGCCGCGGGCGTCGCCGCGGATCTCGGCCGGTACTTCGCCGGCGACGCCACCAAGACCCGGTTCCGGCTGGGGCTGTTCCACCGCCCGCCGGCGGCCTGGGTCAGCAGGGCGGCCGAGACGGACCAGCGCTACAAGCTCGTGGTGATGGATCTCGATGGCACGCTGATCCGGGGCAATGACTTCGAGTTCTCGTGGGAGGCGATCTGGACTGACCTCCGCTTCAGCGAGGACGTCCAGGCCGGCCTCAAGCGCGAGTACGGGCAGCGGGTCGCCCGCGCGAGAACGCCCGAGGAGCGGATCGACGCGTATGCCTCGTGGTGCGAGCAGGCGGTCGACATGTTCGCGGACCGGAGGCTCAGCCGGGACAGGCTGCGCACGATCGCGGGTCGGATGCGCCTCACCGCGAGCTGCCGCGAGGCCCTCACCCGGCTCCACGACGCGGGGATCGCGACGGCCATCGTGTCCGGGGGCGTCAGCACCTTCCTCGAAGACGTGTTCCCGGACTATCGCGACTATGTCGACTTCGTGTTCCTCAACGAGCTGACGTTCGGAGCGGACGGGCGCATCAGCGGGGTCGTGCCCACGTCGTACGACTTCCAGGGCAAGGCCGAGGCGATCGACCTCCTGTGCGAGCGGGTCGGGTGCTCGCCGCGGGAGGTCGTGTTCGTCGGCGACCGCTTCAACGACGAGCCGGCGCTGCTGAAGGCCGAGCTCGCCATCGCCTATCCGCCGAACGACGACCTGGCGCGGAACGCGGCGCACGTCGTCATCCGTGACGACAACCTGCTGGCGATCCTGCCCCACGTGGTGTCGGCCGACTGACGCGGCCCGCACGCCCGGCATGCAACGGCCGGGAGACCCAAATCTCCCGGCCGCCAACGATGGTACAACCGGGCGCAACCAGGGCCGGTCACCAGGGGCGGTCAGACATCGCTCGACCGACGAGCACCTAGCCGAGCTCGAGGACCAGTGACTCCGCGGGGTCGTCCCGGAAGCTCGCCGTCATGCGCTCGCCTGCGTCCCGGGCCGCCTGGACGAAGGCCTCGAGCCGCGGCAGGCGGTACGAGAACGAGATGTGGTACTCGGCGCCGCTCCGGGCGTTGCGGAGCATCTCGAGCATCTCCTGGTCCGGGTTGTCGTGGGTGTTATCCGCGCAGATGACGACCTGATCCGCGGTCACCTGGCGGAAGAACTGCTCGGTGACGTTGTTCTTGCTGCCGTGATGGGGGACCTTGAGCACGTCGACGTGGATGGCGTCGTGCTCGAGCAGCCCGGCCGCCTCCAGGCCCTTCAGGATGTCGTCACCCCGCGCGTCGCCGGTGAGCAGGATCCGCTTCGGTCCCTGCTCGACCAGGGCGATGATCGTGCTCAGGTTGAAGATCGACTTGTCGACGAATGCCGCCGCCTGGGCCTTCGTCTGCTCGTCCTTCTCCTTCTTCGCGTCTAGGTACCGCTTCCATTCGGCACGCAGGTCGTCGAGGCGCTGCTGGCTCGGTCCCAGGATGCGGACGGTGATGTCCGAGAAGGTCACGGTGTCAGGCTGGCCGCCCGAGGACACGAGCTCCGATGGGAACGGACGGTTGAGCGGGATGCCGAGCCGGCGGGCGAGGTCCTCGAGCTGGCGGCCCTGGGGCACGCTGGCGATGACGGCGGCCGACTCCGACCCGGGACCCGCTGCCTGGGCGATGCCGGGCAGCTCCGCGGCCGCGGCCGAGGCCGAGGCCGCGGTGTCGTCGGCTGCCAGCAGCCTGTCGAACACGTTGACCCACAGCCCGCCGGCACGGATCGTCCTGGGCTGGTGGTCGTCGACGAGGTCCACCTCGTGCCGGAGCATCGCGAGGATCCCGTTGATGTGGTCGTCGTCGAGGTGGCTGACCATGACCAGCTCGATCGGCAGCACCTCGCCGAGCTGGGCACCGGCACCCAGCGCCCGCAGCCTTGGCTTGAGCGCGCGTGTCCACGTCCCGCCCGGGCCGCCGTCGATGACCATGTGGCGCGGCGCGGTGGACGTGCCGTGGTGGAGGATCAGGGCGTCACCCTTGCCTGCGGCCAGGATCTCGAGCTTCAACATCGTCTACACCGACTGGATCGCGCGGAGCACGTCGACGAGGCCGTGGCCCTGGAAGTAGGGCTCGCGGCCAAGATCGGTCGCCGACGCGCACAGGACCCGCTTCACGCGGCCGGGATCGCCGATCAGCTCCCGGTGACGCGCCATCAGCAGCGCCGCGCACCCGCTGACGTGCGGCGCTGCCATGCTCGTCCCGTCGAGCGTGCGGACGCCGCCGTTCGGCACGGCCGACCAGATCTTCTCTCCGGGCGCCACGAGGTCCGGCTTCCGCCGGCCGTCGCCGGTCGGCCCGCGGCTCGAGAAGTAGCTGACCCCGTACGTCAGGGGCCGGTACCCGTGGGTCGCCCCGACGGTGATCACGTCCTCTGCGTTTCCGGGGTCGGTGATGCTGATGCTGCGGTAGCCCTCGTCATAGTCGAGGGGGGCCGACGGGTTCCTCACGTAGCCCTCGTTTCCGGCCGCCGCGACGACGACCGCGCCCGTCGCGACCAGACGGGAGGCCTCATCGCAGATCGGCGTCCGGCCGCAGGCGTAGTTGGCCACGTCGTGCTTGATGGCCATGCTGAGGTTGACGCCGTGGACGCTCAGGAAGTCGGTCGAGACGTTCCGGCCGCGGATGTACTGGAGCGCCGCCATGACGGCGAACTCGTCGCCAGTGCCGTCGTCGCCCAGGACACGCAGGTCGTACAGCTCAAGCGTGGGGACCACGCCCACGAGGTCATAGTCCTGGGGTGGCGGATCCGCCATCCGTTCGTCGGACGTCCGCACGTCGCTGGTGCGCCAGTCGCCGGCCAGGATCGCCGCCACGTGCGTGCCGTGCTCGTTGACCGGCGGGCGGTACCTCCCGGCGACGTGCGGAACGCGGAGCAGGTCGGCGAAGTGCAGCCATGAGACGGGCTGTCCGCCTTCCAGTGTCGCGACCAGCTCATCGGCCAGCGCCCGCTGCTCCACGAGGTTCTGCACCACACCGGGGTTGTCGATGTCGCGCTGCCGGAGCCGGTCGACGTCGAGCAGCTGGCGAACCGGCGTGAAGTCCAGGGTCTCGATGACGCGGGTGTGGCCGCCGTCGGCGAACGGATCAGGTTCGAGCCGCTTCGACTTCGGATCCCGCGTCCGGAACGCCGGATGTCGGGCGTCGATCCCGCTGTCGATGACGGCCCAGCGCAGGCTCGTGTCGGCGATGTCGAACAGCCGCCGAGCCGCGTCGGCCTTCACGGTCGGAACAGACCGGTTGACCGTCACGTTCGCGGCCCGGTTCCGGCTGACGCTGAAGATGAGCTGGTCCGGCAGCCGTCCGGGCGGCTCGTCCTTGATCAGGCTCCGCGCCGCGGCGAGCACCTTGCGGGCGCTCTCGATGGACAGCGGCATCTCGATCCGCTTGGTCTTCTGATCCCGCACCTCGCCGACCCGTCCCTGGCGGGCGAGCTCGATCGTCCCGACGAGGCGCAGCGTCCAGAGCACGAGCGGGCTGGTCGTGAGGTTCCGCTCGGCCTCGCTCCCGACGAGGTCCATCCGCCCGCGTTCGAACGCGCTCAGCGCCTGCGCGACCGCCTCGAGGCCGTCATCGGGCAGGTGCGGGATGGTCAGCCAGCGCTTCACGTTCGAGCCGAGCTCCTTGCGCCAGGACGCGAGCGGCAGCACGTCCTGCACGAGCTCTTCGAAGGTCAGGCAGGCCACGACGGTCGACTCGTGATAGGCGATCCGCGCCCCGCTGCCGAGCCCGCGATCACGCAGCGCCTTGGCCAGCCGTCCCGGTGCGACGCCATGGTGCGGGACGAGCAGGAGATCGAGCCGGACATCGGGCTCCTGGCCGAACGCGAACCAGACATCCGGCAGGACCGGCGAGTCCTGGGTGAACCGCCGGAGCGACGGCGAACGATAGATGATGTCCTCGAGATCCTGCCGGCTGAGCGACTGGGTCTGATCGTTCATGGGGAACCGCCCGCCTCCGTCGAGCCCCGTCCTGGCGGGACGGCGCAACGCTGACGGATCGCCGTCTCGCCCGCGTCACGGAGCCGGCCGCCGGCGGGCCGGCAATCGCAGCGCCGACGTTGGCTTACGGGATGCGCTCGAGCTCCACGCCGAGCGCCTCGTAGACCGGCCGCGCCCGTGCGTCCCCGGACAGGAGCGGTCGTCGATGCTGGCGCGCGGCTGCGCCGACAAGCGCGTCGTAGACAGCCCCACCCGAGATCCCCAGCCCGGTGAGCTCCCCGGCGAGGCCGGCCGACTCCGCCTCGCCCAGAAACCCGGAGTCCGGGAAGTTGCGGGCCAGCAGGCGGGTGACGTCAGCCGGCGAGCGACGAAGCCCGGCCGGCAGCCGCGTCAGAACGGAGTACGTCTCGAACCAGGCGTGTCCGGAGAGGCCCAGTCGGCGGCCACGGACGGCATCGAGCGTCGCCAGGTGCGACTCGTGATCCTCGACGACGAGCGCGATCGCCGCGCTGGTGTCGAGCAGGACGACCTGGTGCCGATCAGCGTCCGTGGCGGTCGGCATCGATCAGCTCGCGCACTGCTGCGGCGTCGATGGCCGCGCCGGTTGCCGGAATGAACAGCAGGCCTCCGTCCTCGCGGAGCTCGCTCCCGGTAACGGGCTCGATGCGCACGGCGGCGCCGTCGAGCTCGAGCTCCACCTCGCCACCGCCTGCCAGTCCAATCCGATCCCGGAGAGCGCGGGGAATGACCAGGCGCCCGGCCTTATCGATGGTAGTCCTCATGGCAGGCATACTACCATGCGATTGGTAAGCTCAGCGCGGGCCGCTGATGTCAAAGATCCTTGACAGCATGTTGGCTATCTTGTACATTGCCCATGTCAACGATCTTTGACATGGGAGCTGTCGATGGCATTCCTGGAGAAGAGCAACTGGGTCGTGCTCGTCGTCGGGGTGCCGACGCTTCTCATCTATGCGGCCTTGGTCGTGCCGCAGGTGCTCGGCAAGCCGATCGCCGAGGTCTCATGGGTCCTGCCGATGATCTTCGCCATCGTCGGCTTCATCGTGGCAAACGT
>MGOE01000117.1:0-5515 GCA_001797035.1 Chloroflexi bacterium RBG_16_72_14
GTCGGCGCCGGCGCGATCACCAGCATCACCGAGTAACGACGATGGCGAAGCAGCGGATCCGGATCCGCCTCAAGGCCTACGACCACCGGCTGCTCGACCAGTCGGCAGCCCAGATCGTCGAGACGGCGCAGCGCACCGGCGCGGACGTCGTCGGACCCGTGCCGCTGCCGACCCGGATCGAGAAGTTCACCGTCCTGCGGTCACCGTTCATCGACAAGGACTCCCGGGAGCAGTTCGAGATCCGCACCCACAAGCGGCTCATCGACATCCTGGACCCCTCGTCGAAGACGGTCGACGCCCTGATGCGACTCAGCCTGGCGGCTGGGGTCGACATCGAGATCAAGATGTGATGACGCGCACGCTGATGCGGCCGATGGCCGCGTTCCCGCCTGCGCCTCCTCGCTCACGCACGCTCGGGTGCGCTCGCTCCGGTGCTCGGGGTGGCCTTGCCCTCGGCGCGCCTGAGCGTGCGCTGAAGGACGTCCGCCGATGAGCCAGAAGACAATCGGATTGATCGGCCGCAAGGTCGGCATGACCCAGGTCTTCCTCCCGGACGGGACCATGGTCGGCGTCTCCGTCGTCCAGCTCACCCCGAACACGGTGACCCGACTCCGGACGCCCGAGCGAGACGGCTACGCGGCCGTCCAGCTGGGGGCCGGCCAGCGCCGCAAGCTCACCAAGCCGGTCGCCGGCCAGCTCAAGGACCTGCCGCGGGTGGCCACGATCCGCGAGTTCCGGCTCGACGACGCGGACGCCTACAGCGTCGGCCAGACGATCACCGTGTCGGACGTGTTCGCCGAGGGCGACCTCGTGGACGTCACCGGCGTGTCCAAGGGCCAGGGCTTCGCGGGCACCGTGAAGCGCCACAACTTCTCCCGCGGTCCCAAGACCCACGGGTCGGACAACTACCGCAAGCCGGGCTCCATCGGCCCCGGCACCACCCCCGGTCGCGTCTACAAGGGCCTCAAGATGGGCGGCCACATGGGACACGAGCGGGTCACGATCAAGAAGCTGCGCGTCGTCCGCGTGGACCCCGACCGGAACCTCATCCTCGTGAAGGGTGCCGTCCCCGGGGCGCCCGGCGCGCTCACCTTCGTCCGGAAGGCGTGACGATGCCGCAGACCACCCTCTACGACCGCACCGGCGCCACCGTCGGGAGCGTCGACCTCGCCGAGGCGCTGTTCGCTGCGCCGGTGAACGAGGCCGTCCTCCACCAGGCGGTGGTCGCCCAGCTCGCCGGGCGCCGGCTCGGCACCAGCGACACCAGGACCCGCGGCGAGGTCCGTGGCGGCGGCAAGAAGCCGTACCGCCAGAAGGGCACCGGCCGCGCCCGCCAGGGCTCGCGCACCGCGCCCCACTACAAGGGTGGCGGCGTCGTGTTCGGCCCGCACCCGCGCTCCTACGAGCAGCGGCTGAACAAGAAGATGCGGCGCCTGGCGCTGCGCTCCGCGCTCAGCGCCAAGTTCGGTGACGACGCGATCCGCGTCGTGGACCGGTTCGGGATGGACGAGGAGCCCAGGACCAAGGCGTTCGTGGCGGTCCTCCAGGCGCTGGGCGCCGGCGACGGCCACCAGCGGCGCGTCCTGGTGGTCGCGCCGGCGAAGGACGAGCTGCTCGTCCGCTCGGCCGCCAACCTGCCGTCCGTGTCGGTGATCCTCGCGGATTCACTGAACGTCGTCGACCTGCTCAACGCGGACGCGGTGCTCATCGAGCAGCCGGCCCTGGCCCGGATGGAGGAGGTGTACGCGTGAGCGAGCTGACCGCGGCCGACATCATCCTCCGCCCCGTGATCTCCGAGAAGTCGATCGACGAGTCCGGGCGCGGCAAGTACACGTTCGCCGTGCACGGCCGCGCGAACAAGATCCAGATCAAGGCCGCCATCGAGGAGCTGTACAGCAAGGAGAAGGTGACCGTGGTCGCCGTCAACGTGCTGACCTCCAAGGCGAAGGAGAAGCGCCGCGGCACCAAGCGGGGACGCGTGGTCGGTCACACGTCCGCGTGGCGCAAGGCCGTGGTGACGCTGGCCCCCGGCCAGAAGATCGAATTCTTCGAGGGGGTGTAGCGATGCCGCTCCGAAGTTACAAGGCGACCTCTCCGGGTCGGCGCTGGATGACCCGCCCGACCTTCGAGGAGATCACCACCGACAAGCCGCACAAGCCGCTCCTCGAGCCGATGAAGCGCGGCTCGGGCCGCAACAACCAGGGCCGGCTCACCGTCCGCCATCGCGGCGGCGGCGAGAAGACCCACTACCGGCGGATCGACTTCAAGCGCGACAAGACCGGCGTGCCGGCCCGTCTCGCGACGATCGAGTACGACCCCAACCGGTCGGCACGGATCGGGCTGCTCCACTACCGGGACGGCGAGAAGCGCTACCTGCTCCTCCCCAACGGCCTCAAGGTCGGCGACGTCGTCGTGTCCGGCCCGGATGCCGAGGCCCGGCTGGGCAACGCGCTGCCGATCGCGAACATCCCGCTCGGCACCACGATCCACAACATCGAGCTGGTCCCCGGCAAGGGCGGCCAGATCGTCCGGTCCGCCGGCGCCTCCGCGCAGCTCCTGGCCAAGGAGGGCGAGCTCGCCCAGGTGCGCCTCCCCTCGGGCGAGGTGCGCCGGGTGCCGATGCGCTGCATGGCGACGATCGGGCAGGTGTCGAACGTCGATCACGAGAACCAGAGCCTCGGCAAGGCCGGCCGCGCCCGCCACATGGGCCAGCGGCCGGAGGTCCGGGGCGTTGCGATGACCCCGCGGGACCATCCGCACGGCGGCGGCGAGGGCAAGAGCCCGACCGGCATGCCGCCCAAGACCCCGTGGGGCAAGCCGGCGATGGGCTACCGGACCCGGCGCGCGAAGCTGACCGGACGGCTCATCGTCCGCAGCCGGCATCGCAAGTCGTAGGAGGAGCCAGAGATGTCGCGATCGGTCAAGAAAGGACCGTTCGTCCAGCCCCGGCTTCTCGCCCGGGTGCAGGACATGAACAAGCGGAGCGAGCGAAAGGTGCTCAAGACCTGGTCGCGCGCGTCCGTGATCTTCCCCGACTTCATCGGCCACACGATTGCCGTCTACAACGGCAAGAAGCACGTGCCGGTGTACGTCACCGAGAACATGGTCGGCCACCGGCTCGGCGAGTTCGCCCCCACCCGCACGTACCGCGGGCATGGCAAGAACGCCGACCGGTCCGGCGGGCTGCGGTAGAGGAGCGATGACCGTGCGCGTCTCTGCCACTGCCAAGTACCTGCGGGGCTCGACCCGGAAGGCCCGCCTGATCACCGAGGCGATCAAGGGCAAGCCGGTAGAGGAGGCCGCCGCGCTCCTGCGGTTCATGCCGCAGGCCGCCGCGCGCGACGTCGCGCGCGTGCTCAAGAGCGCGACGGCGAATGCCGAGAACAACCTGAACCGGTCGGCGGACGAGCTGTTCATCGCCGACGCGGTCGCCAACGAGGGCCCGACGATCAAGCGGTGGCGCCCCAGGGCCCAGGGTCGGGCGTTCCCGATCCACAAGCCCATGACGCACATCACCATCGTCGTCGCCGACCGGGAGGCCTAGGCATGGGACACAAGGTCCATCCGTACGGCTACCGCCTGGGCTACACCCGAACGTGGACGGCCAAGTGGTACGCCGACAAGGAGTACACGACGCTGCTCCGCGAGGACATCGCGATCCGGCAGCTGCTCGACCGCCGCCTGGCGAACGCCAGCGTGAGCGGCGTCGAGATCGAGCGTGGCATCAATCACGTCACGGTCTCGATCCACACCGCGAAGCCCGGCATCGTCATCGGGCGCGGCGGCCAGAACGTCGAGATCCTGCGCAAGGAGATCGGGGAGCTGACCAAGCGCAAGGTGAAGCTCGAGATCAAGGAGATCCGCCAGCCGGAGCTGGACGCCTACCTCGTCGCGCTCAACATCGCGCAGCAGCTGACCCGCCGCGTCGCCTACAAGAAGGCGATGAAGCAGTCCATCCAGCGCTCGATGAAGGCCGGGGCGAAGGGCGTCAAGATCGCCCTCGCCGGGCGCCTGGGCGGCTCCGAGATGGGGCGGCGGGAGTGGGACCGCGAGGGTCGCATCCCGCTCGGCACCCTGCGCGCCGACATCAGCTACGGCCAGGTGCACGCGCACACGACCTACGGCCGGATCGGCGTCAAGGTCTGGATCTACAAGGGTGAGATCCCCGTCGAGCGCCGGCGCCGCGAGTCGGCCGCCATGGCCGCGGCAGCCGCCGCGCAGGGGGGCTGACCAGATGCTGATGCCGCGACGCGTCAAGCACCGCAAGGTGATGCGCGGTCGGATGTCCGGGATGGCCAAGGGCGGGCACACCGTCTCGTTTGGCGACTACGGCCTGGCCACGCTCGAGCCGGCCTGGATCACGGCCCGGCAGATCGAGGCCGCCCGGCGCGCGATGACCCGCTCGGTCAAGCGCGGCGGGAAGATCTGGATCCGCGTGTTCCCGGACAAGCCGGCGACCAAGAAGCCCGCCGAGACCCGCATGGGTTCCGGCAAGGGCGCGCCGGACCACTGGGTCGCCGTCGTGCGCCCCGGCCGGATCCTGTTCGAGATGGCGGGCGTGGAGCACGAGGCGGCCGTCGAGGCCATGCGGCTCGCGTCCCACAAGCTCCCGGTCGCGACGCGTGTCGTCGTCCGCGACACCGCGAAGGAGGTCACCGATGGAGATCGGTGAGGTCCGGAAGCTCACCGACAGCGAGCTCGACGACCGGCTCCGGGAGGCGAAGCAGGACCTGTGGCAGACCCGGTTCGCCCTCTCGACCCGCCAGTTGAAGGACTACAGCCAGATCCCGGCGACGCGACGGACGATCGCCCGGATCCTCACCGTCAAGCGCGAGCGTGACACCGCCCGCGGACTGGCGGAGTAGGAGCGTCGGGATGACCACCGCAGGAGCCACCAGCCCCGTGAAGGGACAGCGGAAGACCAAGGTCGGCCGCGTCGTCAGCGACAGGATGGACAAGACGATCGTCGTGTCCGTCGAGCGGCTGACCCGCCACCGACTGTACAAGCGCGTCATGAAGGCCACGACCAAGTTCGCGGCGCATGACGAGAACAACGAGGCGAAGGTCGGCGACAGCGTCCTCATCGAGGAGTCGCGCCCCCTGTCCGCCACCAAGCGCTGGCGCCTCGTGTCCGTGCTCTCCCGCGCGGGCGAGGAGCGGGCGGGCGAGACGCTCGTCGCCGACGAGGTGGAGACCTCTGAGGCGATCCACGCCGCCGCGCACCCCGGCCGGCGCACCGAGGCCGATGACGCCTCGGCGGAGGGCCAGGCGTGATCCAGGCCTCCACGCGGCTGCGCGTCGCCGACAACACGGGCGCCCGCACCATCGAGTGCATCCGGATCATGGGGCGCTCGCGCAAGACCACGGCCGGCATCGGCGACGTGATCATCGCGAGCGTCAAGACCGCGATCCCCAACGCGCCGGTGAAGAAGGGCGACGTGGTGCGGGCGGTCATCGTCCGCACCTCCAAGGAGATTGGCCGGCCGGACGGGAGCTACATCCGGTTCGACGAGAA
>MGOE01000117.1:5533-25466 GCA_001797035.1 Chloroflexi bacterium RBG_16_72_14
CAACCAGGGCAACCCGCGCGGCACCCGGATCTTCGGGCCGGTCGCGCGCGAGCTGCGGGATCGGAACTACATGAAGATCGTGTCCCTCGCGCCGGAGGTGCTGTGATGACCCAGCGGTCCATCGAGCACCGGACGAAGGTCCCCGAGATCCGGAAGGGCGATACCGTCGTGGTGCTGGCCGGCAAGGACGCCGGCAAGCGCGGCACGGTGGAGCGCATCATCCGGCTCGACCCGTCGCCGACGCCCCTCCGCTCCGGCTACCGCCGGACCTCGGCCAAGGGCGGCGTGTCCGTGGTCGTCGAGGGGCTCAACATCGCCCGCAAGCACACCAAGCCGCGCCAGCGGAACACGGGCAGCTCGATCGGTGGCGGCGTGCCGAGCATCGATCCGGGCGGCGTCCTCGATCGTGCGATGCCAGTCCCGATCAGCCGGGTGATGGTCGTCTGCGGTCACTGTGACCGGCCGACCCGTGTCGGGCACCGCGTGCTCGACAACGGCACCCGCGTCCGCGTCTGCCGCCACTGCGGCGAGCCGCTGGAGGTGAAGGCGTGAGCGGGCAGCTGCGGCAGCGGTATCAGGCGGAGGTCGTGCCGGGGCTGCAGAAGCAGTTCGGGTACGCCAACCCGATGCAGGTGCCGCGTGTCGAGAAGATCGTCCTCAACATCGGCCTGGGCGAGGCCCTCCAGAACGCGAAGGCCGTGGACGCGGCGGTCGGCGACATCGGGCTCATCACGGGCCAGAAGCCGATCGTCACCCGCGCCAAGCGGTCGATCGCCCAGTTCCGCGTCCGGACCGGCAACCCGATCGGCGTGAAGGTCACCCTCCGCGGCGAGCGGATGTGGGACTTCCTCGAGCGCCTCACGCGGATCGCGCTGCCGCGCATCCGCGACTTCCGGGGCGTGCCGGGCAAGTCGTTCGACGGCCGGGGCAACTTCTCGCTCGGCCTCCGGGAGCAGCTCGCCTTCCCGGAGATCGACTATGACAAGGTGGACCGTCTCCGCGGGCTGGAGATCAGCATCGTGACGACGGCGAAGACCGACGAGGAATCGAAGCGCCTGCTCGAGCTCCTCGGCATGCCCTTCGCCGGCTAGGGCGGGGAGGAGTCCAGATGGCCAAGAAGTCCATGATCGCGAAGGCCAAGCGGGAGCCCAAGCACCCGGTGCAGGGGTATCACCGCTGCTCCGTCTGCGGCCGGCCGCGGGCGTACATGCGCCGCTTCGCGCTGTGCCGCATCTGCTTCCGCGAGCGCGCGCTCGTCGGCGAGCTGCCCGGCGTCACGAAGTCGAGCTGGTAGGAAGATGAACGTCTCCGACCCGATCGCGGACATGCTCACGCGGGTCCGCAACGCGTCCCGGGCGCGCCACACGGAGGTCGTCGTCCCCGCCTCGCGCACCAAGCGCGAGATCGCGCGGATCCTCAAGGAGGAAGGCTTCATCGCCGACGTCCGCGAGGAGCGCGAGGGGCCGGCGCAGCTCCTGCGCCTCGAGCTCAAGTATGTCGACGGCAAGGTGCCGGTCGTCTCGGGCCTCAAGCGGATCAGCAAGCCGGGCCTGCGCGTGTACGCGCGCAAGACCGACATCCCGCGCGTCCTGGGCGGCCTCGGCGTCGTGATCGTCAGCACGTCGAAGGGGATCATGACCGGCAGCCAGGCCAGGCAGGCCCAGCTGGGTGGCGAGATCCTCGCCTACGTCTGGTAGCGCGATGTCCCGGATCGGCCGTCTCCCCATCCCCGTTCCCGCCGGCGTGGACATCACGTTCGACGGGCGCATCGTGACCGTGAAGGGCCCCAGGGGGACCCTGACCCGCGAGCTCCCGCCGCGGATCGAGGTCGAGCGCGAGGGCGACAACCTCGTGGTCAGCCGCCCCACGGAGCAGAAGCTCGACAAGTCCCTCCACGGCCTCACCCGCACGCTCGTGAACAACATGGTCGTCGGGGTCACCACCGGGTACCGCAAGGGCCTCGAGATCGTCGGCGTCGGCTACCGCGCGCAGAAGATCGGCGACAAGCTCCAGCTCGCGCTCGGCTACAGCCATCCGATCGAGATCGAGCCGCCCGACGGCATCAGCTTCGAGGTCGAGAACCCCCTCCGTGTCGCGGTGGTGGGCATCGACAAGGAGCTCGTCGGCCAGGTGGCCGCCAAGGTCCGCGCGACCCGCAAGCCCGAGCCCTACAAGGGCAAGGGTGTCCGGTACGCCGGCGAGCAGGTCCGCCGCAAGGCGGGCAAGGCCGGCAAGATCGGCGGGAAGAAGTAGCGATGACCAAGCTCGCCACCCGCACCGCGGCGCGCACCAAGCGCCACGAGCGCCTCCGCCTCCGCCTCTCGGGCACGCCCGCGCGTCCCCGCCTGGCGGTCTTCCGCAGCCTCAACCACATCTACGCCCAGGTCATCGACGACACCTCCGGCAGCACCCTCGCCGCCGCCTCCTCGCTGGAGAGCGGCCTCAAGGGGGCGGCCGGCACCAAGACGGACGGCGCCAAGCGCGTCGGCCAGCTCATCGCCGAGCGCGCCAGGGCCGCCGGCATCGGGCAGGTGGTGTTCGACCGTGCGGGCTTCAAGTACCACGGGCGAGTCCGCTCGCTCGCCGAGGCGGCCCGCGAGGCCGGTCTCGACTTCTAGAGGACACGCCTGTGGCCCGCATCGACCCCAACAAGCTCGCGCTCGAGGAGCGCGTCGTCCAGATCAACCGCGTCGCCAAGGTGCACAAGGGCGGCCGCCGGTTCTCGTTCTCGGCGGTGATCGTCGTGGGCGATGGCGCCGGCCATGTCGGCGTGGGCCTGGGCAAGGCCGGCGACGTCCCCGAGTCCATCCGCAAGGGTGTCGAGGACGCCAAGAAGAACATCGTCAAGATCCCGATGGTGGGGACGACGATCCCGCACGAGGTCCGGGAGGAGTATGCCGCCGCGCGCGTGCTGCTCAAGCCCGCCTCGCAGGGCACCGGCGTCATCGCCGGCGGCGCCGTGCGTGCCGTGGTCGAAGCCGCGGGCGTCCGCGACATCCTGGCCAAGGTGCACGGCTCCACCAACCCGGTGAACGTGACCCGCGCGACGCTCAATGCGCTGCGCGGCCTCCGCTCGGTCGAGGAGCTCTCCCGCCAGCGCGGTGTGAAGCTCCGCCTGGTGGTGCCCGGCCAGCCGGCCGCGGCGCGGGAGGTGGCCGATGTCCGGTAGGCTGCGGGTCACCCAGACCAGGAGCACGATCAGCCACATCGCCCGCAACCGGGCGACGATCCGCGCGCTGGGCCTGCATGGCATCGGCAGCTCGTCCGTCCTGCCGGACAACCCCGCCGTCCGCGGGATGGTCCGCCAGGTGCGGTTCCTCGTGACCGTCGAGGAGCTTGCCGAGGGCGCGGAGCCGACCACCCCGGAGAAGGACTGATGAAGATCCACGACCTGCGCCCCGCCGAGGGGTCGGTCACCAAGCGGACCCGGGTCGGGCGCGGCATCGCGGCCGGCAAGGGCAAGACCGCGGGCCGCGGCACCAAGGGCCAGCGCTCGCGCGCGGGCGCCTCGATCCCGGCCTGGTTCGAGGGCGGCCAGACGCCGCTCCACATCCGGATCCCGAAGCTCCGGGGCTTCCGCAACGTCAACGACATCGAGTACGAGGTCGTCAACGTCGGCGCGATCAGCGCCGCCGTGGAGGCGGGCAAGCTCGAGGTCCAGAAAGGCGCGCCGGTCACGGTCAACGCCGACACGCTCAAGGGAGCCGGGCTGGTCCGTCGCGATAGGCGGCCGCTCAAGATCCTCGGCCACGGCGACGTCAGCGCGAAGCTGTTCGTGCTCGCTGATGCGTTCACGAAGAGCGCCCGCGAGAAGATCGAGGCGGCCGGCGGCACGGCCCAGGTGATCGAGATCCCGACCACGCCGCTGGCGGCGCTGGGGGTCGAGCCCCAGACCGAGGGCCCGCCGGAGGCAGCCAGGCCGCCGGCCAGGCGCGCATCACGGGCGAAGGCCGAGGCCGCGGTCGAGACGGCCGCCCCCGAGGCCGCCGAGGCCGAAGCCGCCGAGGCCGAGGACGCCGACGCGGCCGACACCGCCGGCGACGGCTAAGCGACCCGTGTTCGAAGCCCTGTTCAACGCGTTCCGGGCGCCGGACCTCCGGCGCCGGATCCTGTACGTCGCGCTGATCATCCTGGTCTTCCGGGCGCTCGCCCACGTCCCCGTCCCGGGCGTGGACCCGGACAAGCTCAAGAGCTTCCTCGAGTCGAATGCGATCTTCGGGCTCCTCGACCTGTTCTCGGGCGGCGGCCTGGCCAACTTCTCGATCGTCGCGCTGGGCGTGAACCCGTACATCAACGCCTCGATCATCATGCAGCTGATGACGGGCGTGGTCCCCTCGCTCCAGGCGCTCCAGCGCGAGGGCGAGTACGGCCGCACCAAGATCAACCAGTACACCCGCTACCTGTCGGTGCCGATGGCGCTCCTCCAGTCGTACGGGTTCCTGGCGCTCCTGTTCAGCAACCAGGTCCTGACCACCGACTTCGACCTCGGCAGCTGGGAGACGCTGACCCAGATCGTGACCCTCACGGCCGGCTCGGTCGTCCTGATGTGGCTGGGCGAGCTGATCACCGAGAAGGGGATCGGCAACGGCATCAGCTTCATCATCTTCGCGGGCATCGTCAGCCGCGCGCCCGCGGCCATGACCGGGTTCCTCAGCAACCCGGACCTGGCCACCGTCGTGCTGTTCGGCCTCTTGGGCGTCGCCGCGGTGGCGGTGATCATCTACATCCAGGAGGGCCAGCGCCGGATCCCGGTCCAGTACGCCTCGCGCGTCCGGGGGCGGCGGATGTACCAGGGCGGCCAGACGTTCCTGCCGCTGCGCGTCAACCAGGCCGGCGTCATCCCGATCATCTTCGCGGTCAGCATCCTGCTGTTCCCCAGCCAGATCGCGAGCTACTTCGTGAACTCCGGCGGGATCGTCGGCGACGTCGCACAGGGCGTCGTCACCTGGCTCAGCCAGGGATCGTGGCTGTACGTCGCGATGTACTTCCTGCTGACCGTGGGGTTCACGTACTTCTACACGGCGTTCACGTTCAAGCCGGACGAGACGGCGGAGCAGCTGCGCAAGAACGGCGGCTTCATCCCGGGCATCCGGCCGGGTCGCCCAACGCAGGACTATCTCGCGCGAGTGGTGACCCGGATCACGGTCGCCGGCGCCCTGTTCTTGGGCATCGTGGCCGCCCTGCCGCCGTTCGTCGGCCTCGTGCAGCCGCAGTACTCGAACCTGGCCCTCGGCGGCACCGGCATCCTGATCGTCGTGTCCGTCGTCGTCGAGACGATGAAACAGCTCGAAGCCCAGCTGCTCATCCGCCAGTACGAAGGCTTCATCAGGTGAACTCCGCCCACCTGACGTCCGATCCGTGCGTTGCCGCCTCCGGGCGCTCGCTCACGCACGCTGCAAGTGCGCTCGCTCGTGTCCTCGGTGGCGCCTTCGCCTCGGCCGTCATCCGGGCGGAGCCGTGCTGACCTGAGGACTCCCTGATCATGGACGTCGTCATCCTGCTCGGGGCTCCGGGCGCGGGGAAGGGCACGCAGGCGCCCCTGCTGGCCGATCGACTCGGCATCCCGGTGGTCGCGACCGGCGACCTGTTCCGGGCCGCGGTCCGCGACGGGACGCCGCTGGGCCTCGAGGCGCGGCGCTTCATGGACGCGGGCCGGCTCGTCCCTGACGACATCACCGTCCGTCTCCTGCTCGAACGCCTGGGCCGGCCCGACGCCGCGGACGGCGTGATCCTCGACGGCTTCCCGCGCACCGGCGTCCAGGCGAAGGCCCTGGACGAGGCGCTGGCCGAGCGCGACTCCGCCGTGTGCGCCGCGGTCCTCGTCGAGGTGCCCGAGGAGGAGCTCGTCCGCCGGATGTCTGGCCGCTGGATCTGCCGCGCGGCAGGGCACCCGTACCACGAGGTGTCGAGCCCGCCCCGGGTGCCGGGCATCTGCGACCTCGACGGATCCGAGCTGTACCAGCGCACCGACGACCGGCCGGACACGATCCGCGCCCGTCTCGCCCAGCAGCTGGGCTCCCTGGACGAGGTGCTGGAGCACTACCGGGGGTCCGGGGTGCTGCGCGACGTGGACGGGCTGCGCCCGATCATGGACGTGGCGACCGCCGTCGCGGACGCGGTCGTGGCGGCCGGGCTCGCCCCGCGCACGGGGACCACGGGCGGGGCGGCCCGCTGATGCCCACCATCACCCGCAAGTCCAGGGCCGAGATCTCGAAGATGCGGTCCGCGGGCAGGATCGTGGCCGAGGTCCTCGCGCTGGTCGAGGAAGAGCTCCAGCCGGGGATCACGACCGCCGAGCTGGACCACCTCGCGGAGCGCCACATCCGCGCCGCGAAGGGCGTGCCCTCGTTCCTCAACTACCTCGGCGGGCGGCGCTACGACGCCCGCGACCCCCACGCCTACCCGGCCTCGACGTGCATCTCGGTTGACAACGAGATCGTCCACGGCATCCCCGGCGTTCGCGAGATCCGCGCCGGCCAGATCGTGTCCGTGGACGTCGGCGTCATCTACGACGGGTGGCACGGCGACGGCGCCCGCTCGTTCATCTGCGGCGGCGACGCGGCGGGCACGCCGGAGGCGGTCGGCCTCGTCCAGGCCACCCGCGTGGCGCTCATGGCGGGGATCGCGGCCGCCATGCCCGGCAACCGGATCGGCCACATCTCGGCCGCGGTGGAGGACGTCGCGTCCGCCGGCGGCTACGGCATCGTCCGGCAGTACGTGGGTCACGGGATCGGCACGGCGATGCACGAGGACCCGCAGGTCCCGAACTTCCGCTCGCGGTCCAACGGCATCGAGCTGGCGCCCGGCATCTGCCTCGCCATCGAGCCGATGCTCACCCTGGGCTCGGACGCCACGGACACGCTGGCCGACAACTGGACCGTCGTCACCCACGACGGCTCGCTGTCTGCCCACTTCGAGCACACGATCGCGGTAACGGCGAATGGACCCGAGATCCTGACGACGGCCTGATGACGATGGGTTGGCAGCCGAGTCCACGAACCGCGACCCGAGGGCCGAGGCGACGCGCCTCCCAGCCGATGGCGGAAGGGTTGTCGGATTGGCTGGGCTTTGATATCCTCACCGTTCGTGTGTCGGCCCGGGCGGGCCGGCACTCGTGCTGAGAAGGACCAGGGAGCAAGGTTGGCGAAGAAGGACGCGATCGAAGTCGAAGGAACCGTCATCGAGCCGCTGCCGAACACGATGTTCGCGGTGGAGCTCGAGAACGGTCATCGCGTCCTTGCGCACATCAGCGGCAAGCTCCGGATGAACTTCATCCGAATCCTGCCCGGCGACCGGGTCCGCGTTGAGCTGTCTCCCTACGACCTCACTCGGGGTCGGATCACGTACCGCCTGAAGTAATCGAGGAACCCGGTGAAGGTCAGAGCGTCCGTCAAGACGCGGTGCGACAACTGCAAGGTCATCCGGCGCCACGGCACCGTGATGGTCATCTGCTCGAATCCCAAGCACAAGCAGCGGCAGGGCTGACGCGATGGCACGGATCGCCGGTGTCGACATCCCGCGCGAGAAGCGCGTCGAGGTCGCCCTCACGTACATCTACGGGGTCGGGCTGTCGTCCAGCCAGAAGATCCTCAAGCAGACCAGCATCAACCCGGACACGCGCGTTCGGGACCTCACCGAGGACCAGGTCAACCGGCTTCGGGAGGTCATCGACCGGACGTACAAGGTCGAGGGCGACCTCCGGCGCGAGGTGGCGCTGAACATCAAGCGCCTCATCGAGATCGGTTCGTACCGCGGCCTCCGGCACCGGCGCAACCTCCCCGTTCGGGGGCAGCGCACGAAGACGAACGCCCGCCAGCGCCGGGGCCCGAAGAAGACGGTCGGCGCCCGCAAGAAGTCGAAGTGACGAGGAACCGCTAAGGCATGGCCGATCGAAAGCGCGCCGTCAAGCAGCGGCGTCGGGAGCGCAAGAACGTTCCCCAGGGACACGTCCACATCCAGGCGACCTTCAACAACACGATCGTGACGATCACGGACCAGACCGGGAACGTCATCTCGTGGGGTTCGGCGGGGATCGCCGGGTTCAAGGGCTCCCGGAAGAGCACGCCGTATGCTGCCGCGCTGGCCGCGGATGGCGCCGCACGCCGCGCGATGGAGCACGGCATGCGCCAGGTCGAGGTCTACGTGAAGGGCCCCGGCGCCGGCCGGGAGCAGGCCATCCGGTCGCTCCAGGCCGCCGGTCTCGAGGTGAGCGCGATCACCGACGTCACGCCCATCCCGCACAACGGATGCCGCCCGCCCAAGCGGCGCCGCGTCTGAGCATCGAGAGACCATGGCCCGCTACACCGACGCTGTCTGCCGGCTCTGCCGCCGGGAAGGGCTCAAGCTCTTCCTCAAGGGCAGCCGCTGCTACACCAAGAAGTGCTCCTTCGAGCGCCGTCCCACGCCGCCCGGGCAGCACGGCGTCCGCCGCCGCAAGGTCGGGGACTACGGACTCCAGCTGCGCGAGAAGCAGAAGGTCCGCCGCGTCTACGGCGTCCTCGAGAAGCAGTTCCGCAACTACTTCGTCGAGGCGTCGCGCCACTCCGGCGTGACCGGCGAGTACCTGCTCCGCTCGCTCGAGCTGCGCCTGGACAACGTCGTCTACCGGCTCAGGATCGGCGACAAGGTCGAGGTGCGCGAGTCGCACCGCGGCCGCGAGCTGTTCAAGACCGTCAAGGAGACCCTCCGCTCGCACCAGGCCCCGGACTGGCTGAGCCTCGACGCGGCGAACCTCGCCGGGTCCGTGCTCGCCATGCCGCGCCGCGACCAGATGCCGCTCGACTTCAACGAGCAGCTCGTGGTCGAGTACTACTCGAGGTAGCCGCCCTCCATGATCGAACTCGAGACCCCGCAGATCGAGCCCGTCGCCGAAGCCGGCACGTACGCGAAGTACGAGGCCGGACCGCTGCAGGCGGGCTACGGCGTCACGCTGGGTAACGCGCTCCGGCGCGTCCTGCTCTCGTCCCTCGAGGGGGCGGCCGTCACGTCCATCCAGGTCCGTGACGTGTACCAGGAGTTCTCCACGATCCCCGGCGTCAAGGAAGACGTCACCCAGATCGTGCTGAACGTCAAGAAGCTGCGCCTCAAGAGCTTCGCCACGCATCCCGTCCAGCTCCGGCTCATCAAGAGCGGCGCCGGCCCGGTGATCGCGGCGGACATCGCGGAGTCAGCGGACGTCGAGATCGTGAACCCCGAGCTCGTCCTGATGACGATCGACTCGGACGACGTCACGATCGAGATGGACCTCACCGTGGAGCGCGGCGTGGGCTACCTCGCCGCCGCCGAGCGGAGCGAGGCGCTGCCGATCGGCGTGATCGCGGTGGACGCGATCTTCACGCCGGTGCGCAAGGTCAACTACTGGGTCGAGAGCATGCGGGTCGGTCAGATGACCAACTACGACAAGCTCACGATCGAGATCGAGACCGATGGCACCATCACCCCCGAGGAGGCGCTGTCGCGCTCCGCGGACATCCTCGTGCGCCAGTTCCAGCCGTTCGTGACCATCGGCGTCCAGGCCGTCGCGCCGGACCGCGCCGCCTCGGGCGTGCCGCAGCTCCCGCCCAACATGCTGGACATGCCGATCGAGGAGCTGGACCTGCCGATGCGGGCCTACAACTCGCTGAAGCGCAACAACATCGTGAAGGTCGGCCAGCTGCTCCAGCTCAAGGACGACGACCTCCTCCGCATGCGCAACTTCGGCAAGAAGTCGCTCGACGAGATGAAGGAGCGCCTCCGCATGCGCGGCTTCATCCTCCCCGAGACCGAGTCGGACGTCGCGTTGGACGCGGACGAGGGAGAGCCGTTCGGCGACGAGGAGGAAGGCTGAGCCATGGCCCATCGGATCGACGGGCGCAAGCTCTCGCGCAAGCGCGGCCCCCGGCTCGCCCTGTACAGGAACCTCACCGTCTCGGTGCTCCGCTACGAGCGGGTGCAGACGACCGAGGCGAAGGCCAAGGAGATCCGCGGCCAGGTGGAGCGGATCATCACGATCGCCAAGCGCGGGGACCTCGCCGCCCGCAGGACCGTCGGGTCCGAGCTGCCCAACGAGCCCCTCGTGATCGCCAAGCTGTTCGACGTGATCGCCCCCAAG
The DNA here is from genome assembly GCA_001797035.1 of Chloroflexi bacterium RBG_16_72_14. Taxonomy (GTDB): domain Bacteria; phylum Chloroflexota; class Limnocylindria; order Limnocylindrales; family CSP1-4; genus CAIXZV01. The sequence continues at coordinate 15,624 of MGOE01000117.1, forward strand.
TACGCCGACCGCCAGTCGGGCTTCACCCGGCTCGTGCACATCGGCCAGCGCAAGGGAGATGCGGCGGAGATCGTTCAGATCGAGCTGGTATGAGGGCCGCCGCTGAGCCTGAGCGGCGGCTCGCAGACTGACACGGACGACAGGGTTCCGAGAGGGCCCGCCGGTGCGCTACAAGGCACTGGTCGAATACGACGGAACGGACTTCGCCGGGTTCCAGTACCAACCGGACGCCCGGACAGTCCAGGGGGAGCTCGAGACGGCCCTCGCGACCCTCGCAGGAGGGGAGCGGGTGGTGGTCGACGGGGCGGGACGCACCGATGCCGGGGTCCACGCCACGGGCCAGGTGATCGCATTCACCTACCGTGGCCGGCTCTCGGGACCGGGGCTCCAGCGGGCGGTCAACGCCCAGCTCCCGCGGGACGTCGCGATCCGCGACGTGCGGCGCGTCCCGGCCGGGTTCCACCCTCGCTATGCGGCGCGGTACCGGGAGTACCGCTACACCGTCTGGAACGGGCCGCGCAGCCCGCTCCGCGAGCGCCACGCGCTCGGGGTGCGTGCCCCATTGAACATCGCCGCCATGGCGAGCGCCGGGTCGGTCTTCGAGGGCCGGCACGACTTCTCGGCCTTCGGCAGCGGGGACCGGTCCCCGGTCCGGACCGTGCATGCGGTCCGGGTCCGGACGGCGGGGCGCCTGGTGACGATCGACGTCCAGGCGAATGCCTTCCTCCGGGGCCAGGTGCGGCGAATGGTCGCCGGCCTCCTGGAGGTCGGCCTGGGCAAGATGGATGAGGAAGGCCTCCGGGCGGCGCTCGCCGCACGGGAGCCGGCACTCAACGGGGCCATGGCCCCCGCGAAGGGCCTGTGCCTCCGGCGCGTCGTCCTCGGGCGGCGGCCACCGACCGACGACGGAGAAGACGAGGAATGAGCGCCAAGACCTATACGCCTCGCGAGAGCGAGATCGAGCGACGCTGGTACGTCGTCGACGCGACGGACGAGACGCTCGGCCGCCTCGCGACGCGGATCGCGCACGTCCTCGAGGGGAAGCACAAGCCCACCTATGCCGCCCACATGGACACCGGTGACCACGTCATCGTGCTCAACGCGTCCCGGATCGCCGTGACGCGGGACAAGCTCGAGTCCAAGGTCTATGCCCGCCACAGCGGCTATCCCGGCGGGTTCAAGGAGGAGACGCTCGGCCACCTCCTCGCCCGCCGGCCGGAGGAGGTCATCCGCCGGACCGTCAAGGGGATGCTGCCGCACAACCGCCTGGGAACCCAGATGCTCCGGAAGCTGAAGGTCTACGCGGGGAGCGAGCATCCCCACCAGGCCCAGAAGCCCGAGCCGCTCGCCTGATCGAGGAGCCCTGATGTCGACGCCTGCGTTCTATTGGGGCACCGGCCGCCGGAAGACGGCGGTTGCCCGCGTTCGCCTCCTCCCCGGGGAGGGGTCGATGGTCGTCAACGGCCGCACGCCCGAGGAGCACTTCGGCGGCGCCTTCGCCGAGTCCGAGCTGTTCCTGCCGTTCCGGGTCACGGGGACGGAGGGCCGCTTCAACGCGATGATCAAGGTCGAGGGTGGCGGGGTCACCGGCCAGGCGGGCGCCATCCGCCACGGCATCGCGCGCGCCCTCCTCCAGGCCGATCCCGAAGCGAACCGCCTCCCGCTGCGCCAGGCCGGCCTCCTGACCCGCGACCCGCGGATGAAGGAGCGCAAGAAGTACGGGCTGAAGCGCGCCCGCAAGGCCCCCCAGTACACCAAGCGGTAGACGCGCCCGCCGGGCGGCCCATTCCCGCGTTGGCTGGTCCGCGCGCTCGCTCACGCACGCTGAGGTGCGCTCGCTCCCGTGCTCCCGGCCGCCTTGGCCTGGACCGCCGGGCAGGCGCTCCGTCGTTTCGCGGCCGGTCCGCTAGTCTGAACGGGTGAACACCGTGTCCCTTCGCGGGCGCGATCTGGTCTCCGCCGCCGACCTGTCGGCCGGGGAGATCGGGGCGTTGTTCGCGCGGGCGAGCGAGCTGAAGGCCGAGTACCTCGCGGAGCGGCGGCATGCGAGCCCGCCGCTGGAGCGGCGGACGCTGGCCATGCTGTTCCAGAAGCCCAGCCTGCGGACGCGAGTCACGTTCGAGGCGGGGATGACCCAGCTCGGCGGCCACGCGATCTACCTGACCGAGGGCGTCGTCCTCGGCGGGCGGGAGACGGTGGGCGACGTCGCCCGCAACCTGGAGCGGTTCGTGGACGCGATCATGGCCCGGACGGGCCCCCACGAGGTGGTGCTGGAGCTGGCGGCCCGCGCCGCGATCCCGGTGATCAACGGCCTCACGATCCGCGAGCACCCCTGCCAGGCCCTGGCCGACCTGTTCACGCTCCACGAGCGGTTCGGGGACCTCCGCGGGCTGCCGCTCGCGTTCGTCGGCGACGGCAACAACGTCTACCACTCGCTGGCGCTGATGGGCGCCACGCTGGCCATGGAGGTCCGGCTCGCCCATCCGGCCGGCTACGGACCCAACGAGCGCGTCGTCGCCCGGGCCCGCGAGCTCGCGGATGCCGCCGGCGGACGGCTCGTGTTCGCCGATGATCCGCGCGAGGCGGTGGACGGCGCCGCCGCCGTGTACACGGACGCGTGGACGTCGATGGGCCAGGAGGCCGAGGCCGAGGAGCGGCGCGACGCGTTCGCGCGGTACCAGGTCAACCGGGACCTGCTGGCGGTCGCGCCCGAGGCGCTGGTGATGCACTGCCTGCCGGCGCACCGCGGGGAGGAGATCACGTCGGACGTGATGGACGGCCCGAGGAGCATCATCTTCGAGCAGTCGGAGAACCGGCTGCATGCCCAGAAGGCGCTGCTGGTCGAGCTGCTGGCCGGCTGAGCGAGACACACCAACCGCGGAGGCAACCGGTCGAATGAGCGGCGAGGCCCTGTACGAGCGCTACAAGGACGCGCTGAAGCGCGGCCATGTCGCCTCGCTGCGCGGTCGGCTCGAGGACGCGCTGACCGCGTACGCGGAGGCAGCGGCGATCGCTCCCGAGCGCGCGACGCCCCACGCGAGCGCCGGGACCGCGCTGCTGCGCCGCAAGCGGCCCGCCGACGCGCTGCGCCACTACGGCGTGGCGCTCCAGCTGTCCCCGCGCGACGAGGCGGCACTGCTGGGCCGCGCCCAGGCACTCGCGGCGCTCGGACGTCCCGGCGAGGCCGCCGACGCCTATGACACCCTCTCGGAGGCACGCCTTGCCGCCGGCAAGCTCGCGGATGCCGTGGACGCCGCCCGCCGCGGCCTGGAGTTGGCCGAGGGCCGTGAGCGCCGGCGGATGCTGGCCCGGCTGATCGAGCAGCTGCGGGCGTCCGAGCCCGGCGAGCCCGGACGGCTGGCGCTGGAGCAGGCCCTGCGGGTGCTCGACGGCGTGGCGATGTCGCCGCCGGCCACGCCTGCCGCAGTGCCGCCCACGGCGGAGCCTGCGGAGGAGGCAGAGGCTGCGGAGGAGGCAGAGGCTGCGGAGCAGGCAGAGGCTGCGGAGGAGCCAGAGGCTGCGGAGCAGGCAGAGCCCGCCGGGCCGGTCATCCGGTCGGCGCTCGACCGGGACCTGCCGGCGGACGTCGACGTGGATGCCCTGACTCGCGCCGCGGAGGCCGCGATCGACCGCGGGGACATGGCCGCCGCCCTGGGAGCGCTCCTCGACCTGGCCGCCGCGCACCACCGCCAAGGCAGCGCCGAGGCGGCCATCGACGCCTGCTACGTCGGGCTCTCGCTGCGCCCGGACGACGTGGACCTGCACCTCGCGCTGGTGGAGCTCTACGGCGACCGCGGCTGGACGGTGCTCGCGACCGAGAAGCTGGACCTTCTCGATCGGCTTGCGACGCTCGACGAGGACGTGGACGCGACGGCCCGCATCGCTGCCGCGAGGACCGGACCGGGCTGAACCCGGCCCCTGTCCCGGCACCCGGCACCCGGGCGGCCCCGGCGGGATCGGCCGGGACCCGGTGTTACACTCGCCCGAGGATGCCCCCGTTCATCGAGTCGCTCGTCCAGCAGGTCACGCCGGCGACGCTGCTCGACATCGCGATCACCGCGCTGTTCATCTACTGGCTGTTCAGCCTGATCCGCGGCACGCGGGCCGTCACCCTCGTCATCGGCGTGTCGATCCTGCTCGGCGTGTACGCGCTGGCGCAGTCCCTCGGGCTGCGGCTGTTCACGCAGCTGCTCCAGGCCGGCGCCGTCGTGGGGCTGTTCGCCCTGGTCGTGGTGTTCCAGCCGGAGCTGAGGCGGGCCCTGGAGCGGATCGGGCGCGTGGGCACGTTCGGCTGGCTCCTGGCGCCGGCGGAACGCCGGCGCATCGAGCACGTCGCGGCCGAGGTCGCCGGGGCGGCCGGCCTGCTGGCCCGGGAGGGCCACGGGGCGCTGATCGTGCTCGAGCGAGAGACGGGCCTCGAGGAGATCGCCGAGACGGGCGTGATGCTCCACGCCGACCTGTCGCGCGAGCTGCTGTCCACGATCTTCATGCCTCGGACCGAGCTGCACGACGGGGCCGTGATCGTCCGTGGCGACGCGATCATCGCCGCCGGCGCGCTGCTGCCGCTCACCGAGATGACGTTGAGTGAGCGGTTCGGCACCCGCCACCGGGCGGCCCTGGGCATCACCGAGGACACCGACGCGGTGGCGATCGTCGTGTCGGAGGAGAGCGGCCAGATGAGCGTCGTGGAGCGGGCCCGGATCGTCCGCGTCCCGACCGAGGCGCAGCTCGAGCGCGCGCTCCGCGGGCTGCTCGAGACACCCGTCGCGCCGCCGGGCCTGGGTCGCGCCCGCGGGCCGTGGCGCGGCGGCGGGACCGGTGGCCGGCTGCGGCTGACCCGCGGCCGCGCGCTGCGCGCCGACCAGGCCGCCCCGGAGCAGGCCGTGCCGGGCCCGCCGCTCGGGGCCGATGAGGAGGGCACGGCCGCCGCCGTGGTCACGCAACGATGAACATCGGCCGCTCGGCGCGCCGCGCATTCACCTTCGTCGTCCACAACTGGCCGCTCAAGCTGGCCGCGATCGCGGTGGCCACGCTGCTCTACGCCGGCCTCGTGGTGTCGCAGGACAGCAACGTCTACCCGGGCCCGATCCGGGTGGATCTCGCCAACCAGCCGTTGGACACCGTCGTGACCAACGACCTGCGCGACGTGGAGCAGATCCGCTACATCGCGCCGGCTGACCTCGGCCGCCTGACTGCCGACGATTTCCGGGCCACGGTGGACCTCGCGAACGTGACCCCGGACGGCTCGGCGACCAGCGTCCGCGTCAGCGTCGTGGCGATCGACCCGCGGGTGACGATCCTCGACTTCCGGCCGCAGTCGATCCAGGTGATCCTCGACCAGTCGATCCCCAAGGTCGTGCACGTGGTCGTGGACCGCGGCTCGCCGCCGGCGGGCCTCGACATCGGCGAGGAAACGGTGGAGCCTTCCTCGGTCACCGTCACCGGACCGTCCGCGGCCGTCAACCGGGTGGTCGCCGCCCGGGCCAGCGCGCTGATCGACGGCAGCGGAATCGATGTCGACCGGGAGGTCGAGGTGGACGCGATCGACGCCGCGGGGGAGATCGTGACCGGCGTGAAGATCGAGCCGCGGACGGTCCACGTCACGATCCCGATCTTCACCAACAAGGAGTCGCGAACGCTGCCCGTGAACCCGGTGCTGACCGGCACCCCGGCGGCCGGGTTCCGGATCGCGAGGATCGAGTTCGAGCCGCTGGTGGTCTCGGTCGAGGGCGACGGCGACCAGCTGGCCGAGCTCGTCCGGGCCGACACGGAACCGGTCGGCGTGTTCGGCGCCACGAGCGACGTCGAGATGACCGTCCTGCTCGCGCTCCCGCCGGGCGTCCTGCCGCTGGGCTCGACGAGCGTGAAGGTCACGGTCGTGATCGAGCCCGTGACGGAGACCCGGACGTTCGGCGTCGGCCTGCGCCTCGACGGGATGCGGCCCGGCTTCCGATACGCGGCGGAGCTCGACCCGATCCTGCTGACGCTGTTCGGCTCGGTGGCCGACCTCGACGTCCTGGGATCCGCGCCGATCGTGATCGGGCTCAACGTGTCGGCGCTCGGGCCGGGCACCCACGAGGTGCCCGTGGTGCCGTCGGTGCCGTCGGGCGTGACGGTGGCCGCGATCTCGGTGGAGACGGTGACCGTCACCGTGCTCGAGCCGCCGTCGCCCTCGCCCGAGCCCGCGTCGCCGTCACCGTCACCATCCCCCTCGGACGGCGCGTCTCCGTCCGCGGCACCCTGACGATCCCGGGCCGGCCCGGCCCCACCAGGACGACCACCCGGATGCACCAAGGAGCAGCATGAGCCGCCTGTTCGGCACGGACGGGATCCGCGGCGCGGCCAACGTCGACCTGCGCCCGTCGCTCGCGTTCGCGCTCGGCCGCGCGACCGCCCACCAGCTCGTCGGCCCGGGCGGCGCGCTCGTGGTCGGCCAGGACACCCGGCGGTCCGGCGACATGTTCGTGGCTGCGATCACGGCCGGCGCGACCAGCATGGGCGTGGACGTCCACCAGGTCGGCGTCGTGCCCACGCCCGCACTGGCGTTCCTGGCCGGGACCGGGGACTTCGCCGCGGGGATCATGGTCTCGGCCTCGCACAACCCGGCCCAGGACAACGGTCTCAAGGTGCTCGATCCGAGCGGGCTCAAGCTGGACGACGACCTCGAGGACGAGCTCGAGGCCGTGATCCTCCGCGCCGACGAGCTGCCGGGCGTGGCGCCGGGGGCGATCGGGCGCGCGGTGGACGCGCACGGGCTGCTGGACCGCTACCTTGCGCACCGGGTCGCGCTGGCCGCGGCCGTGCGCGGGAACGGGCTCCACGTCGTGCTCGACGCCGCCAACGGCGCCGCGCACCGGGTCGGGCCGGACCTCCTGCGGGCCACCGGCGCCCGGGTCACCGTGATCCACGACGCGCCCGATGGCGACAACATCAACCGGGAGTGCGGCGCGACCCACCCGGCCTCGCTCGCCGAGGCGGTCGGGGCGCTGGGCGCGGACGTGGGCTTCGCGCTCGACGGCGACGCGGACCGGTGCGTCGCGGTGGACGCCGGCGGGCACCTCGTGGACGGCGACCAGGTGCTGGGCATCCTCGCGCTCGAGCGGCTGGCGCGGGGTGCGCTCGACAACGGCAGCCTGGTCGTGTCGGTGCTGTCCAACGGCGGGCTCCAGCACGCCGTCGAGACCGCGGGCGGACGGATCGTTCGGACGCCGGTCGGGGACAAGCACATCCTCGCCGCGATGCTGGTGTCGGGCGCGGGCCTGGGCGGCGAGAAGAGCGGGCACGTGATCGTCCGCGAGCACGCGACCTCGGGCGACGGGATCGTCACGGCCCTCGAGCTGCTGCGCGTCATGACGGTGTCCGGTTCCGGCCTTGGGGCGCTCGCCGCCGCCGTCCCGCTCCTGCCACAGCAGCAGCGGGCGATCCGGGTCCGGCACCGCGACCAGTGGGAGAACGACGACGTCCTGCGGCAGGCGATCGCGGACGCCGAGGCGAGGCTCGCCCCCGACGGGCGGATCCTGGTCCGGCCGTCGGGGACCGAGCCCGTGCTCCGGGTGATGGTCGAGGGCCGCGACGCTGCCGAGGTCGTCGCGATCGCCGACGCGATCGCGACGCTCGCAGGGGAGCGTCTACACTAGCCCGGCCGCGGCGGGCCGCGGCGGATCCCGAAGGAGAACCACCAGCGGCATGTGCGGAATCGTCGGCTACACCGGTCCCCGCGAGGCGGGCCCCATCCTCATCGAGGGCCTCAAGCGCCTCGAGTACCGCGGCTACGACTCCGCTGGCATCGCGCTGGTGGACGAGGCCGGTGACCTGTTCGTCGAGAAGCGGGCAGGCAAGCTCGCCAACCTCCAGACCGCGATCGCGGACCGCACGCCGCACGCCGCGATCGGCCTCGCCCACACCCGCTGGGCCACCCACGGCCGCCCGAACGACCTCAACGCGCATCCCCACCAGGACTGCACCGGGGACATCACGGTGATCCACAACGGGATCATCGAGAACTTCCGCGAGCTGCGCGACGGCCTCGAGGCCCGAGGGCACACGCTGACCTCCGAGACCGACACCGAGGCGATCGCGCACCTCGTCGAGGAGGCCTACCGCGGCGACCTCGCCGACGCTGTCCGGGCGGCGCTGCGACAGCTGCAGGGCGCCTACGCCCTGGTCGTGATGCACAAGGGCGAGATCAGCCGGCTGGTCGGCGCCCGAGAGAACGTGCCGCTGATCGTCGGCCGCAACGGCGAGGAGAGCTTCATCGCCAGCGACGTCGCCGCGATCCTCGCCCACACGGACCGGGTCGTGTTCCTCGAGGAGGGCGACGTCGCGGACGTGCGGCCCACGGGGGTCGAGGTCACCGACGTGCACGGCGTCCGGCGGGAGCGGGCCGAGACGCGGATCGACTGGTCGCCCGAGGCGGCGGAGAAGGGCGGCTACGACCACTTCATGCTCAAGGAGATCCACGAGCAGCCGGACGCCCTGCGCCAGTCGCTGGCCGGCCGGGTGACCTCGGCCGGACGGATCATGGCGCCCGAGCTGGACGACCTGGCCGAGGTCTTCCGGCGGGTGACCCGGGTGGAGCTGGTCGCGTGCGGCACCGCGTCCTACGCCTCGCTCGTGGGCGCCGCGGCGATCCAGGACTGGACCGGGCTGCCGGCGCGCGTGACCGTGGGCTCCGAGTTCCGGTACGCGCCGCCGCCGCTGGACGCGGACACGCTCGTGATCGCCGTCACCCAGTCGGGCGAGACGGCGGACACGATCGCGCCCACGCGCTGGGCCCGCGAGCAGGGGAGCCCGATCGTCGCGGTGACCAACACGGTGGGGTCCGCGATCACCCGCGAGGCGGACGCCGTGATGTTCCTGCAGGCCGGCCCGGAGATCGCGGTCGCGGCCTCCAAGACCTTCGTGACCCAGGTCACGACGCTGGTCGTCCTGGCCGCGGCGATCGCGAAGGCGCGCGGCGCGCTTGGCGCGGAGCAGGAGCTCGAGCTGGGCCACGCGCTGCGGGCGCTACCCGGCGCCGCCGCGCGGACGCTCGAGGCGAGCACCGGCGTGGCACGCCTCGCGCGGCGTTACGTGAACTCGCGCGGGTTCATGTTCATCGGCCGCGGGTACACGCTGCCGGGGGCGCTCGAGGGTGCGCTCAAGCTCAAGGAGGTCAGCTACATCCATGCCGAGGGGTACGCGGCCGGGGAGCTCAAGCACGGCCCCATCTCGCTCCTCGACGCCGAGTGCCCGCTGGTCGCGATCGCGACCCGCTCGCGGGTCTACGACAAGCTGATCAGCAACGTGATGGAAGGTCGGGCGCGTGACGCGAAGGTCATCGCGGTCGCGACCGAGGGGGATCCGCAGATCGAGCGCTTCGCGGACGACGTGCTGTGGGTCCCCGACACCCACGAGGCGCTGTCGCCGGTGCTGGCCGTGATCCCGCTCCAGCTGTTCGCGTACTACACGGCGGTAGCCCGGGGCACGGACGTGGACCAGCCGCGCAACCTCGCCAAGTCGGTGACGGTGGAGTAGGGGCATGGACCCCTCCGAGGTCCGAGGCGACGCTCCTGCGAGCCATCGGCCCGAGGATGACGCTCCTGCGAGCCATTGGCCTGAGGGTACGACCGAGCTGGGCGTCGACATCGTCAAGGTCGACCGCATCCAGGCCACGATGGCTCGGTTCGGCGAGCGGTTCAGCAAGCGGGTGCTGACCGCCGGCGAGCGGCGGTACGTGCGTGACCGCCCGGAGACGTTCGCGGGGCGCTGGGCGGCAAAGGAGGCCGTGTCCAAGGTGCTCGGCCTCGGGGTGCGGGGGATCGGCTGGACGGAGATCGAGATCGAGCGGCTGCCGACCGGCCA
>MGOE01000117.1:25481-31613 GCA_001797035.1 Chloroflexi bacterium RBG_16_72_14
CGGCCGCGCCGCCCAGCGCGCCGAGCAGCTGGGGATGGGCCGGATCGCGGTCTCGATCAGCCACGAGTCGGACTACGCGGTGGCGGTGGCGTTCGGCGTCCGGACGGCCGGCGGCCGGTACGTCTTCCCGCTCGACATCGACGCGCGCCTCGACGACCGGGAGCGCCAGCTGATGGCGCGGTTCGAGCGCATGCGCGAGCTCCACGAGGCCACCCGGGCGATGGCCGCGGAGGTCGAGGGTGCCGGCGGCGGCGCGGACGGGGATGGCTGACCGGCGGCCCGTCGGGTTCGGGCGGGCCGACGGGGCAAGCGCGGAGGCCGGCGCGGCCACGGCCGTGCCGGCCGGGTCGGTGCTCCTCGACGACGAGTCGATGGCGCAGCTCCTGCCGGACCGGGACAAGCGGGGCCACAAGGGGACGTTCGGCAAGGTGCTGGTGGTGGCCGGCTCGCTCGACTACGCGGGCGCGGCCCTCCTCGTGTGCCGAGCCGCCGGGCGCGCCGGGGCGGGCCTGGTGACGCTCGCCGTGCCGGAGTCGCTGCAGCCGCTGTTCGCGGCCAAGGTCGTCGAGGCAACCACGATGGCGCTGCCCGAGGACGACGTCGAGGAGGTGGACCCGGAGCCGGCCCTGGCCAAGATCCTCGACCACGAGCACGATGCGCTGGTGATCGGTCCGGGCCTCCGGCCCGCGCTGGCGACCGCGGACCTGCTCCGGCTCCTGCTCACCGTCCCCGAGGAATCCTCCGGCCGATGGCTCGCGGGGGCGTCGCCTCGGCCGTCCGAAGGTTGCCCGGCGGTGCTCGATGCCGAGGCGCTCCGGACGCTCGCCTCGGCCGACGCCTGGTGGGATTCCGTGACCCGCCCGTGCGTGCTGACCCCCCACGCCGGCGAGTTCGCGCGTCTCCGGGCCGGTGCCGGGCACGACCCCGCCGTGGACGGCGACCTCGGCGCCGACGACGAGGCCCGGGTGCGGGCCGCCGGTGCCGCCGCCGCCGAGTGGCGCCAGGTCGTGGTGCTCAAGGGCGCGCGGACGGTGATCGCCGCGCCGGACGGCGCGGCGGCGGTGGCACCGTTCGAGAACCCGGCGTTGGCGTCCGGCGGAACCGGTGACGTCCTGTCCGGGACGATCGGTGCGCTGCTCGCCCAGGGCCTCGCGCCCTACGACGCGGCGCGCCTCGGCGTCTACCTCCACGGGCTGGCGGGCGACGCGGTGCGTGACCGGATCGGCGACGCTGGCCTGCTCGCGGGCGACCTCCCCGACGCGATCCCGCTCGTGCGCAAGCGCCTCACCGCTATCGCGGAACGCCTCCGGAGCGGCCGCCGGCTCGGGTTCGGGGCGCGGGGCGGGGAGGATGCCGGGCCCGATCCCGCCACGGGATGAGCGGCGCCGCCTCCCGCCCGCCGATCGAGCTCCGCCTCGCCCGGGCCGGCCTGCCGCCGCTGCCGAGGACCGCCTGGCTGGAGCTGGATCTCGACGCCCTGCGGACCAACCTCGAGATCCTCCGGGCGGTTGTCGGGCCGGGGGTGCGTGTCGAGCCAGTGGTCAAGGCAGACGCCTACGGGCACGGTGCCGCGCCGATCGCGCTGGCGCTCGAGGCCGCCGGCGCCGACGGCCTGTCCGTGGCCACGCTCGACGAGGGCCTCGAGCTGCGGGCGGCCGGCGTGACGCTGCCGGTCCTCGTGCTCTACCCGATCCCGCCCGACGGTGTCGCGGAGGCGGCGCGGGCCGGGATCGCCACCAGCACGGGCCCCGGCCTCCTCACCGCGAGGCTGCTCGCCGCGGCCGCGGCCTGGAACGCGTCCGCCGGGACGGGCGCCCGGCCGCTCGAGGTGCACATCGAGGTCGAGACCGGGCTGGGGCGGGGCGGTGTGCTGCCGGACATGGTGCCGACGGCCGTGGACGTCGTCCTGGCGGCGCCGGGGGTGCGCCTGGCCGGCGTCTGGACGCATCTCGCCGCGGCCGACGACCGCGACAGCGCCCTCGGGCAGGACGAGGCATTCGGCCGGGCGCTGGCCCCGCTGGTCGACGCCGTCCACTGGGGTCCCGACGCGATCCGCCGCCACCTCGCGGGGAGCGGCGGCGTGCTGGCCGCCGGCCTCCGGCGCTGGGATTCGGTGCGCACCGGGCTGTCGGTCTACGGCATGGTCCCCGATGCGCTCACGCCGCCCGCCGCGACGGCCGGGCGGGCCGCGGGCCTGCGGCCCGTGATGTCGCTGCTCGCCCGTCCGGTCCGGGTCATGGAGCTGCCCGGCGGCCACGGCATCAGCTACGGCCCCTCGTTCGTGACCACGCGGCCCTCCCGGATCGCGACCCTGCCGGTCGGCTACGGCGACGGCTGGCGGCGCGACCTCTCGGACCAAGCGGAGGCGCTCGTCCGGGGCGTGCGGGTGCCGCTCGTCGGGCGGGTCGCCATGGACGCGGTGATGGCCGACGTGACTGAGGTGCCGGGGCCCGCGGTCACCGAGGACGACGAGTTCGTGCTGCTGGGCGAGCAGGAGGGCGAGCGGATCACGGCGTTCGACCTCGCTGCGACAGCCGGGACGATCAGCTACGAGGTGGTCACGGCGATGGCCCGTCGGCTGCCGCGGGTGTACCATGCCGCGGGTTCACCCGTGGGGATTCGGACGCTCGCGGGCGGGAGGTCCGATTGGCACGCATCGAGCTCTGGAACGGCGATATCTGCGACCTCGAGGTCGATGCCATCGTGAGCCCGGCCTCCACCTCGCTGTGGATGTCAACGGGGATCGCGGGCGAGATCAAGCGGATCGGCGGCGACGAGATCGAGTTCGCCGCGATCCGGCAGGCCCCGGTGGCGCTCGGCGACGCGGTCGTCACGACGGCCGGCCGGCTCGCCGCCAAGGTCGTGATCCACGCGGTCTCGCTCGAGCGCGACCGGCGGACGAACGCCGCGGCGCTCGACCGCGCGGCGCGCTACGCGATGGCACGCGTCCGCGAGCTGGGGCTGACGAGCGTCGCCTTTCCGGCCCTCGGCACCGGCGTCGGCGGGTTCCCGCTGGGTGAGGCGGCGCGGATCGCCGTGGACGCGGTGCGCGACGAGCTGCAGGAGCCCTCCTCGATCGAGCACGTGATCTTCGCGCTCCGGGGGGCCGCGCCGTATGAGGCCTTCGCGCGCGCGCTGTCAGCCGGCGAGCCCGCGCCGTCGCGGCCCGTGCTCGCGCCGGCCGCGTGGCGGCCGGTCGGCCCGGGCGAGGAGGCGGTCGCCGCCCCGGTGCGTCGTGGCGCGGGCGAGGAACCGACGGGCGAGCCCCGCGCATGAGCTTCCCGATGGAACCGCTCGACGAGCGGCGCGAGGCGCTCGTCGAGGCGGTCGCGCGCGAGATCCGGCTGCGCGGCCTGACGGGGCCCGCCATGCACTTCCTCGAGGCGAGCCGGCCGTACCGGCCGCTCGGCGCCCCGGCCATGCTGTTCTTCGATCCCGTGCTCCGGGACGTGTTCGGCGGCGAGCTGCCGTCCGCGAGCGAGCTGCTGCGCGACGACCTGGGCATCGAGGCGCTGATCGACCGCCTGGAGGAGCTCGACGACACGGACGGCTGGGACGCCTAGGGCGGTCGGGGCGCAGCATCGTCGCCGCGGCGGGTGAACCGCCCGCCGCTGGTAGCATCGGCCCGGTGAGCAGCGAACCCCGGGCCTTCGCCACGGTCGATCACGGAACGGCAACCGTCGCCGCCTCGCTGCTCGGGCGCGTGGACGGGCGCTGGCGGCTGCTGGGTTCCACCGCGGCGCCGGCCAGCGTTCCCGCCGACGCGCTGGTGCACCGGCTTCGGGCGCGCCTCGACGCCGCCGACCCCGCCCTGTCGCGGAGCGTGGGCCTTGCTGCGGCCGAGGCGATCGCGGACCTGCCGCGGGTCGAGGCCCGCACGACCAGGCCGCCGGTCCTCGTGGTGGTGGCGGCCACGGAGCGCGTCGTGCGGCCCCTGGCGGCCACGGCGGCGACGGCCGGCTGGCGCGTCCGCGCGATGGCCCTCGAGGGCGCCGAGATCCTGGCCATCGCGTCGGCGCTCGCGGACCCGTCGGTGACCGCGGTGCTGGCGGGAGCCTCGGACCCGCCCGGCGCCGACGAGCGCCCGCTGGTCGGCGAGCTCGCGGCGCTGGCCGCGGCCGCGACGCAGCGACGGCCGGACCTGGTCCTCATCCTGGCGGGCGGGATGTCTGACGCCGTGGGGCGGACGGACGTGCCCGTCGCGCATGACCGGCCCGGGGCGACGCTGCTGGCGCCCGCGGTCGCGACCGCAGATGGCGCCCGACTCCGCGCGCTCCTCGACGACGTGCGCGGCGGGGCATCGGACGGCCGCCGGGCACTGTCGTCATCGGCCGCCACGCTGGCCGAGGTGCTCCGCCGGCGGGTCGAGGTCGTGGAGGTCGGCCAGTCGGCGGGGGCGCGGGTCGTGGCGGGCTGGACGCCCGGCGCCCCGGCGCCGGCCGCGGTCTCCGCGACGGTCGCCGCCGCCGCGCTCGTCCCGCCGGGCGCCGAGGACACGGTCGTGGACGAGATCGCCGGCTGGCTCACGGTGCCGCTCGACCGGCTGCGCCTGCGGGACCGGCTGCACGAGCTCGGGCTCGCCCCGTGGGGTGACGCCACCGGCGAGGGTGCCCTGCTCCGGCTCGCCGCCGCCCGGGCCGCCCTGGTCCGGCTCACCGCGGCCACCCCGGCCTTCGACGCCCTGCCGCCGCCGGACCTCGTGGTCGCCGCGGGCGGCGCCTGGTCGGTCGCCCCGGGGCCGGCGGTCGCGCTCGCGCTGGCCGACGTGCTGCGCCGGCCCGGGGTCCGCGCGCTCGGCCTCGATCATGCCGGCCTGCTGGGACCCCTGGGCACGATCGAGGACGCGGCGGAGCGGGAGCGCGTGATCTCGGACCTGCGCGACGAGCTGCTGCTGCCGCTCGGGAGCGTCCTGATGCCGGGCGGGCTCCGGGCCGGGCACTCGGCCGGCCGCCTCGCCATCGCGGCCGGGGACGGGCCGGTGGAGCTCGACCTCGTCCCCGGCGGGCTGGAGCTCGTGGACCTGCCGCCGGGCAGCCGCGCGGTGGTGGACCTGCGGTTCCGCGACCCCGTGGACCTCGGCCTGCGCGGGCGGCACTTCGCGCTGGAGGTCGCCGGCGGCCTCGGCGGGCTGCTCGTGGACCTGCGCGACGTCCCGCTGCGCCTGCCGGCCCGGCTCGAGCGGCGGCGCGAGCTGCTGGCCGCGTGGCAGGGGGCGCTGTGGACGGGGGTGGACGCGTGACGGCCCACGACTGGCTGGCGGAGATCCCGTCGCGCCCGTTCGTCGAGGCCGGGCTCGAGACCCACCTGCCGCTCCCCCCGGGCGACCGTGCGCTCGTGGAGGCGGGCACCGAGCTGGCCCCCGGCGACCCGCTGCTCGAGCACCTGCGCGACGCACGGATCGACGAGGTGGACCTCCGGTCGCCGGCCGGGGCGCCGGCGCCGGTCGCGGGCAGCCGCTGGTCGCCCACGCTCGCGACCGGCCGGTTCCGCCGCGGCCGGCCGGACCTCGAGGGCGAGCTGCTGGCACCGATCGCCGGCCAGCGCGACCGCTGGCGGATCGTCGTCGGCGACCACCGGTCCCCGGTCGTGTCCCCGGTCGGCGGGACGGTGGTGGACGTGCGACCGGGCGCCGAGGTGCGCATCCGGGTCGCCGGGCTGGCCGTGCGGGGAGCGGTGGCCGCCGGCGCCTCGGCCCGCGGACGCCTCGAGCTCGCAACCGACCCGTTCGGGGACCTTCGGCCGGGCGGCATCGATGTCGGCCGGGCCGGCGCCATCGTGGTCGCCGGCTCTCGGATCGACGCGGAGGCCCTGACCCGGGCCCGGGCGATGGGCGTCCGCGGCATCGTCGTCGCCTCGCTGCCGGGCAAGGAGCTGCGCGACTTCCTGGCGTCCGAGCGCCGCCAGCGAGCGGCCCTGCACCCGACGCCGCCGTTCGGGGTGCTGGCCCTCGACGGGTCGCTGCGACGCCCGATCGCATCGCCGGTCGCCGCCCTGTTCGAGCGCCTGGCCGGGCGGGACGTCGCGCTGCTCGTGGACCCGCCGGCGCTCGTGTTCGACGCCCCGGACGTCGAGCTGCCGGCGATCGACCCCGACTGGGTGCGGTTCCGCAGCGGCCCCAACGCCGGCGCCGAG
>MGOE01000117.1:31634-32213 GCA_001797035.1 Chloroflexi bacterium RBG_16_72_14
CCGGTTCCTGGCCGGCGTGATGCTCGAGGCCGCGTGGGTCGAGATCGACGGCGAGGCGGCCGTGGACGCGCCGCTCGGGGACCTCGAGCGCCTCGTCTGACGCCGCCGTCCCGGCCGGGCGCGAGCGGCGTCGGGTGCCGGCTTCGGCTACCCTCGGCTCCGATGTCGACCCCCGTTCTCGCCGAGCGCGTCGTCCGGACGCACCACCCCGCCGCCACGCGCGCGCTCGCCGCGCGGCTGGCGGCCGTGGCCCGCCCCGGCGACCTGGTATGCCTCGTGGGCGACCTTGGCGCCGGCAAGACCGTGTTCGCCAAGGGGTTCGCGGAGGGGCTCGGCGTCCGCGACACCGTCAACTCGCCGTCGTTCGTGCTGATGGCCGAGTACGCGGGCCGCCTGCCGATGTTCCACCTCGACCTGTACCGCCTCGACGATGCCGCGGACGCCCTCGCGGGCGGGCTGCTCGACGACCGCCAGGCGGAGGGCGTCGCGATCGTGGAGTGGGCCGAGCGCCTGGGCGAGGCGCTGCCGGCCGGGCGACTGGACGTCGTCATCGACGGCACCGGCGACGACGAGCGGCGG
>MGOE01000117.1:32296-32562 GCA_001797035.1 Chloroflexi bacterium RBG_16_72_14
TGCTGGTCGTCGACACGGCGACCACCCACGCGGTCGTCGCGCTCGGAACGGCGAGCGGCGATCTCGTCGAGGCACGCTCCTGGCCGGCGGGCTACCGGCACGGCGAGGAGCTCCTCGTCCGCCTCCAGGCCCTGCTCGCCGACGAGGGCGTGGTGCTCGGCGACCTGGGCGGGCTGGTGGTGGGCACCGGGCCGGGCGCGTTCACGGGCCTGCGGGTCGGGATCGCGACGGTCAAGGGGCTCGCGCACGCGCTCGCGCTGCCGGTC
>MGOE01000117.1:32587-32835 GCA_001797035.1 Chloroflexi bacterium RBG_16_72_14
TGATCGCGGCCGCGGCGGAGGCTTCGCGCGCGGACCCGGCGGCGATCGTCCTGCTGCAGCCCGCCGGCCCGTCGGACCGGGTGGTTTCGCGCGCCGGCGAGCCGTCCCGGATCCTGCCCGGCGGCACGGAGCCTGCGGTCGAGCGCGGCGACCTCCTCGTCGCGGTGGACCTCGATGACCGCGCGCCCGCCGACGCCACCGCCCGCGGCGACGCCGCCCGGGACGGGCTGGCGGGGGCGCTGCTCGCG
>MGOE01000117.1:32946-35841 GCA_001797035.1 Chloroflexi bacterium RBG_16_72_14
CCGACGGCGGGGTGGTGCTCCCGCCGGTCAGCTCCACCCCGGTGCTCCGGATCCGGCCGATGGCCGTCGCCGACCTGCCGGCCGTGCAGCTCATCGAGCGGGCCAGCTTCAGCACGCCGTGGCCGCCCCAGGCCTACCGCCAGGAGCTCGAGACCAACCGCCTCGCCCACTACCTCGTCGCCACGCTGGGCGACGAGATCGTGGCCTACGGGGGCGTGTGGCTGATGGTCGACGAAGCGCACATCACCACCTTCGCCGTCCATCCCCGGTTCCGGCGCCGCCGGATCGGGGAGCGGCTGCTGCTCGCGCTGATGGACCTGTCGGTGGACCGTCACGCGCGCGAGGCGACGCTCGAGGTGCGGCTGTCGAACCTGGCGGCCCGACGGCTGTACGAGAAGTACGGGTTCCGGCCGGTGGGGATCCGCCCGCGCTACTACAGCGACAACGGCGAGGACGCCCTGATCATGACCACGGAGCCGCTGGCGTCCGTCCCGATGCGCGACCGGGTCGCGCGGCTGCGGGCGGCCGTGGATGCGAGCCCGGCGCCGTCGACCCTGCCCGACCCCGAGGACGCCGCGGCCCCGGCGGGGGAGGGCGTGGCGTGAGCGGCCCCCTCGTCCTGTCGGTCGAGACCAGCTGCGACGAGACCGGGATCGCGCTGGTCGAGGACGGCCGGCGCATCCATGCTGACGTCGTCGCGAGCCAGGTCGCGCTCCACGCGCCGACGGGCGGCATCGTGCCCGAGGTCGCCGCGCGGGCGCACCTGCGCTGGGTCGTGCCGGTGCTGGACGAGGCGCTCGAGACCGCCGGCGTCACCGCCCGGGACGTGGACGCGGTGGCCGTGACGTACGGCCCGGGGCTGGCCGGCTCGCTGCTGGTCGGCATCAACTTCGCCAAGTCGCTGGCCTGGGCCCACGGCAAGCCCCTGGTCCCGGTCAACCACCTCGAGGGCCACGTGTACGCGGGCTGGCTCCTGGACCCGGGCGAGGTCGAGCGCGAGACGCCGCCGTTCCCGCTCGTCGCCCTCGTGGTGTCCGGCGGCCACACGTTCCTCGCCGAGATGCGCGACCACCTCTCGTACCGCCTCCTCGGCCAGACGATCGACGACGCCGCCGGCGAGGCGTTCGACAAGGTGGGCCGGCTGCTGGGCCTCGGCTATCCCGGGGGTCCCGCGATCTCGCAGGCCGCCGAGGCCGCGACCGCGCGCGACCGCGTGTTCCCGCGCGCATGGCTGGGCGACTCGTACGACGTCAGCTTCTCGGGGCTCAAGACGGCCGCCCGCCGGATCATCGGGCAGGCGCGCGCCGACGCGGGCCTGCCCGCCGACGAGCGGGAGGGGGCGCTGCCCGAGTCGGTGGTCGCGGAGCTCGCCTGGGGGTTCCAGGACGCGGTGGTGGACGTGCTCGCGACCAAGACGATCCGCGCGGCCGAGGCCACGGGTGCCCGGGGGATCCTCATGGGCGGCGGCGTGGCCGCGAACCGGGCGCTGCGGGACCGGATCACGGGGGAGGCGGCGGTGCGCGGGCTCGCCATGGTCCTGCCCCGTCCGGGGCTGTGCACGGACAACGGCGCGATGATCGGCGCCGCGGGCGCGCAACGGCTGGCGGCCGGCATGCGGGCGGGGCTGGATCTCGACGCACGGCCCTCGCTGCCGCTGGCGCGATGACGCCGGAGCGTCGGGCGGGCGACCTGCGCCTCGACCCGCAACACGTTCGGCGCATGCTGCGCGAGGCCGGCCTCCGGGCACGCCACAACCTGAGCCAGAACTTCCTCTCGGACGTGGACGTCCTCGAGGGCATCCTGCGCGAGGCAGACCCGGCGCCCGGGCGGGGCGTGCTCGAGATCGGCCCCGGCCTCGGGTTCCTGACCGGCGGCCTGCTCGCGACGGGTGCCCGCGTCACGGCCGTGGAGCTCGACCGGGGCCTCGTGGCGCTGCTGCGGGAGACGTTCGCCGCCGAGGTCGAGGCAGGGCTGCTGCGGGTCGTCGAGGGCGACGCGCTGGACCAGGACCTCGTCCACCTCTTGCCGCCGCCGTACCACGTCGTCGCCAACCTGCCGTACCACATCACGAGCCCGATCCTCCACCGGCTCCTGGGCGAGGCCCCGCGGGCGGCCCGGCTGGTGCTCATGGTCCAGCGCGAGGTCGCCGAGCGGGTGGCTGCCGCCCCCGGCGCCCTGTCCTACCTGTCCGTGTTCGTCCAGTACCACGCCCGGGCGCGGGTGGCGTTCCGGGTGCCGCGGGAGGCCTTCGAGCCCGCGCCCAAGGTCGAATCCGCCGTCCTCGTCCTGGAGCCGTACCCGGTCGACGACCGCCTCGACCCGGCGGCCGAGGACCACCTGTGGCGGATCGTCCAGGCCGGGTTCCGCGAGCGGCGCAAGATGCTCCACAACGTCCTCGCCCGCCAGCTGCCGGTCCCCGCCGAGCGGGTCGACGAGGCGCTCGCGGCCGTCGGCATCGCCCGCGACCGGCGGCCCCAGACCGTGGCGGTGGGCGAGTGGATCGCCCTGGCCGAGGCGCTCGGCCCCATCCCGGCCGGCCGGTGACGGGCCGCTCGGTGGACCCCGCCCGGCGCCTCGCCCCGGTGGTCCGCCTCGCCCCGGCGAAGGTGAACCTGACCCTCGCGGTGCTGGGCACGCGCCCCGACGGCTTCCACGAGCTGCACAGCGTGATGGTCCCGCTCGACCTCTCGGACCGGCTGTCGGTGTCGGTGCTGCCCCCGGGGAGCGCCGACAGCCTCCACGTGGACGGCTTCGACCCGGGGCCGGTCGCGGACAACCTCGTGCTGCGGGCGATCGAGGCGGCGCGCCGCCGGTCGCGGCCGGCCTGGGGACGCCCCGAGGCTCCGCCCCCGCTGGCCGCCCGGCTGGACAAGCGGATCCCGGTCGCGGCCGGCC
>MGOE01000117.1:35913-36232 GCA_001797035.1 Chloroflexi bacterium RBG_16_72_14
GGACGCGGACACGCGCCACCGGCTGGCGGCGGAGCTGGGCTCCGACGTGCCGTTCTTCCTGGCCGGCGGCCCGGCGCTGGTCGAGGGGCGGGGCGAGCGGATCACGCCGCTCGGCTGGCTCCGCGACGCGGACCCGGCCCACGACCGGCCGGGGCTGCTGCTCGTGACGCCGGCCGTGGCGATCACGACCCCCGCGGCGTTCGCGTTGTACGACGCCGGCGCGCGACTCGGGGGCGGCGCGGCCCGCCTGGCCTCCGCGCACCTCGCCGAGGAGCTGCGGCGGGGCCTCTCGGTCGTCGACCTGCTGGCCCGCGCCGCC
>MGOE01000118.1:0-1681 GCA_001797035.1 Chloroflexi bacterium RBG_16_72_14
GGCTGCCTGGAGGGCGATTGCCACTACCAGAACGGGAACCTGAACGCCAAACGGCGAGTGAGCTACGTGCAGACCCTGCTGAAGGATGTCGGGCTTGAGCCCGAGCGTGTGCGCATGTTCAACATGTCTTCCGCGATGGGCCAGCGCTGGGCGGAAGCAGTCACCGCCATGGACGGGCAGATTCGTGCCCTGGGCCCCAGCCCGCTGCACCGGCCCGCCGACGAGCTGCACCTCGCGGGGGGCGCCACCATCGATGAAGGACTGCGATGAGACCGCGACGAAGGAGTGAGCCATGATCGTGGCAGAACAAAAGCCCCTGGGCGAGATCAAAGGCCTGCTGGGTGAGGCCCGGAAGGTCCTGGTCGTCGGCTGCGGCACGTGCGTCACGGTCTGCTTCGCCGGCGGCGAGAGGGAGGCGAGCGTGCTCAGCTCGCTGCTGCGCATGTCCTCCAAGATTGACGGCACCTCCACGACCGCGACCGACGTCACGGTGCAGCGGCAGTGCGAGTGGGAGTACCTGGACGCGATCCGCGAGCTCGTGGCCGACGCCGATGTCGTGCTCTCCCTCGGTTGCGGCGTGGGCGTGCAGGCTCTGGCCGAGCATTACCCGGAGGCGGTGGTGGTCCCCGGCCTGAACACCAAGTTCATGGGCATGCCGTTGGAGCAAGGGGTCTGGGCCGAGCGCTGCGCGGCCTGCGGCGACTGCCTGCTCGGCATGACCGGTGGCATCTGCCCGATCGCACGCTGCGCCAAGCAACTGCTCAATGGGCCGTGCGGCGGATCCTCACACGGCAAGTGCGAGATCGACCCGGAGATCGACTGCGCCTGGCAGCTGATCCACGACAAGTTGCAGGCGCAAGGGCGACTCGACCTGATCATGGAAATCACCCCGCCCAAGGACTGGCGGACGAGCCGGGACGGCGGTCCGCGCAAGATCGTGCGCGAGGACCTCAAGCTGCCCACGCCGGCCGCATCGGAAGCGTGAGGGAGGCGGGCGATGAGCGAACTCAACGGCTACAGATCCGGAAGCAACCTGGAACGGGTGCTTCGGTCCGGCGCCTTCGCGGTGACCGCCGAGCTCGGGCCTCCCAAGAACGCGGATGCCGAGGTGATCCGCCAGAAGGCTGCGCTGCTCACAGGCTGGGTGGATGCGGCCAACATCACCGACAACCAGACGGCGATCGTGCGCATGTCGTCCATCGGCGCCGGGGCCCTCGCGCTGCAGGCGGGCCTCGAGCCGGTGATCCAGATGACGTGCCGCGACCGGAATCGGCTGGGCATGCAGTCCGACCTGCTGGGCGCCTACGCGCTCGGCCTGCGGAACATCCTGTGCCTGACGGGCGATCACCAGACGTTCGGCAATCACCCCCAGGCGAAGAACGTCCATGACCTGGATTCGGTGCAGTTGGTGCAGATGGTCGTCGACCTGCGGGATCAGCGCCGGTTCCAGTGCGGCGAGGAGATCAAGGGCGTCCATCCCCAGTTCTTCGTGGGCGCGGCCGAGAACCCATTTGGGGATCCGTTCGAGTGGCGGCCGCTGCGGCTGGGCAAGAAGGCCCGGGCCGGTGCGGACTTCATCCAGACGCAGATGATCTTCAACGTGCCGAAGTTCCGCGAGTTCATGCGGCGCGTGGTCGACCTGGGGATCCATCAGCAGACCTACATCCTGGCCGGGGTCGGC
>MGOE01000118.1:1778-3248 GCA_001797035.1 Chloroflexi bacterium RBG_16_72_14
GGGGCATCGAGGACAAGGTGGAGAGGGCGGCGGCGTGGCGCGCCGAAGGCATCCGCATCTGCCTCGACCTGATCCAGCAGATGCAGGAGATCGAAGGCGTGGCGGGCGTCCACATCATGGCGATCGAGTGGGAAGAGGCGGTCAAGGCGATCGTGGAGGGCGCCGGTCTATCCCCGCGGCCCAAGGTCGTCGAGCTCGTGACGTCCACCTAGGAGGCGAACGATGACCCACCAGGGACCGGCTGGGCAGGCGCCGATGAACGCCGACCTGGCGCAACGCGTGCTGAGTGAGGTCGGGCAGAACGTCTACCTCTGCTACCAGTGCGTCAAGTGCACCAGCGGCTGCCCGGTGGCCGAGTTCTTCGACTGGCAGCCGAACCAGATCATGCGGGCGCTGCAATTGGGCGACGCCGATCTCGCCCTCCACTCGACGACCCCGTGGCTGTGCGCCTCGTGCCAGACCTGCACCACGCGCTGCCCGCAGGGGCTGGACGTTACGGCGATCATGGAATTCCTGACGCGCGAGGCGCTTGCGCGGGGCCTGAAGCCCGCCGTGCCCGAGGTCGCAATGTTCAACCAGGCCTTCCTGCGCGAGGTACGGCTGTGGCGCCGGGCGTACGAGTTGGGCCTGTTGGCCGAGATGAAGCTGCGCACGGGCCGCCTCACCCAGGATCTGGACCTGGGCATCAAGATGATGCGCAAGCGCAAGCTGCCGCTCCTCCCGCGCCCGACGGCTTCTCCGCGTCGGCCCAAGCCCGTTCGTGGCGCCGCCCAGGCGGTGGCCTACTACCCCGGCTGCTCGCTGCATTCGACGGCGACGGAATTCGATGTCTCGGCGCGCGCCGTCGCCGAAGCGTTGGGCCTGGTCCTGATCGAGCCCAAGGGATGGGCGTGCTGTGGCAGCTCGGCCGCCCATCGCGCCGACCCGGAGACCGGGCAACGCCTGCCGCTGGAGAACCTGGCGCTGGTCGAGCAGAGCGGCTTCAGCGAGGTGACCATGCCCTGCGCGGCCTGCTTCAACCGCCACAAGACCGCGCAAAGTGAGACCCGTCGCGATCGGGACGACATGGCCGCGGGCGGCGGCGCGCCGGGCGGCGGGGGCCAGGCTGGCGTGCGTGTCAGCCCCTTCATCGAAACGATCACCCGACATGTCGGGCCGCAGGCGGTCGCCGAACACGTGAAGCGTCCGCTGAACGGGCTGCGCGCCGTGTGTTACTACGGCTGCCTGCTGACGCGCCCGCCCCAGGTGACCGAGGCGCAGCACCCCGAGAACCCGACCGACATGGACCGGCTGATGACGGCCGTCGGCATCGAGGTGCTGGACTGGTCGTACAAGACCGCCTGCTGCGGCGCGGCCCACTCGCTGACGCGTCCGGACATCGTCCTGCGGCTGAGCGGCAACCTGATCGAGCAGGCGCGAGCGGCGGGCGCCGAGGTGATCGTGGTCGCCTGCCCGCTTTGCCACCTCAAC
>MGOE01000118.1:3259-4555 GCA_001797035.1 Chloroflexi bacterium RBG_16_72_14
ATGCACGCCAGTTCCAGATGGGCCTTGCCGAGCCGTTGCCGGTGCTCTACTTCACCCAGTTGATGGCCCTGGCGCTGGGCTTGCCCGACAAGGCTGCCTTGCACAAGAACCTGGTGGATCCCCGCCCGCTGATGCGCGAGAAGGGCTTTCTCGAGCTACACGCATGAAGCCCGTGGCCCGCCAAGGGCACGCGCGCCCGGGCGGGCGGACTTCAGTTCACCCCGGGATCCCCTTCGGCGGGGCCTGACAGCCCGCTGAAACGGCGAATCGCGGTGGCCGAACGCGTGATCCTCGAACTCCGCGACAATGAGCCCAGGCGCGGCAGGATTCGCAGGAGGTGCAGTCGTGACCACGGGAACATCTCGTCATCTAGTTTCGGGCCGGGGCCCGGGCTCCCTCCTCGCTATCACGCCGGAGACCGCCGGCTGGAAGTACGTCTCGTCCAGCATCGTGGCGCTCGAGGTCGGCGCACAGCATCGCGGGGATACAGGGGCGAGTGAGGTCGCCATCGTCCCGCTGACCGGTGCCGCGCGGTTCGAATTCGCCGGCCAGACCCACACGGTCTCCCGGCGGGACGTCTTCACGGAGCTCCCTCACGTGGCGTACCTGCCGCCGCGGACGGCCTACACGATCACGGCGCTTGCCCCGTTCGAGTTCGCGACGGGCGGCGTGCCGGCCGAGGGGCGCTATCCGGCGCGGCTGTTCGCGCCCGCCGAGCTGGCGACCGCCGTGCGGGGCGGCGCGAACGTGAGCCGCGGCGTGACCGGCGCCCTGGACCTGAGCCTGCCGGCGGAGCGGCTGATCGCCTACGAGATCGTGACCCCAAGTGGGAACTGGTCCAGCTTCCCGCCGCATCGCCATGACGGGACCAACGGGACCTCCTATCACGAGGAGACCTACTACTTCCGCCTCCAGCCTCGCGACGGCTTTGCCTACCAGCGGATCTACTCGCCGGAGAGCGGTCTCGACCTGTCGTTCTGCGCCCGGGACGGCGATCTCATCCTCGTTCACGAGGGCTACCACACCGTGGCCTCCGCGCCGGGGACCAACGCCTACTACCTCAACTTCCTCGGCGGCGACGTTCGACCGGTGACCCAGGTCTTCGACCCGGCCTACGTCTGGGTGGCGGAGGAGTGGGAGGGCCGGCCGACGCCAATTCCTGTCGGAGGTCCGCGGGCCACCGGCGCCTAGCTCTGGCGCTTCGGGATCTGAGGGAGGCGGGACCTGGGGCATCGGGCCGAGAAGGAACGTGGAGCCTCGGCCCGATGCTGGCGGAGAGCGTCCGGATCAGATCCC
>MGOE01000118.1:4562-6924 GCA_001797035.1 Chloroflexi bacterium RBG_16_72_14
CGGGATCACCGGACAGAGGAACTGCTTCACGGGTGTCGACGCGATCGTGAGCATGCCGGCGTTGACGTAGGCGTGGACTTCCTCGGCGTTCGTCAGCTGGACGGGCGTGACACCGGCGGTCCAGGTGACCGGGAGAACGTTCCATCGGCCGCCGTTGAAGTCGCGGTCGCCGGGCTTGGCCTCGGCGACGCTGATGAGCCCGCTGCCGAGCACGTAGATGTCGTC
This sequence comes from Chloroflexi bacterium RBG_16_72_14, assembly GCA_001797035.1. Classification (GTDB taxonomy): domain Bacteria; phylum Chloroflexota; class Limnocylindria; order Limnocylindrales; family CSP1-4; genus CAIXZV01. The sequence continues at coordinate 4,788 of MGOE01000118.1, forward strand.
GAACGTGAATTCGGGCGAGCCGGTGCTCGAGAAATCGGTCGGCGTGCCGAGGGTCCGGTAGCGGACGTCGTCCACGTAGAACGCCAGGCTGGGCGGGCCGCCCGCGGCGACGGTGGACGCGGCCACGGAGATGAGGAGCGCGACGCCGGTCATGGCGGCGGCGAATCGTCGGAACATCGAGATGTCCTCCTGTGCCGGCCCATGTGGGCTGACCGGCGAGCTGTCCCGCACCATGCGGGCTCGACGCGGAGACTCGCGACCCCTGGAGACGCGGCGATGACGGCGTGTCACGGGGACGTCACGGTTGTCGCGCAGCCTTCGGCGGGCGATGATCGCCTTCATGCCGCGCCCTGAGCCCGCCCCTATCCTCGTCGTGGACGACGATCCGAAGATCGTCGCGCTCGTGCGCGCCTACCTCGAGCGTGAGCGCTACCGCGTGATCACCGCGGGCGACGGGCGGACGGCCATCCGGGCCATCGAGGAGCAAGCACCACGGCTCGTCGTCCTGGACCTCATGCTCCCGGAGGTGGACGGGATCGCGGTCATCCGGCGGACGCGGTCCATGGGCGACATCCCGATCCTCGTCCTCTCGGCGCGCGGCTCCACCGGCGACCGGATCCAGGGCCTCAGCGAGGGCGCGGACGACTACCTCCCGAAGCCGTTCTCCCCGGCCGAGCTCGTTGCGCGCGTCCGCACGATCCTTCGGCGCACGGAGCGGGACGGGCCTGACCAGTTTCGTGACGTTCACTACCGGCTCGCGGACCTCGACCTGGACGCGGCGCGCGGCCTGGTCAGGGTCGCGGGGCGCGAGGTTGCGCTGAGCGTCCTTGAGCTCCGCCTCCTGGCCGCGCTGCTCGCGGCAGACGGCCGCATCCTCAGCCGGGACCAGCTTCTCGATGCGATTCATGGCCCGGGCGAGGCGGACGTCACCGACCGTGCGATCGATGTGTACGTCAAGCGGCTGCGTGAGAAGCTCGGCGACAACCCGGCCGCGCCCCGCTACGTCGCGACGGCGCGGGGCGCCGGCTATCGCGCGGCCGGCCCGGTCGCGCGGGATGGCCCGGCGTGAAGATCGGTGGGGGGATCGCGGCGCGGATTGCGATCGCGTCCCTGGCCGTCGCCGGGATCGCCGTCGCGGTGGTGGCGGTCGGCGTCCTCCGGGTCGGTGGCGAATCGTTCGCCGCGCTGATGATGGCCGCCGGGGACTCCGCGGATCACGCCCGGGCGATGTTCGATTCGAGCGTCACCGTCGTCTTCGGGGTCGCGCTGGCGATCGCCGCGGTCGTGGCCCTCGTGCTGGCCGCGGTCTTCGCCCGGATGGTCGCCCGCCCGATTCAGCACGTCGCCGGCGCGGCAGAGCGGATCGCTGCGGGCGACCTGACGACCCGTGTCCCGGAGGAAGGCCCGACCGAGGTCCGCGCCCTTGCCGCCGCGTACAACACGATGGCCGACCGCCTGGAGGAGCAGGAGCTGATGCGGCGCGAGTTCGTGGTCAACGCCTCGCACGAGCTCCGCACGCCGCTGACCAACCTCCAGGGCTATCTCGAGGCCCTTCGCGACGGCGTCCTGCCGCCGGATCCCGCGACCTTCGATTCGCTGCGCGAGGAGGTGGACCGGCTTGGCCGTCTCGCCTCGTCCCTGGACGTCCTGGCCGGGGCGGAAGGGGAGCGACCGCGTCCCGCGCCGGTGGATCTTGGGTCGCTCGTTCGCGGCGCCGCCGACCTCGCCGCTCCGGCGCTCGCCCGTCGGTCCATTGCGCTCGCCGTGGAGGCGCCCGATGGGCTCGTCGTCGATGCCCGAGGCGACGAGCTCGTGCAGGTGATGGCAAACCTGCTCCAGAACGCCGTCCGCTACACGCCGGCCGGTGGGAGCGTGCGGATCGAGGCGGTCCGGACCCCCGACGGCGTCGTCGTCCGGGTGGCCAACACCGGCGTACCGATCCCGGCCGACGACCTGCCTCGCGTCTGGGAGCGCTTCTACCGCGTCGAGAAGTCCCGGGACCGCGAGCGCGGTGGAGCCGGGATCGGCCTGGCGATCGTCAAGCGGCTCATCGAGGATTCGGGCGGCTTCGTCGGCGCGGCCTCGGACGAGGCCTGGACGACGTTCTGGTTCCGGCTGCCGGCGAGGGGCTGAGTCG
>MGOE01000118.1:7014-7303 GCA_001797035.1 Chloroflexi bacterium RBG_16_72_14
CTTCGCGACCGCCCTCTACCCGAACCGTCTCCCGATCGCGGCTGCGCTCGCTCTCCTCGGCGTCGCGCTCGTCGTCGTCGCCCGCCGGCGTGGCTGGTTCGCGGCGGCACGTCGGCATCCGGGCCGGACCGGGGTGGCCGTGGTGCTCGCCCTGGCGATCGGGCTCCCGACGGCCTGGTACCTGGGCTCGCCGCTCTTCATCCGGACCTCGCTGGTCGAGCCTGCGCCGACCGTCGCCGCTCCGACTGCGCTCGCGGCTGCCGAGTCGACGCCCGGCCCCACCGTCGTC
>MGOE01000118.1:7318-7466 GCA_001797035.1 Chloroflexi bacterium RBG_16_72_14
CCCGACGCCACTCCTGCGGCGACGCCGGCCTCGACGCCGGCCCTCGCGACCGCGCGGACCGGCACGTTCTACGGCGCCGACGACTTCCACTTCGGTTCCGGCATGGCCACCCTGATCGAGACCGGGCCGGGCGCCTGGACGGTCCGCT
>MGOE01000118.1:7487-7809 GCA_001797035.1 Chloroflexi bacterium RBG_16_72_14
ACGGACCGGACCTCTACGTGTACGTATCCCCGGACGCCGGCGGCTACGCCGATGCCGCGATCGAGCTCGGCCCGCTCAAGGCCACCGACGGCAGCTTCAACATGGACCTTCCGGCCGGCGCGAACCCGTCCGGCGCGAAGAGCGTCGTCATCTGGTGCAAGCAATTCGCCGTCCTCTTCGCCGTGGCGCCGCTCGAGGGATAGCCTCGCCCGACGCCCGGCCTCGGCCGGCCAGAACGTCATCGACCACATCAGCGCCGAGCACCTCGCGTCGAACGTCCACGTCGTCATGGAGGCGTCGCGCGACCGGTATATGGCCCCCG
>MGOE01000118.1:7875-8255 GCA_001797035.1 Chloroflexi bacterium RBG_16_72_14
TCGAACGCTTCGACATCGTCATCGTCGGCGGCGGCTCCGCCGGCAGCGCCCTCGCCAATCGCCTGAGCGCGGATCCCGGGACGACTGTCCTCGTGCTCGAGGCCGGCCGCCCGGACTGGCGGCTGGACCCGTTCGTCCACATGCCGGCCGCGCTTGCGTTCCCGATCGGCAGCCGCTTCTACGACTGGAAGTACGAGTCGGAGCCGGAGCCGTTCATGCACGGTCGCCGGATCTACCATGCCCGGGGCAGGATCCTCGGCGGGTCGTCGTCCATCAACGGGATGATCTTCCAGCGCGGCAACCCGATGGACTACGAGCGCTGGGCCGCCGATCCGGGGATGGAGACCTGGGACTTCGCGCATTGCCTGCCCTATTTCAAG
>MGOE01000118.1:8267-10894 GCA_001797035.1 Chloroflexi bacterium RBG_16_72_14
GCGCTGGACGCGGCCGCCGGCGATCCGTGGCGCGGGCATGACGGGCCGCTGCCACTGGAGCGCGGGCCGGCCACCAACCCGCTGTTCGGCGCCTTCTTCGAGGCGGTCCAGGAGGCCGGCTACCCGCTCACGGCGGACGTCAACGGCTACCGCCAGGAGGGCTTCGCCCCGTTCGACCGGAACATCCGGCGCGCCCGCCGGGTCTCTGCGGCCCGGGCCTACCTCCACCCCGTGATGGGCCGACGGAACCTCGCGATCCGGACCTCGGCGTTCGTGACGCGCGTCCTGTTCGAGAGTTCGAGGGCTATCGGCGTGGAGTACCGGACGGCGTCCGGCAGGATGCGCCGCGCCCGGGCGGGTGAGGTGATCCTGGCCGGCGGCTCGATCAACTCCCCGCAACTGCTCCAGCTCTCGGGCGTCGGGAACGCCGCGGACCTCGGCGCGCTCGGGATTCCGGTGGTCGCCCACCTCCCCGGGGTGGGGGAGAACCTCCAGGACCACCTCGAGGTCTACGTCCAGCACCGCTCGAAGGAGCCAGTCTCCATGCAGCCGGCGCTCCAGAAGTGGCGCCGGCCCTGGATCGGCTTCCAGTGGCTGTTCCTGCGCCGCGGCCCCGGTGCCACGAACCACTTCGAGGGCGGCGGGTTCGTGCGCTCGAACGACGAGGTCGCCTACCCGAACCTCCAGTTCCACTTCCTCCCGCTGGCCATCCGCTATGACGGCACGTCCCCCAGTGGCGGGCACGGCTACCAGGTCCACGTCGGGCCGATGTACTCCGATGCGCGCGGGACGGTGAAGATCCGGACCGCCGACCCGACCGTCCACCCGGCGCTCCGGTTCAACTACCTGTCCACGGACCAGGATCGGCGCGAGTGGGTGGAGGCGGTCCGCGTGGCGCGGCACATCCTCAACCAGCCGGCGATGGCCCGCTACAACGGCGGGGAGAGTTCACCCGGGCCGCTTGTGGACTCGGACGAGCAGATCCTCGACTGGGTGGGCAACGACGGCGAGACGGCGCTCCATCCCTCGTGCACCGCGAAGATGGGCACGGACGCGATGTCTGTCGTGGATCCCGTGACGATGCGCGTCCACGGCGTTGACGGGCTGCGCGTCGTGGATGCGTCGGTCTTCCCGTACGTCACGAACGCGAACATCTATGCGCCGGTGATGATGGTCGCCGAGAAGGCGGCGGACCTCATCGCCGGGAACACGCCGCTCCCGCCAGACCCGCGGCCGTTCTACCGGCACGGCGCCGGGATGCGGCCGTTCGAGGACGGTTCCGGAGCGTAGTCCTCGGGCGCGGCCCGGTCAGGCGCTCTTCTTGCGGGGGCGCCCGCCGCGAGCGCCCGGGATCGGGGAGCGGCTGAGGAAGATGGCGCCGGCGCGGACTCCCATGTTGATGTCGGCCGGGTGTGCCCGCACCTGCCGGGAGACGGCGGCGCGGATGGTGACCAGCTTCTCGCCGTCCTCCAGCTCGATCTTCTTGATCGCCGACTGCGGCCCCACGGCGATCTCGTTGAGCAGCTTCACGATTGCCTGATCGCGCTTCTGGATCGCCAGCTGGTGCGGGCTCAGGGCGCGGGGCTTGCGCTGCTTCGGGGCAAGCTCTTCCGGCTTGGCATCACGAATTCGCATTGGAATCTGGGCTCCTACCGTTACTCGTGGCAAGCCCTCGTCACGATCGGGGCCGCCTCGGTGACATCCGTCGGCGTCATCCTAACAACTTCGATCTCGCATGGAACCGCCTGTTCTTGCAGTTCTCCGACCGAGAATCGCGATCGGCGACGGAGATTCGCGCGTCGATCGCCCAGCGGGACGAGCCGCGCCGTTGTCTTCCGGCACCATCGACACCGGTAACCACTTCACGAGTCGAAAGAACCGGCGTATTCTGCGCCGGCCAGCTGATCAGCCCGCCGTCCTGGAGGTCACACCGATGTCCCGCTCACCTCGTCGAGCGATCCTGCTCGCCGCCGGTCTCGCCCTTGCCATGATCCTGCCGTCATCGGTCTCCGCGACTCACGCGTGGGGCAGCTACCACTGGGCACGCGTTACAAACCCACTCAAGCTGCAGCTGGGCAGCAGGGTCACGTCAGCGTGGAGCACGTACCTGAACCAGGCGTCCGCCGATTGGACCGAATCGAGCGTTCTTGACACCACAGTGGTGCCGGGCACCGCGGTGAAGAAGCTGTGCAGCGCGGTCTCCGGGACCGTCCAGATCTGCAATTCACGGTATGGAAGCAACGGCTGGCTGGGTGTCGCTCAGATCTGGGCATCGGGCGATCACATCACGAAGGGCACGGTCAAGGTCAACGACACCTACTTCGAGTCCGCCACCTACAACACCCCGGCGTGGCGCCAGATGGTGATGTGCCAGGAGGTCGGCCACACCTTCGGCCTTGGTCATCAGGACGAGAACTTCAGCAACACCAACCTGGATACATGCATGGATTACACGAGCAGTCCCGGTTCGAACCAGCATCCGAACGCGCACGACTACCAGCAGCTCGCGTCGATCTACGCGCATCTGGACTCGACGACGACGGTCGCCTCCGTGCCGGCTGCCCTCGCAGCCCCGGCGGCGGATGAGGCCGCCGACGCTGTGTGGGGGACCCTCCTGGCCGTCACGA
>MGOE01000118.1:11047-11822 GCA_001797035.1 Chloroflexi bacterium RBG_16_72_14
CCGGCGGGGGTGCCCTATTCCGCCCGCAGGGCGTTGATCGGCTGGAGCGCGGCGGCGCGCCGTGCCGGATAGATCCCGAAGATCACGCCGACGGCCATCGAGATCACGACAGCGATCGCGACGGCGAAGGGTGAGACGACGGCCTGGATGGGGCTCACCGCGCTCACCACGGCGCCCAGGCCCACGCCCAGGACGATCCCCGCGAGTCCGCCGATCGTGGTCAGGACCACCGACTCCACGAGGAACTGGTTCCGGATGTCGCGACGGGTGGCCCCCACGGCCTTCCGGAGGCCGATCTCGCGTGTCCGCTCGGTCACCGAGACGAGCATGATGTTCATGATCCCGATCCCCCCGACGACCAGGCTGATGCCGCCGATCGCGCCGAGCAGGATCGTGAAGATGTCCGACGTCAGGCTGGCGGCCGCGAGCAGGTCCTGCTGCGTCTGGACGGTGAAGTCGGCCTTCTCTCCCGCAGGGATCCCGTGCCGCCTCCGAAGGACGGTCTCGATGTCGCGCTGCACCTGCGGCATCGCGTCGGCAGAGGCTGCCGATACGAGGATCGCGCCGACGCTGTCGCGCCCGAAGATCCTCCGCTGCGAGGTGGTCACCGGGACGACGATCAGCTCGTCGCGGTTGAAGAAACCGGCCACGTTCCCCTTCGCCTCCAGGACGCCGATCACCCGAAGCCGGATGGTGAGCGGCGAGCCCGACTGGACGACGCGGACGCTCAGCGTCCGGCCGACCGCGGACGGCGCGTCGCCGAACAGGTCCGCCG
>MGOE01000118.1:11855-12635 GCA_001797035.1 Chloroflexi bacterium RBG_16_72_14
CACCGTTCGTGATGAACGTGCCGTCGGTCACGGCCCAGTCGCGGACGGTCGTGTAGGCGGCCGTCGTCCCAGTCGCACGGACGGACAGGGTTGTGTCACCCGCCACGACGGTCACGAAGCCGCCCTGCTCTGGTTCCACCGCGCTCGAGTCGGGGATCGCGCCGGGAGCCTCGAGGGCGCGCGCGTCGTCGATCGTTAGGTTCGTGGCCGCGCCGCCGGCCGTCTGGGCGAACCCGATGGTGCGCCCGCCCGGCGTCACGAAGACGACGTTCGTGCCGAGCCCCTGGAGGGTGGATTCCACGATCTTCGCGGCGCCCTGCCCCAGCGAGACCATCGCGATGACGGACGCCACGCCGATCATCACGCCGAGCATCGTGAGCGCCGCCCGGAGCTTGTTCGCGACCAGCGCGCCGAGGGCGGTAGCAAGGGTGTCAGCGAGCGGCATCGATGGCTCCGGTCGGGAATGGCGCCGTCCGCTCCGCGAGCGCCCAGGCGTCGTCGTGTTCGACCCGTCCATCCCGGAGGCGCACCTGGCGGCTCGCTCGCGCCGCCACCGCCGCGTCGTGAGTTACGACCACGATCGTCCGACCCGCGGCGTGGATCCGGTCGAATAGGCCCAGGATCTCCGAACCGGTCGTAGAGTCGAGGTTGCCGGTCGGCTCGTCCGCGAGGAGGAGGGCGGGCTCGGTGACGAGTGCGCGCGCGATCGCAACCCGCTGCTGCTCGCCGCCGGACAGCTGGTTGGGGCGGTGGCCAAGACGGGCCCCAAGCCCCACCGAC
>MGOE01000118.1:12687-13510 GCA_001797035.1 Chloroflexi bacterium RBG_16_72_14
GTTGGCGAGGGCGGAGGTCCGCGCGAGGAGGTTCCATTGCTGGAACACGAACCCGACGAAGCGGTTCCGGATCCGTGCCAGCTCGTCGTCGGTCAGCCCGGACACGTCCGTGCCGGCCAGCCGGTAGGTGCCCGCATCCGCCACGTCGAGGCAGCCGAGCAGGTTCATCAAGGTGCTCTTCCCGGAGCCAGACGGCCCGACGATCGCGACGTACTCGGCGGGCCGGATCACGAGGTCGATGCCGTCGAGGGCGTGGACGTCGGTCCGCACCTCGCCGGATCCCGCATCGCGTGCGCGGCCCTCAGGGCGGCCGTCGCCGGAGGCTTGGTAGGTCTTCCCGATGCCGCGCATCTCGACGATCGCGGGCGCGTCGCCGGTCGCCACGATCAGTCGGCCGAACCAGGTCCGCTCGCCGGTCTGAGGGCCACGCGGTCGCCTTCTGCGAGGCCGCTGCGTACCTCCGTCCGGGTTCCGCTGGAGATCCCGAGCGTCACTTCGACCTCACGGGTGGAGTCGTCGTCCGCGACGACGTCGACGACGTTCCGCCCGTTCACGGTCCGGATCGCCTGCGCCGGGATCACGAGGGCGTCGTCCACGCTGGCCAGGACGATCGAGACGTTTGCGCTCATCCCGATCCGGAGGCGCTCGTCGGTCGTGGAAAGGCAGATCGTCACGGGGAACGCCACGACGCCGGCATCGGACCGTCCAACGGTCGCGATCTCGCACAGGCGCCCGTCGAGGCCGAGGGCCGGGAGAGCGTCGAGGGCGATGCGGACGGCCTGGTTCGGCTCGAGCGAGACGACGTCGATCTCCGAGGCGGACG
>MGOE01000118.1:13662-14016 GCA_001797035.1 Chloroflexi bacterium RBG_16_72_14
CCAGCGATGCGCGCGCGGCGGCCGCAGATGCCATGGCGCCGGCGAGCGCGGCCTCGTCGGCGGCGATCAGCGCGTCGCCGGCCGGCGCCACCCGGACCGCATAGGCGCGCGTTGCCGCGGCGAGCGCAGCGGAGGCGCTGTTCAGGGCGGCGTTGGCCTGGTGGATCGCGCCGGTCCGGCGCTGCTTCGCCGAATCGAGCGCGCCCTGGGCCTGGGTGACCGCCAGCTGGTCACCGGCGATCGTCGCGGGATCCGCGCCGGCTGTCCGGTCCGCTGCGAGCTTCGCGTCGGCCGCGTCGAGGGCATCCTCGGCCGCGGCGACGGCTCCGTCGTTGGCGGCGATGACGTCGGTCC
>MGOE01000118.1:14080-17269 GCA_001797035.1 Chloroflexi bacterium RBG_16_72_14
GCTGTGCATCGGTGAGGCCGGCTCGATCGGCGGCCAGCCGCGCCTCGGCGCTCGCGACGGCGGCCTCGGCCGCATCCAGCTGGGCCCTCTGAAGCTCCGCATCGAGCGTCGCGAGGAGATCATCCGCCTGAACCTCGTCGCCTTCGGCGACAAGGACGCGCGCCACCGTTCCCGCCGTCCCGAACGCCAGCGTCCTCGTCTCGCGCGCGGCGATCGAGCCAGCAAGCTCGACGGTCACCTGGAGCGAACCGCGGATGACGGTTGCCGTTTCGATCGAGTCACGGGCCGGCTGGAACGGGCGCAGCAGGATGACGGCTGCGGCGGCGGCCGCAAGCAGCCCGAGAACGGCAACGGCCCGCCGCATGGCCTACCCGACGATCTGGCGCAGGGCGAAGAGGACGTTCGCCGGGCGTTCGGCGAGGCGGCGCATGTACCACGGGTACCACGCCTCGCCGTATGCGATGAGGTCGCGGACGAGGTAGCCCTCGGCGTTCAGCCGGCGTTGCTGGTCCATCCGGATCCCGTACAGCATCTGGATCTCGAAGCTGGTCCGCGGGAGCCCGAGCGCGGCCGCGTGCTCGGCGACCTGCTCGATGAGCCGGACATCGTGCGTCCCGAGCGCGACCCGCACCGTCCGCCCAGCCTTCTTCGCGTCGAGCATCGCGACGGTCAGCGCGAGATAGTTGGCGTCCACGTCGTGACGGGCCTGGTATGCGGTGTTCTCCGGCTCCGCGTAGGCGCCCTTGACGAGCCGGATCTCCGGCCCGAGCGGGAGGAGGCGCTGGATGTCCGCGGCCGTGCGACGCAGGTATGCCTGGAGGCAGATGGCCGTGTTGGGGTGGGCGGCCTTCATGCGCTCGTAGAAGGCGATGGTCGCTTCCGTGTAGGCGCTGCCCTCCATGTCGATCCAGAAGGACTTGCCGCTCTCGGCGGCCTGTGCCGCCAGGCTGGAGGCGTGCCGGAAGGTCCGGTCCACGTCAAGGTCGAAGCCCAGCTGGGTGAGCTTCACACTGATCTCGCCGTCGAGGTGCCGCCCGCGGATCTGGTCCAGCACGGTCCGGTAGTGGGCGGCGACCTGATCCGCATCCTCGATCCGGGTCAGGTTCTCGCCGAGCCGGGTGTACAGCGTTCCGAGGCCCTCCACCTGGAATCCGACGCCGGCCTCGAGCGCGGCCTCCACGTCCTCGCCGGGCATGAACCGGCGGACCGCCCGGCGGGTGAACCAGAGCCTGGGGATCCGGTTGCGGAGCCAGCTGTTGCCGGCCATCCAGAGCAGGAGTCGTCGCATTGGGCACAGGCTAAGCGGTTCCCCGCAGGCGTGCCGGGCGGCGAGTCCGCCGCGCCGGCGCAGTCCGGCCCCGCCGCGCGCCCCGCCGCCCGTCGCCCGCCGCCTTGCGCCTACCGCCCACGACACGATGCGCCCGACGCATGAGTGGGAGCAGTCCTGCAGCCGTGCTGCAGCCGGTCAGTCCCCCCAAGCATGAAGTCGCACGGTCCATGCCCAACCAGCATGACCGGCAACACCGGGCTCGCGCAGATGCTCGAACTCATGCGCCCCGCGCATCAGTGCGCGGGCACCTGCCTGGGCGCGGGCATCCAGGTGTAACGGACGTACTGGACGAGTACACCGTATTGACGGCGCCACGGCGGGCCACGTACCATCCGCCGCACAACTGAAGAGCCTATCGAGAGTGGTGGAGGGACCGGCCCTGGGAAGCCACGACAACCTACCGGCGGCGACGCCGGCAAGGTGCCAATTCCGGGCAGGACAACCACCTGCAAGATAGGGATCTGACCCGAACCCTTCCTCTTGCGGAAGGGTTTCTTCTTCCCGGCCACGCTCGGTACGGCAGCCACGCCGCTGGTGAGCCCCACAGGGCCCGCACTACCGATCAGGAGCCGACCATGACGACCGAGACGACCACGACCGCCGCCCGCATCCCGGCGCGGTCGATGATGGCCGCGCCGGTCCCGGCCGGCCGCGAGCTCGACGCCGGCCTCGAGCTCGATGCCCTGCGCCGGCCCCGGATCCTCGGCCTCCGCTGTCGCAACTGCCAGCGCCCGGAGTCGATCGGGCCCAGCTTCGTCTGCCCCGCCTGCTTCGGGCCGCTCGAGGTCGTCTACGACCGCGAGGCCGTCCGGGCCCAGGTGAGCCGCGCCAAGATCGAGGCTCGCGCTCCCGGGATCTGGCGCTACCTCGAGCTGCTGCCCGTCGACGAGGCGCCCACGCGAGGCCTGGCGGTGGGGTCCACGCCGCTCCTGCGGGCTGACCGCCTCGCCCGCGAGCTCGGGCTCGGGCCGGGCCAGCTCCACCTCAAGGACGACACCCGGAACCCTACCCTCTCGTTCAAGGATCGGGTGGTTGCCGTGGCCGCGGCGCGGGCCGTCGTGTTCGGCTTCGACACGCTCGCCTGCGCCTCCACCGGGAACCTCGCCGGCGCCACCGCGGCGGCCGCGGCCGCACTCGGGCTGCGCGCCGTCGTGTTCGTCCCGGCTGACCTGGAGCCGGCCAAGATCGATCACGCGCTCAGCTATGGCGCGACCGTCGTCCCGGTGGAGGGCACGTACGACGACATCAACCGCCTCAGTCTGGAGATCGCCGACGAGGAGGGCTGGGCGTTCGTCAACGTGAACCTCCGCCCGTTCTACTCGGAGGGGAGCAAGACGCTCGCCTTCGAGGTTGCCGAGCAGCTCGGCTGGCGCCTTCCCGACGTCCTTGTCGGGCCGATCGCCTCGGGCAGCCTGTTCACGAAGGTCGCCCGTGGCTTCGACGAGCGCGTGGCGGCCGGGCTCGTGGAGGACAAGCCGGTCCGGTTCATCGGCGCCCAGGCGGCCGGCTGCTCGCCGGTTGCCCAGGCGTTCGCCGAGGGCGTGGACGAGATCCGGCCGGTCCGTGCGCCGGACACGATCGTCCGGTCGCTGGCCATCGGGTCGCCTGCCGATGGCCGCTACGCACTGGCGCTCGCGAGGCGCACCGGAGGGTCCATCGAGTCCGTTCCGGACGAGGCGACCGCCGCGTCCATCCGCCGCCTCGGCCGGACCGAAGGGGTCTTCGCCGAGACCGCCGGCGGCGTCACCGTCGCCGGCCTGGAGCAAGCGGTCCGGCGCAGGCTGATCGGACCGGACGACGAGGTCGTCGCCCTGATCACCGGCAACGGCGTGAAGACGCCGGACGCGAAGTGGTTCGGC
>MGOE01000119.1:0-553 GCA_001797035.1 Chloroflexi bacterium RBG_16_72_14
ACCATCACCCAGCCACACTCCCGCCTGCAGGACCAGCATTGCCTGGACTGCCACGGGAGCTTTGCGCACCTGCCGTCCAGCATGGTGGGCCGGAACCAGGACGAGTGCTGGCTCTGCCACAAGCCGACCGAGCTGCCACCGCCGGAGTACCCGCACGTGCTCGAACCCGCACTGGGCTGCCGGGAGTGCCACACGTCACCCCAGGTCGGCGGCCTGCCGATCGATCATGCGCTCAGAGAGGACTCGACCTGTCTCCTCTGCCACGACATCAAGGCGGCCAGCTCCGCGCCATAGACGGCGCCGGCGCGACTGCGGGAGCCGGCCGGGCGCGCGGCCGATCCGACCCAACCGTACTGGACCGCAGCGGACCTTCGCCCGATAGGAGTCCGGCCATGCGGCGGCGATGCTTCGTCGCGGCGAACGCTCGGAACTCATCACTGGAGCGCCTTCGATGCCGCGCTTGACAAGCAGGGTCTTCACCGACCTGGCGATCTGGATGATCGGCTTCGGCCTGTTCATCGGACTCGTCTTCCCGCCCTTCTGCCTGCTCCTG
>MGOE01000119.1:711-3876 GCA_001797035.1 Chloroflexi bacterium RBG_16_72_14
GCCAGCTCGCGGAGGCGACGTTCAGCCACGACTGGAGCGGCTGCGATCCGGAGCGCTGCGCGCTGCCGGTCGATTCGGACGACGAGATCGGCATGAGCGCCGCCGCCTTCAACAGCCTGATCCGGACGCTGGCCAGAAGCCATGTCGTCGGGGACGCGACGCGCGATTTCAGCGCCGTCCTCTCCCGGGAGTTCGAGCTCGAGGGGCTGGGCGACGCGGCGCTCGAGGGGCTGTTGCGGCACACGGGCGCGGAGGCCGGAGCGATCCTCGTCGCGCGCGACGAGGGAATGGAGGCGCTGGCCAGCCACGGGCTGCGCGGGATCGACGGACTCGCGGCGAGCGATCACGTGAGACGCGTCCTGCGCGTCGATCGGACCGAGCTCCTCCACGTCGACGCGCCCGACGTGATCGTGGACTCGCTGCTTGTCGGCCAGGCTGCCCGCGAGATCCTCGTCGCGCCGGTCACCTTCAAGAGCGTGCCCCTCGGCGCGATCGTTCTTGCGACGCCCGGGGAATTCGGGCGCGATGCCGTCCGGCTCCTCGAGCAGCTCCGGGCCGACCTCGGCCTGGCGGTGAACAACGCCCTCGCCCATGACCGGCTCGAGCGCCTCGCGGCGGTGGACCCGCTGACCGACGCCTACAACCGCCGGTTCGGCCTCGCGCGCCTGCGCGAGGAGTACTCCCGGGCGGTCCGCGCCGAGAACCCGCTCGGGATCCTGATGCTCGACCTCGATCACTTCAAGACGGTCAACGACACGTACGGCCACCTCGTGGGCGACCGCGTCCTGCGAGCGGTCGCGGGTGCCTGCCGGCGCGTCGTCCGTGAGGGCGACGTTCTCATCCGCTACGGCGGTGAGGAGTTCCTGGTGCTGCTGCCCGGTGCGGGTGCCGCGGACGTCAAGCAGGTTGGCGAGCGGATCCGGCGCGCCGTCGCCGAGACGTTCGTCGAGGATGGCGATCTTCGCGTCGGCGTCACCGTCAGCCTGGGTGGCACGACCTTCCGGGAGGATGCCGAATCTGCGGACTCGCTGATCGCCGAGGCCGATCGCGCCCTCTACGAGGCCAAGGTGTCCGGCCGGGACCGCCTCGTTCTCGCCTGACCCCGGGCCGGCGTCTGGCCGGGTCGAGGTCGGCGCCCAGCCCGCCTGCTCTGCCACGGCTGTGGGCCACCCGGCTGGCGAGGTCAGCGAGGATCCTGCCCTCCGGCACTGGCCGGAGCCGCGGGGCCCGCGCAAACTCGACGGCCGGACACGCCGGCCAACACTGGCCGGCGCCCGAGCATCTACTGAACATGACAGGTTCAGCGCGGGATGTGCCGATGGCCACCTCGGAGGTCCGGATGGCGGCGACCGGCGACTCGGTCGCGTTCGCCCGGATCGTGGCCGCCTACCACGCCGACATGGTCCGTGTCGCGTACGTGGTGTCAGGCGGCAGTCAGGACCTGGCCGACGATGCGGTGCAGGCAGCCTGGGCCGTCGCCTGGCGCAAGCTCGGCTCGCTGCGTGATCCCGAGCGACTGAAGCCCTGGCTGATCACGGTCGCGGCGAACGAGGCACGCCAGCTGTGCCGCCGGCAGCGCCGTACCGCGCTCGTGGAGCTTCACGTTGACACGCTCACCGCCGAGGGCCCCGATCCGGCCGACGGTGCCACGATCCTCGACCTTGAGCGCGCGATGCTGAACCTCTCTCCCGACGACCGCGCGCTGCTGGCCCTGCGCTATGAGGCCGGTCTCGATTCCTCCCAGATCGGCGCCCTGGCGGGGCGTCCCGCCTCGACCGTCCGGTGGCGCCTCTCCCGACTGATCGCACGTCTTCGGAAGGAGCTTGCCGATGCCTGAGCTCAGTCCGTTCGAAGCCCGGCTGGCGGCGGCGGTGCGCGGGTTCGCGGATGGTGCCGACACGCGGGTCGACGCGGCTGAGGTCGCAAGCAAGGCGATCGGCCGCCGACGGTTCGGGGCGTTCACCTCGCTTGGCCTGCCGCTCCCGCTCCCGTCCTGGATCGTGCTCCTGCTGGGCCTGCTGCTGCTCGCGCTCGTGGGCTCAACCATGCTCGGCGGATCCCGCGGGGAAGACCGACTTGCCGTCGCGCCTTCCGCCTCACCGGCTACGACCGAACGCCCGGCACCCAGTCCGACCTCGATGCCGGCCACGGATGGCAAAGGGGACGAGGTTGTCTCCGGGACCGAGACGCAGGTCCAGCTGAGCCGCGGTGTGGTCACCGCAACCAGCGCGATGAACGACCGCCGGGTCTCCGGGACCGGGACCTTTCGGATCGGCGTTGATGGCTACGACCAGGTCTCGTCGGAATGGGGGACCCTCCGCCTTGAGAACACGGCGGGCGCATGGGAGGGCTCCTGCACCGGAGCAACGTGGGATGACGGCAGCCGCAGCGTCGTCGCCTGCTGGCTCGTCGGCAGCGGGGGCTACGCGGGCTACACCTACTACCGAATTCACCGCTCGATGACCGGCAGGACGGCCACCTTTGACGTCGAGGGGGTCATCTTTCCGGGCTCCCCACCCAACCTCACGGACCCGGAGGTTCCCTGACATGCGCTTGACCGCTCGCTCGATCGCGTCCCTCGCGTTCGCCGCCGCGCTGGTTGCGGCTTGTGGCGCAGCCGCAGCGCCGACGCCCGTCCCGACGACGCCGGAGCCGACCTCGGCGGCGCCGCCCCCGAGCCCAACCACCCGTCCGGTACCTACCCCAACGACGCTGCCGCAAACCGACGGCGAGGGCGACGAGATCGTCTTCGGGACCGACGACATCGTCCTGTCGACGCCGTACACCGAGACGAAGGTGGGCGACGTGCGACAGATGCGTGGTGGGATCCTGACCATCCAGACCACGATGAACGACCCGCGGGTCACCGGGTCCGCGACATTCAGCTTCGGCGTCGATTACTACACCAAGGCCGGCACCGAATGGGGGACCTTCCGCCTGGAGAACGCCGGAGGCGCCTGGGAGGGAACCTGCAGCGGCGCGGTCTGGGAAGAAGGCAACCATGCCATCGGGGCCTGCTGGCTCGTCGGCAGCGCGGGCTACGAGGGCTACACGTACTACCGCGCCCATCAGTGGGACTACGCGTATCGCGCGGATGTCGAGGGGATCATCTTCCCGGGTGCTCCCCCAGCGCCGTAGCCTTTGAAGGCCGAGGTCGCCGCCCGG
>MGOE01000119.1:3963-7467 GCA_001797035.1 Chloroflexi bacterium RBG_16_72_14
CGCATGCCTGCTCAGTGGTGCAGGTTGTGCGCCGCCACGAAGCTCAGGCCGTGCTCCGTCAACGACCGGGCCGTGTGGTTCGTGGCGTCCAGCTTGTCGATGAAGTCGTCCTGGAGCGCGTTCCAGTCGCCGCTGGCGATGATCTCGGCCTTGTCCCGGAAGTAGTCCAGGATGTCCGATGGGTGGGGGTGCGCGGCGTCCTCGGCCGGATCACCGCCCTCGTGCTTGGCCGAGATGTTGGCGACGTGGTCGGCCAGCGCCATGAGCTCGGCACGCCGGTCGTACGGCTGGCGGACGATGCTCTTCTGGGTCTCGGTGATGTGGTGCTCGAACCGGACGGTCTGCTCGAATCCGAGCGCCCGACGGATGTCGGCCGCGATCTCGAGGGTCTCGTTGTCCACCGAATTGCTCCAGTTGAACCCGACGAGCGGCGTCGTGCCGTCCTCGCGGGCGAACAGCCTGGCCCCCAGGAGCGTCCACAGCCCGGCGAACGGGTTGTCGTTGCCCATGAAGACCGAGATCTTGAACTCGATGTCCACGCCCAGCCGATGGAGCATGTAGCCGGCCAGGACCGTCCCGGGGTTGAGGTTGAGGACCTGCTGGACGCCGAACGTCGTGTAGTAGTGGAGGAACTCGTCCACCCAGAGCAGGGGATGGTCGTTGGGCTGCCCGACGCCACCGAAGTAGCCGGTGATCGTCGCCGGGCCGTCGAGGTGGACGTTGGAGCCGTCCGTGCCCTTCGTGTCGAGCGTCTCGACGACGCTGGCACCGATGATCTTCATCGCCGCCGACACCGCCGCCAGGTCGCCGTCGGCCTCCTGTTCCTTCATCTTGCGCACGCGGATCCAGCGTCCCGGCATCAGCGAGCGATCGGCGATCGCGCGGCGGGCAGCCGCGACGACCCAGGGGAAGTACTGGAGCGCGCTGACCTCCAGGGTCACGGCCAGGTCGTCGCGGAAGCTCATTGAGTCCGCCCGGTCGCCGAGGACGCCGCGCCGGTAGTCCGCGACGCTCACGAAGGCACCGCTGTCACGCTGCTCGGCGAGCCAGTCCAGGTCGGCGAGGTACGCCGGCTGGACCGCCCGGACGCGCTCCAGCAGGGCCGGCAGCCGGCCGGCCTCCCGGGCCCGGCGGTTGATCTCGTCCGGGGTGCCGTAGCGGGCCACCACGGCCAGGAGGTCGTTGACGATCCGGGCTCCGGGATCCAGGAGCATCGCGTTCAGCTCAGCGAGCCGGTCGGCGGGGATGGCCAGCCGGTGCCGGAGCTCGGCGCCCTGGTCCGGACGAACCGTCGTGGTCACGGGGATCTCCTCTCGTGGGCCTGGGGCGAGGGGCGCGGCACGCTCACCCGAGCAGCCGCACCAGCTCGTCGTATTCCTCGTCCTTCATGCCGAACCAGTTCTCCGGCGCCGGGAAGGTCCGCTCCGTGACCTCGCGGACGTAGGCGGCGAGGCCGTCCCGGAGAAGCGCCCCGGCGTCCGCGAACACCTTGGCCATCCGCGGCGTGAACTTCGGGTAGAGCCCGAACGCGTCGTGATAGATGAGCAGCTGGCCGTGCGCGTGGGGACCGGAGCCCAGGCCCATGATGATGCAACCCGCCGAGCGCTCGGTGATGAGCCGGCAGACCCGATCGGGCACGAGCTCAAGGAGGATGCAGAACGCGCCGGCCTCCTCGAGGATCCGCGCGTCCTCCACGATCTTCCGGGCCTTCTCCGCGCTCTTGCCCTGGAGCCGGAAGCCGCCGAGGGCACTCGCGCTCTGGGGTGTCAGGCCCAGGTGGCCGATGACCGGGATGCCCGCCCGGGCGATGCCGGCCAGGCGGTCCGCCATCTCGGCGCCACCTTCAAGTTTCACGGCGTCGCAGCCCGTCTCAGCCATGAATCGGCCGGCGTTACGGATCGCCGTCTCGACGCTGGGCTGGTAGCTCATGTACGGCATGTCACCAACGACCCAGGCGTTCGGGGCGCCCCGGCGCACGGCGGCCGTGTGGCGGATCATGTCGTCCATCGTCACCGGCAACGTGCTGTCGTAGCCGAGCATCGTCATGCCCAGGCTGTCCCCGACGAGGATCATGTCCACGCCCGCCTGATCCTGCAGGAATGCCGTCGGGTAGTCGTAGCAGGTCAGCCACGTGATCTGGGCCCCCTCGGCCGCCTTGGCGACCAGCCCGGGCAAGGTCATTCGCTTCCGTTCGGTCACCCTGGCCTCCTGTGGAGCGATCGCATCTCGTGGCGCTCATCGTTCACGCACCGGGCGCGGCGGGCTAGGGTCGTTGGGCCCGAGATCAGGTGACCCGGGATCGCCCTCGCCCACTCGCGCCCGTCGCCGGCCGCCAACATATCCGGCGGGCGCGATGCGAACGGGCGGGTCGGCCCTCGGTCTCGGGCGGGTCGGCCCGGGCGCCGCAGCCAGCACATCGCTATCGTCGCTGATGCCGGACCCCTCGGGATGTCGTGTGCGGGACTCGGGAGCACGTGGGAGACGGCGATGAGTGCAGTCCAGGCGGGCGTCCGTACGGCGGGAGCCGGGCATCAGGGGATGGGCCGGCCGACGGGCATGCCGGAACTCGCCGGCTGGATCGATGACGTCGCCGCCCTGACGACGCCCGACAGGGTGCACTGGTGCGACGGCTCCGATGAGGAAAACGCCGCCCTGTGCGCCGGCCTCGTCCAGGCCGGCACGTTCACGCTGCTTGACCCCGAGAAACGGCCCAACAGCTTCCTGGCGCGCTCGGACCCGAGCGATGTTGCGCGCGTCGAGGACCGGACCTTCATCTGCTCGCGTCACCCGGACGACGCCGGCCCGACCAACAACTGGCGCGACCCGGACGAGATGCGGGCCACACTCAGTGACCTGTTCCGCGGGTCGATGCGCGGCCGGACGATGTACGTGATCCCGTTCTCCATGGGCCCGCTCGGCTCGAAGATCAGCCGGCTCGGTGTCCAGGTCACCGACTCCGCGTACGTCGTCGTGAACATGAAGATCATGACCCGGATGGGCTCCCCGGCCCTCGAGGCGATTCGCGCCGCCGGCGAGTTCGTGCCGTGCCTGCATTCAGTCGGGGCGCCGCTCGCCCCGGGCCAGGCCGACGTGCCCTGGCCGTGCGATCCCGAGACCAAGTACATCGTCCACTTCCCCGAGACC
The DNA here is from genome assembly GCA_001797035.1 of Chloroflexi bacterium RBG_16_72_14. Lineage (GTDB taxonomy): Bacteria > Chloroflexota > Limnocylindria > Limnocylindrales > CSP1-4 > CAIXZV01. Next base: position 7,108 of record MGOE01000119.1, read on the forward strand.
CGCGAGATCTGGTCCTACGGCTCGGGCTACGGCGGGAACGCGCTCCTCGGCAAGAAGTGCTACGCACTGCGGATCGCCTCGGCGATCGCCCGCGACGAGGGCTGGCTGGCCGAGCACATGCTGATCATCAAGGTCACCGCCCCCGACGGCCGGCGCAAGTACTTCGCCGGCGCGTTCCCGTCCGCCTGCGGGAAGACGAACCTCGCGATGCTCGTCCCGACGCTGGCCGGCTGGAAGGTCGAGACGGTCGGCGACGACATCTGCTGGATGCGCTTCGGCGACGACGGGCGCCTGTACGCCATCAACCCGGAGGCCGGCTTCTTCGGGGTGGCGCCCGTCGTCGCCGAAGCGCATCCAGCA
>MGOE01000120.1:0-314 GCA_001797035.1 Chloroflexi bacterium RBG_16_72_14
CCCCGGCGAGCACGACGGCGCCCGGCCCGAGCGTGGCGCTGGGCGACACCCAGGCGGCCGGATGGACGATCGTCGCCCAGCGCGCCTTGGGCCCGAACGTCGCCACCGCCCGGCGACGCGCGTCGGGGGTCGTGCCGATGCCCAGGACGAGCCACGGGCGGTTGGTCGGCGGCACGTCGGCCTGGCCCGCGATCCACGCCTCGTCCGTGCCCAGCGCGGGGATCCCGAGGCCAGCCATGCCGCCGTCCGGCTCGCGGACCTCCGTGTAGCCCTCGACGTCCCACGCGCCCGGCCGCGCGCGTGCCGCCTCGGCG
>MGOE01000120.1:374-1820 GCA_001797035.1 Chloroflexi bacterium RBG_16_72_14
GCTCCGTCCGGCCCGGACGGGCCGCCAGGATCGCCTCCGCGACGAGCAGGTCGAGCTCCTCGTCCACGTCGATCGCCCGGTCGGCGGCGATCGGCCAGCCAACGGTGGCGCCGGGGTTCACGAGCCGGCCCGTGGCGCGCAGCTCGGCCGGCGTCGTCACGTAGAAGGCGCCGGCCAGCAGGACGTCGCGGCCCGCCGCCGGTTCGACCGCGGACAGGACCCCTGTCGCGTCCATCCCCTTGTGCCACGCGGCCGGGTGGGTCGCCACCACGCTGGTCACGCTCACGCCGGTCGCCCGGTGGTGCCCGATCGCCGCGACGACGTCGGCGGGGTCGGCCAGCGGCGAGGTCGCCTGGAGCAGGGCCAGGGTCGCGAACGCCGCGCCGTCCCGCGCCTCGAGCGCGTCGACCGCATGACGCGCGACGTCGGGCGAGGTCGCCGTGGGCGTCGCCAGCTCGGCCGGGCGCTCGAGGACGTCCGCGCCCCAGGCCGCCGCTGTGGCCGCGATGCCCGGGTCGTCCGTGCTGCACGCAACGACGTGCGGACCGCCAGGCAGCGCCGCCGCGGCCGCCTGCGCGAGGCGGATCGCCCGGCCCACCAGGGGGACGCCGCCGACGAGCCGGAGGTTCTTGCCGGGAACCCGCTGGCTCCCGCCTCGCGCCGGGACGAGGAACAGGATCGGGCCGGTCAGGGGAGCCATGCGAGCAGGTCCTCCGCGATGCGGGTGGCGGCCGAGCCGGGCTCGAAATGGACGGCGATGAACGCCTCGCGAGCCTCGGGCGTCGTCGCGTCCGCGGCGGCCTCCAGCGCGGCGAGGAGCTCGCCGCCGTCGGCCACCGGCAGGGCGACACTCGCCTCGACGTAGCCCAGCAGGTCGCCGCCCAGGGTGGCGCTGGCCAGCAGGTTGGGCGTGCCCACGAACACGGCCTCGGTCAGCACGGTGGAGTGGATGCCCAGGTGCGCGTCGGCCGCGGCCAGCAGCCGGTAGAGGTCCACGTCCCTGACCACGCTGATCGGGGGCGGCGCGAAGCCACGGGCGGCCGCGACGCCCTCGATGACGGCCCGGTACGGCCCCTCATCGACCTCGGCGGGATGCAGCTTGATCACGAGGTGGATGCCCGGGACCGGCCGGTCGAACAGTCGCGCCAGCGCGACCGGGTACAGGAACCGCCGGTGGAGGTGGCCGTGGGTGCCCGACAGCACGACCATCCGGTTGCCCGGCGCGATCGAGAGCTCTGCCCGGACGGCCTCGCGGTCGGCCTGCCTCCGCACCCCGACGTCGAGCCGTGGCGATCCGCCGACGTGCACCTCGTCGTCGCGGTACACGCTCTGCTCCACGAGCACGTCGCGTTCCCAGCGCCCGAACACGTAGGTCCGGTCGACCAGCCGCAGCTGCGGCGGGCGGTCGCGGTGGGCGTAGCCTGCGTGGTGAGCGTGGATCAGCCC
>MGOE01000120.1:1853-2091 GCA_001797035.1 Chloroflexi bacterium RBG_16_72_14
CCGCCGCCGCGATCAGCCAGTCCTGGCGGTGGTATTCGTCGGCGAGCAGGATGCCCGCCACCGGGAGCCGCGCGAGCAGCCGCTTCATCCGCTCGATGGCCTGCAGCTTGTTGGGCAACAGCGTCCGCGCCGTGTCGGCGACCTCGGCCGCGAGCGCCGGCCCGAGGTCGATGCCCGAGGTGATTACCGGGCGCCGGATCGCGGCGATCTCGCGGACGACGCGCCCGACATCCTCGAG
>MGOE01000120.1:2191-2425 GCA_001797035.1 Chloroflexi bacterium RBG_16_72_14
TCGGAGCGCTTCGCCAGCATGTCGATGAGGATCGGCTCGAGGCGCGTTCCGCGCAGGCGGTCCGCGACGGGGCCAAGGTAGGCGTTCATGAACCGCGGACCATCCGGCGTGTCCACGCGCTGCGGGACATGGTTCATGACGACGAGCAGCCGGCGCTCCGACTCCCGCGAGAGGCGTTCGAGGCGCTCGAACATGAACGCCATCGACGGCGCGGGCGACGGCGCGGCCGGGCGC
>MGOE01000120.1:2447-2585 GCA_001797035.1 Chloroflexi bacterium RBG_16_72_14
GGAGCACGAGTCGCTGCAACCGTCGGACGATGCGCCGGATCGAGCGCGGGTTCGCCCACCGGGCGGCCGGCATCGCGACGGTCGGGGCCGTCGACGGGGGCGGATCCGTCGCAGTCGCAGGCTCAGCGGGCGCAGCAG
>MGOE01000120.1:2592-5955 GCA_001797035.1 Chloroflexi bacterium RBG_16_72_14
CTCCTCGATCTGCAGCGGCAGACCGTCCGCCTCGGCCGTGAGCCGCGCCACGCCCAGCAGCGCCTGGTCCGTCCCGACCACGCACGTGATCGCCGTGGGCCGGTGCTCGTCAAGGAGCCGGCGCAGCACCCAGCCCCAGATCACGCGCTCCTCCAGCCACAGCCAGGTGCGGAGCCGGACGAGGTACCAGAGCGAGGTCCCCTCGACCGTCAGCAGCCCGATGACGCCCGACGCGGCCGCCCATTCGTCGAGCAGGTCCGACGCGACCAGGATCGGGTCGTGGATGCGCAGCACCTCGTCGACCGCGTCCCGCATCGAGACGGTGGCGTTGTCCGGGGCACCGGGCGCGGGTGTCCATGCCGCGTCCAGAACGACCACGACCTCGGCGGCACCGGCGGTCCGCGGGACCGGGGACAGCCACAGGGTACGCCCGGCAGCCACCCGACCCACCGCCGTCATCCCTGCGTGACTCGCATGCGTCGAGCATATCGGCTCGACACGGCCATCGCGCCACGGCACGCTATGCTCGGGGCATGCCCATCCTGAGTACTCGCCTCGGCAACTGGGAGCTCGAGCACGTCCACGCGTGGTCGGAGCGGACCCTCGGGATGCTGGCCCCGACCAGGCGGCTCGTGGCCCCCGGAACACGGGTGGCGACCATCGGCAGCTGCTTCGCGGCCGAGCTGGCCGAGATGATGGACGTCGTCGGCATCCGGGGAGCGATGCACCCGGGCGGCCTGTTCTACTCGACGGCCACCATCCGCCAGGAGCTCGAACGGCTCACCGGTGGCTGGCCCGAGCGCGCCGCCGAGCCGCTGTGGCCGGTGAGCGGCGGGTTCATCGACCCGTTCCGGGACTACGAAACCATCTACCCGGACGAGGCCGCGCTCCTCGGGGCGCGGGCCGCGAAGGACGCCGCCGCCGACGAGGTGTTCCGGGGCGCCGGCGTGGTGGTGGTGACGCTCGGGCTCATCGAGACCTGGCGCAGCCGGGCGACCGGCACCACCTTCCGCCAGATCCCGCACCCGGCCGTATTCGAGTCGCTCGCCCCGGAGTTCCACCGCCTCACCGTGGCCGAGATGCTCGCCGACCTGGAGCGGATCCGGACCGTCATCCGCGAGCGAATCGGGGCGGAGATGGTCGTCACGGTGTCGCCGGTGCCGCTGCACACGACGTTCACGCCGCTCGACGTCCGGATCGCGAACATGGAGTCGAAGAGCCGGATCCGGGCGGCCGTGTCCGAGTTCGTGGACCGGCACCCGGATGTCCACTACTTCCACTCCTATGAGATGACCGTCACCGCGGAGCGCCAGAGCGACTACTTCCGCGAGGACGGGCGCCACGTCCACCGCCACGCGGTGCGCTACATCGTGTCCGAGTTCCTGCGGCTGTTCGCGGACCCGGCCCTCCACCTGCAGGACGTGGACAGCTCGTGGCTGACGCCGATCGAGAAGACGGCGGCGATCGTGCCCCCGCAGGCGCCGCTCAGGCCGAGGGCGCCGAAGCCGGCCAAGCCGCGTGCGCCGCTGTGGCGGCGGGTCGCGCGCCGTGCGCGGCGCACCGTTCGGGGCATCCTCGGGCGATCCTGAGGCGAGAGCTCGCCGGCGCTCGACGAGCTGGACGGCGGGCGCCGTCCGTGGAGCGCACGGATCGGCCGGATCCCGCGCCACGGGACCGGGACCGGGCGCGGGTCCTCCGCCGAGATGGACGAACGACGAGGGTCCTGCCGGCCGATCGGTGCCGGTGAGCCGGTGTCAGTCGCCGGGGCCGGTGTCCGCCGTCGGGCCCGGGGTCAGCTGCCCCGGCCCTACCGGCTCGAGGTCGATCGTCCGGACGGTGCGCGAGCGGCCCGCCTCCGTGCGGACCGAGGCCGCGGGGACCACGCCCCCGGCGATCCGCTCGATGACCGCGATCTCGCCGGCGTACAGCCCGCTGCCCAGTATCCGGACGCGGTCGCCGACCGCGAGTCCAGGGCGCCCTTCGAGCGCGGAGGTGTTGATCGACAGCGCTGCCGGCCGGGTGACGACCTCACCGGTCGGGGGACCGGGGGGCGTCCGCTTGGGGGGGATGAAGACCCTGCGCTTCTTCGGCATCTACCGGACCCGCCGGTCAACAAGCTCGATCACGGGCACCTCGTCCTTCGGGGCCGTGTCGGCCCTCGGTCCGGCGAGTGTACGCGGTGACGGGCGCGCGGGAGCGCGAATCGGTGGCGCCCGACCTAGGCGGCGGTGCCGATGACGTTCGCCAGCTCCTCGGTCGAGGGCTCCACGAGCACCTGGCCCGTGGGCGTCACGACAACCGGGACGGCCCGGTAGCCGGCCGCATCCACGAGGGCCTGGGCGGCCGGGTCGGTGTCCACGTCCACCCAGCGGTAGGGCGTGGCGGTGGCTTCGAGGTAGTGCTTGGCGCGACGGCAGTCGCCGCACAGCTCACGGCCGTAGACCGTGACCACCTCGGGGACGGGGAGCGCGTGAGGATTGGGCATGGCGGGCATTGTGCGCCACCCGTCAAGTGCCCACGGGTCCGGCGCGCGGGTGCCGTGTCGCGGTGCCACGCGCCGCCCAGCGGTTGAACGGGCACACCGTGTCCGGTTTCAGCCGCTGAACGAACGAGATGGCCCACCGCCGGGCCGTGCATGCGCCGGATCGTTCGCTGGGCGGCCGGAATCGCATGCGGTGGGCCCGTTCACCCGCCCAGCGGCTGACACGAGGCGTGGCCGGCCGCTCGACCCGCCCGCGCGCCGCGCCCCGGCGCCGCTCGTGTCCTGGAGCATGCCGCCGCCGTCCCGCGCGGGTGACGTGTCGCGGAGGCCTCAGGCCAGCTCGCGGGCCTCGACCACGGGGAGGGGCCTGCGGCCCCCACCGATCGCGCCCGCGGGCAGCCCCGCCCCGGTCTCGCCGCGCGGACCCAGCCCGCCGGCCAGGCTCCGGAACCGGGCCGCCGCCTCGGGGTTGAGCGTGTACCAGACCCAGTTCCCGCGCCGCTCCGCGGTCACCCACCCCGCCTCGCGGAGCACCTTGAGATGGTGCGAAACGGTCGGCTGCGCGACGTCGCAGCAGGCGGTGAAGTCGCAGGCGCAGACCGCGTCCGGGCCGCTCAGCTCGCGCAGGATCGCGAGCCGGGTCGGGTCCGCGGCGGCCTGGAGCAGGCGGATGTCGGGGTCGAGGGAGCGCTTCATGCTTGACAGCATATCGATACCCGTCTATATTGACAACCATCGATACAGACATCGCACGTCACCACACAGGAGCATCGATGGACGCCTCCCTCTACGCGGGCTTCCGCCAGCGCGAGCTGCTGGCAGAGGCCCACGGCCTCCGCCTGGACCGGCTCATGGCCCTCGCCCGCCGGTGCCGCGAGCAG
>MGOE01000120.1:5990-6312 GCA_001797035.1 Chloroflexi bacterium RBG_16_72_14
GCTCACGGGCCGGCCGGCCGCCTGCTGATCGCGCCGCGACCGGGCTTGCCCTGCGGCCTGCCGACCCCTCCCCCACCTGCCGATCTCGCCCCCGCCGGCCGCCCGCGGGGGCATGCTCCGCTCCAACAGACGAGGACCCCGATGACCGAGCAGATCCACGCCACCGTCCGCGATCACTACGCCGCCGCCGCGCGTTCGGTGCTCGAGGCCCCGGCCGAGTCGGCCGCCTGTTGCGGCGACGACTGCTGCGGCGACCAGCTGATCGAGCTCGAGGCCGGCGAGGCGGGACCGTACGGCGCCGACCGCTACTCCCCGATCGAGC
>MGOE01000120.1:6322-6976 GCA_001797035.1 Chloroflexi bacterium RBG_16_72_14
TGCCGGACGCCGCGGTCCTAGCGTCGCTCGGCTGCGGCAACCCCACGGCCGTCGCGGAGCTGCGCGCCGGCGAGACCGTACTCGACCTGGGCTCCGGCGGCGGGATCGACGTCCTGCTGTCAGCGCAGCGCGTGGGGCCCACCGGGCGCGCCATCGGCATCGACATGACCGACGAGATGCTGGCGCTCGCCCGCCGCAACGCGGCGGAGGCGGGCGCGGCCAACGTGGAGTTCCACAAGGGAACGATCGAGTCGCTGCCGGTTGCGGACGCCAGCGTGGACGTCGTGATCAGCAACTGCGTGATCAACCTCGCCGCCGACAAGCCGGCCGTGTTCCGCGAGATCGCCCGGGTGCTGCGACCCGGCGGGCGCGTCGGCGTGAGCGACATCGTCGCCGACGACGTGCTGACGCCCGCCGAGCGTGAGGCGCGCGGCTCGTACGCCGGGTGCATCGCCGGGGCGCTGTCGTTCGCCGAGTACCGCGCCGGCCTCGAGGCCGCCGGCTTGGTGGACGTCCGGATCGAGCCCACCCACGCGGTCGCCGACGGGATGTACGGCGCGATCGTCCGCGCGCGACGCCCGGCCTGATCCGTTCAGCCCACGCGGTACCGGGCCCGGGCCCCGGGCGCCTCACCGGGCGTGTCGGCGTCGCCGG
>MGOE01000120.1:7009-7312 GCA_001797035.1 Chloroflexi bacterium RBG_16_72_14
CGCGGCCGCGGTCGCCGCCGCCTCCACCAGTTGCCGCCGCAGCCGCGCGGCGCGGCCGATCGCCCGCCGGTCCTCGGCCTCGGTCAGGGTCACGCCGCCGTACCGGACCAGCCCGTAGTCGGCCGCCAGGAGGTCGAGCGACAGGGCGCCCATCCCCGCCCGCCGGAGGCGCCCCGCGTGCTCTGCCGGAGTCTCGCCGGGCTCCCGGCGCACGCGCGGGCGCCTCGCGAGCTCCTCGATCAGCGCCCGATAGGCCGCGACCGCGTCGGCCGGTGCGGGGCGCCCGAAGCGGATGCCGCGCCG
>MGOE01000120.1:7365-9248 GCA_001797035.1 Chloroflexi bacterium RBG_16_72_14
CAGCGCGTCTCGAGCAGGTCGTCCTCGGCCGCCCGGGGGCGACGCATCCAGAGCCGCGCGAGGACGAGGATCGCGACGGTGGCGGCCAGGAGCGCGAGGACCAGCACGCCGATCGCGAGGGGCGCGGCGGCGTTCGGGTCGCCCGGGGTGGTGACGCCGATCGACGGCAGCTGGACCTCAGCCGACGGCCGGGCCCCCATCGCGCGCAGCACCACGGCCACGAGGAGGGCCACGGCGACGCTGGCGACGAGGATCCGCAGGCCGCGCCGGTCGAAGCCGATCACGAGGCCGACCAGGAGCAGCGAGGGCACTGCCGCACCGAGCAGGGTCACGATCACCGGCCCGGCGACGAGCGACGCGGACACCGCCGCGATCGCGACCCCCGCCAGCAGCAGAGCGAGCAGCGACAGCCAGGCCGGGTTGCGCCGCCAGTCGAGGCCGGATCCGGAGCCGAGCAGCGACTGGCGGCTCAGCGCGAGGGCCAGAATCCCCGCTACCAGGAACACGAGCACCCCGGCCTGGGCGTCGGCGAGGAACCGGCTGCGCGCCGGGTCCGCCACCATCCCGCCCAGGATCGCCGTCAGGGCGAGGCCCGGCACGCCGATCCCCAGCGCGGTCCCGATCGCGTGCGGGTCCGCCGGCACGCGCAGGTGGGCGATCCCGCGCACGAACGCGGCGCCCGCGATCCAGCCGCCGGGGTTCGCGAGCAGGGCCTCCCCCACCCCGTCGATGCCGCGCGCGGCGAGGACCGACCGCACCTCGGGCGCCGCCAGCCAGCCGAGCAGGCCTGTCCCCAGCGCGAGCAGCACCGCGATCGACGGCCAGCGGTCACCCAGCCGGTGCGCGAGCAGGCGCGCCGCGATCAGGCCGGAGAGCGCCGCCAGCAGCGTCGTCCCGATGCCCACCGCGGGCTCCCGGAACGCGAACGCCGCGAGCAGCCCGGCGACCACCGCGGTCCAGGCCGCCTCGGCGACGAGGGCGAGCAGCGTCGGGAGGAGGACCGTGCCGCGGGTCTCGACGCGGCTCAGGGCGCGGCTCATGGCGCGATCACCAGCCGCTCGGCCGACTCCCAGTGGGCGTCCATCGTGGCGCGGCGGGAGGTGAACCCGGCGTCCCTCGCCCGCGACGCCTCCCTGGCGGCATCGCGCCCGCAGGCGATGATCACTACGTCCGCCCCCAGCCGCTCCAGCCGCCGGAGAGCGCCGGCGAACGGCCGCGGGTCGCGCGCGGTCAGCACCAGCACGGTCGTCCCGGCGTGCACGGTCCGGGCGGCCATCGTGAGCAGCCGCTCGAACGGGGCGGAGGCGTGCGACGAGAGCCGGGCGAGGAGGTCGAGCGCCCGCTGCACCTGGCCCGGCGATGACGACACGGGCACGGTCGCGAACCGGGTCTCGGCGCCGGTGTAGCCGGCCGCCAGCAGCCCGAACGCCACGTGCCGCGCCTCGAGCGAGCGGACGATCGAGGCCGCGACCACGTACAGCGACTCCACCTCGTCGCTGCCGAAGCCGGCCTCCCAGGCCGGCCCGTCGATGGTCTGCACGTCGAGCGCGATCAGCACCTCGCGCTGCCGGGAGGGCTCGAACCGCTTCGTCATCGGCCGGCCCAGGCGCGCGCTCGTCCGGGCGTGGATGCGGCGCGTCGGGTCGCCCGGCGCGTACGGTCGGATGCCGGCAAAACGCGACGGGTCCTCGGCGAGGCCGCTCCGGGCGCGGTCCATGTCGCCCCAGCGGTCGGGCGGCTCGATCTCGGTGGTGGGGACGATCCGCGGCCAGGCGAGGAATGTGTCCGTCTCGGGGCGCTGCTCGAAGGCGACCCGGCGGGCGAACGGATCGCCCATCGTGAGGTCCACCGGCCCGAGCGTGAACGCGCCCCGCCGGTCCGCC
>MGOE01000120.1:9256-10838 GCA_001797035.1 Chloroflexi bacterium RBG_16_72_14
CCGACGTGGAACCGCCGCACGACGCGCTCCCACGGCCGCAGCGTCCAGGCATTGCGCAGGACTTCCGTGCCGGGCTCGGTGCCGTCCACCAGCTCGCGCTCGCGGACGGTGACGCCGACGGTCGCCTCGTCATCGGCCCGGAGCCAGGCGATCGGCAGCCGGCGCCGGTTCCAGACCTCGATCGTGAGCGGGATCTCGCCGCCCCACGGGGTGCGGCGGCCCCCGAGGCCGCGCGCGTAGCGGACGTCGCGAAGGCCGAGCCGCGCCCAGACGGCGTTGACGACCTCGAGCATCAGGGTCACGACGCCGAGCACGATCGCGATCGGGACGTCGAGCGCGCTCCCGACGACGACCAGGACGAGCGCCGCAATGACGCGCGCCGCCACGGGTCAGCCCTCGACGACCGGCGGGACGGGGACGGCGGCGAGGATGGAGCCCACGACGCCGTCGGCGGTCGCGCCGTGGAGGCTGCGGTCGAGGTCCACGACCAGGCGATGGGCGAGGACCGGGCCGGCCACGCCCTTCACGTCATCGGGGGTCACGAAGTCGCGGCCGGCGAGCACGGCCGCCGCCTGCGCCGCGCGATACAGCGCGACGGTCGCGCGCGGGCTGCCGCCGAGGTCGATGTCCCGGTGCTCGCGCGTGGCGCGGACGACCGCCACGACGTACGACTCGACCTCGTCCGCCACGCGGACGGTCCGGACGCGGTCACGGACGGCGAGCAGTCGGCTGCGGTCGATGACCGGCTCGATGGTGTCCAGCGGGTCCGCCGCGTCCTGGTGGCGACGCGCGATCCGGCGCTCGCCCGCGTCGTCCGGGTAGCCGATGCGGGCACGGAGCAGGAAGCGGTCCAGCTGCGCCTGCGGCAGCGCGAACGTCCCCTCGAACTCGACCGGGTTCTGGGTCGCGAGGACCACGAACGGGTCCGGCAGGCGGTGGGTGTTGCCCTCGATCGAGACCTGGCGCTCCTGCATCGCCTCGAGCAGGGCGCTCTGGGTCCGGGGCGTCGCCCGGTTGACCTCGTCGACCAGCAGGATGTTGGTGAACACCGGGCCCTGGACGAACCGGAGGCCGGTGGGCTCGAACAGGCTGGCGCCGGTCACGTCGCCGGGCAGCAGGTCCGGCGTGCCCTGGATCCGGGCGGTGGCGAGGTCGAGGGCGCGGGCGATCGCCCGGGCGAGCAGCGTCTTACCGGTGCCCGGGACATCCTCGAGCAGGACATGGCCGTCGGCGAGGAGCGCGATCGTCACCAGCCGGACGGTCTCGTCGCCGCCCACCACAGCGCGCCCCACTGCCCGGCGCAGGTCGTCCCACAGCCGGCGACCGGCCACCTCGATGGCGGCCGCGTCGGCGGGTGCGGGCGCGATGTCGGCCATGCGGGCTGGTCCTCCGACGGGCGTGGCTACACTGCCGTTCGTGGAAGCCTACTCGTCGCACCCCGAATCGGGTTCCGGCGCTGGTTCCGGGCTGGGGCCCGCGGCGGTCCTCGTGCGCGGGGCCGTGTCGGCGGACCTGCCGGCCGTGCGCGCGCTGCTGGCCGACGCGTCGCTGCCGCTTGACGGGGCGGGCGAGGCGTTCGGCC
>MGOE01000121.1:0-8840 GCA_001797035.1 Chloroflexi bacterium RBG_16_72_14
GGCGGCCACCCGGACGGCGCCGCGCGCGTGGTCCACCGCGACACCCGCCAGCCGTGGCGCGACCCGGGACCCGGCGAGCCCTGCTGCCACCGCCGCTGCGGCGCGCGTCAGCCGGGCGCGGGCGGGAAGCGACGCACCCGGGCGCCGGAGGATCACGTCCACGGCGCCCGCGTCGGGCAGGAGCGCCGCCGCGATCGCATGCCAGGTGACGGCGGCATCGTCCCGCAACGCCGGCTCCACGAACGCGAGCCCGTGGTCCGGCAGCAGCGCGCGCCGCAGGGCGACCTCAGCGGCAGCCCGGGCGGGCGCGTCCGGCTCGTCGGTGAGCCAGTCGGGCAGCGCGCTCACGGAGATCGCGGTCACCGGCAGCCCGTCGCGCAGCGCCAGCGCGACCGCCAGCAGCTGGAGGGCGAGCGCCCGGCCGGAGCGAGTCGCCGGGTCGGACGGCACGCCGGTGGCGAGGTCCGGCGCCACGACCAGGGGACCGGACGGCACCAGGACGCGCGTCCCGGCCCGGCCGAACAACCGGTGGGCGAACACGTGGTCCGCGATCGCGCGGTCCGGGTCCACCCGCCCGGTCACGATCTCGCGCATCGGGTCCGCGACCACCACGTCGATCCGTTCGAACGCCGCCACCACCGCCTGGTCGGGCGCGGCAAGGGCCGGGGCGTCGGTCACCAGGCGCACGTAGCCGCGACGGCGCGCGCCCCCCTCGTCGACGAACCGCCGCAGGACGGCGAGCGCGCGCGAGGACCCGGTGGGGATCGGCTGCCCCGATGGGTCGTACGCGTCAAGGCCGCCGCGCGAGGACGGCCCGGCTCGCCACGCCTCGACCGAGCCGCCGTTGAGCCGGGCCAGCCGGGCCGCCAGCTCGCGGGTGGGCGGCACTTCGACACGGACCAGCTCCACGCCGGCGTCGATCGCGATCGCGGCCTCGTCGAGCGCGTCCACGATCGCGGGCTCCTCGAGCGCGACGCCCAGCCACGGACGGGGCGGGTCCCCGAGCAGCGCCAGCAGCTCGCGGCGCGCCGTGCGGTTCGCGTCCACCCGCTCCAGCGCGGCGCGGGCAAGCCGGGTCGCGTCCGCCACCGCGATCGCACGCCGGTCCGGCTCCGCCAGCAGCTCCGCCTCGAGCCCGAGGTCGACGTTGCCGGCGGCGACCTCGAGGGCGAGGTCGTGAGGGCCCAGGTCGTACTCGGCCATCGCCATCGCGAACGGGAGCGCGATCCCGCGGCCGAGGCGGCCCGGATCCGGGGCGAGGTAGCGGTCCACGACCTCGGCCGCCAGCGGGCGGCCCGACCGGTCGATCCCCGCCACGCCGAACAGCCGCAGGATCGCGCGCTCCTGGCCGATCGTGGTGACGGAGGCCGCGGCGGCGCCCCAGGCGGCGGCGAGCGAGGTAGCACGCGCCCGCAGCGCGTCGAGGTCCCCGGTCGCCCCGAGCTCGTCCATGCGCAGAGTATGGCGGGCTACGCCGGGTCCGACGGCCCGGTGCGCGCCGCGTGCCCGATCCAGACGTGCCCGTCGCGGAACCGCTCGGCCTTCCAGATCGGCGCGCGCGCCTTCGTCTCGTCGATCGCGTAGCGGGCGGCGTCGAAGGCGGCGTCGCGGTGCGGCGCCACGGCCACCACGACGATCGAGGCCTCGCCCAGCGGCACGGGCCCGGTCCGGTGGACGATGGCGACCCGGCGGACGCCGAAGCGTGCCTCGATCTCGTCCGCGATCTGCCCCAGGACCGCGAGCGCCATGGGCTCGAACGCCTCGTACTCCAGCCCCTCCACAATGCGGCCGGCGTGGCGGGCGGCCTCCGCCTCCTGGCCCGGCGCCGGGGTCCCGGGCGTGACCCGGGTCCGCCCGAGGAACGCGACCACGCCCCCGTCCCCGTCCGTGGCCAGGCGGTCCGTCAGGTCCGCGACCAGGTCCGCCCCGAACGGCGCCGCGCGGACCTCGAGGATCCGGCGTCGGATCCCCTCGTCGTCGTCATCGGGCGCCTCGCCGGAGCCCCCGCTGACCGGCGGGATGCAGGCGACCTCGTCCCCGTCCGCGAGCGGCGTGGCGGGGTCCGCGTAGCTGCCGTTGACCGCGAACCGCAGCGACGCGCGGCCCGGGGCCAGGGTGGGCACCACCTCTACCACCGCGCTCCAGGCGTCGTCCACCGTCGAGCCCAGGGGCACCTCGAGCCGCAGCTCCTTCGTCCCCGCGGCCTCGCGCTGCATCGCGAACAACCGGACCCGGATGCGCAGCGGCGGCAGGACGCCCATCAGACCAGCAACCCCGCGCCGAAGTAGAGGCCCGCGGCCAGGATCGTCCCGGACGCGATCGTGCCCACGTTGATGTACAGCAGCCCGGTCGCCGATTCCATCGACCGCGACCGCGCCGTCTGCACCGCCGCCCAGGACACGACCAGCGGGAACACGAGCCCCACGACCAGCCGCAGCCAGACGAACAGCGCCCACGGTCCCACCAGCGCCTGGAACGGACCGTCGCTGCCCCCCGGCCCCGCGTCACCGGGCCCCACGCCGAAGCCCACCCAGACGACGAACAGCAGCACCTGCAGCCCAACGATCCAGAACAGCCGCCGCGACACGAGCACCAGTGGCGCCTCCGGCAGCCTGGGCGTGACCAGGTACCAGTGGCCGAGGATCATGGCCGCGAACACGCCGCCCGTCGCTCCGGCCAGCACCAGGAGCTGGATCGCAAGCGGGATGACGCCGGGGCCGCTGCCGCCCCAGGTCAGCGCGCCGAGCACGAGCACGGCCACGCCCGTGCCCAGGCCGGCGAGCAGGAGGACCGTCGCCCGGCGGCCCCGCGCGATCGCGAGCGTCGTGACCAGCGCGAACACCCCGAACACCGCGAGCGCCGCGCGCCGCGGAACATCGAACGCGGGGTCCGCGGTCACGGGGGAGCCCGCCGCGATCGGCCCGAGCCCGGTGTCGGAGAGGTAGGCCAGCCCGGCGAAGGCCGCGGACGCGAAGGCGGTGAACGCGAGGAACCCCCTGGTCGCCGCAGTCGAGAGCCTCGCCAGCACCACGACCGCGAACGAGCCGACCGCCAGCGCGCACAGCACGGTCCAGTTGATCAGCGCGAGGTTCGAGGCGATCTGCTCCGCGGCCACGGCCCGAGTGTAGCCGCCGGGCGGCGGATAATGACCCCGACGGCCCCTAGGCGAGACGCCGCCGCGCGGCGGCAGGAGGTTCCGACATGACGCTCGGTCGCGACACCTCGATCACCTGGCTGGGACACGCCGGCGTGGAGATCCTCACGCCGGGCGGGCGGACCATCCTCGTGGACCCGTGGTTCGGCAACCCGAACAGCCCCCGGACGCAGGAGCAGCAGCCGGCCTGCGACGTGCTCCTGGTCACCCATGGCCACTTCGACCACTTCGACGCGGACACCATCGCGCTCGCGCGGCGGCTCCAGCCCGTGATGCCGTGCATCCACGAGCTGAGCCTGTACCTCGGCGGCGAGCTGGGGGACGCGGCCGAGGTCATCGGCATGAACCAGGGCGGCACGGTCGAGACGCGCGGCCTGCGGATCACGATGGTCCCCGCGGTCCACTCCGCCGGCGACACGATGGGCGGCGAGTCGGTCCGCTACTTCGGCCAGCCGGTCGGCTTCGTCATCGAGCTGGAGAACGGCTTCCGGGTCTACCACGCCGGCGACACGACGGTGTTCGGCGACCTGGCGCTGATCCGCGACCTGTTCCGGCCGGACCTCGCGATCCTGCCCATCGGCGGCCACTTCACGATGGACCCGGTGGCCGCCTCGCTGGCCGTCGAGCTCCTCGGCGTCCACGACGTCCTGCCGGTCCACTGGGGCACGTTCCCGATCCTCGCCGGCACGCCCGCCGAGCTGCAGCAGGCGATCGGCGCCCGGGGAGGGCGCGCCCGGGTGCACGACTGGCGCCCGGGCGACACGATCGCGTAGCAGTTCCCCCGGGAATCCGGGAGCCGGGTCGCGAAGACCCGGCTCCCGAGTGGGCGACGTCCGCGGGGCGGACGCCGGCTTCGGCTACTGCTTCTTCACCAGGTCGAGCGAGTCCTGGTTGCTCGAGCTACCGCCGACCACGGTCTCCCAGTCGTAGGTCACCGAGTTGGTCGGCGGCTTCGGCAGCCCGACCAGGTTCTTGGGGTCGTACTTCACCGAGATGATGTAGTCGTTGCCCGCCGAGGTCCCGTTGATGGTCACGGTCACGTCGCCGTTGGCGATGCTGAACGTGAAGTTGTCGTAGACGTCGCAGTCGGCGTCGAAGACGCGGACCTGGTTGTTGTTCTGGATCGACATCGGGTTCGGGTATGTGCCCGGCGGGTCCTGGTTGACCAGCGCGGTCACGCTGGAGCCGCCGGCCGTCACGGTCGTGTAGTAGAAGAACACGCCGGGGTCGATCTGGCTGATCAGGTTCGCCCTGACCGAGTAGTTGACCTGGTCGATGCCCTGGCCTGCGAGGCCTGAGGGCGGATCGTTGCCCAGGTACTGGTCGCACGTCGTCCCGGTGTGGAACAGGTTGCCGCAGCCGGTGACGTGGACGACCACGCGCCAGCTGTCCTCGCCGGTCGTGCCCGTGTCGTTGGTCTCGAACGTCGCCGTGTTGTTCAGGGTGCGGTCGCCGCACGAGCTGTAGGGGCCGACCGTTCGTTCGTAGTGGAACGTCCTGGGCAGCGTGTCGCCGACGCACACCGTGCCCAGGGCCCCGGCGTGGGTGTCGCTCACGTCGATGCACTCGTCGATCTTGGTCATCGTCGCGCCGGCGAAGTTGACGCTGGCGGTCCCCGTCCTGGCGGTGGTGCCGTCAGGGGTGGCGGTGCCGTTGCTGGCGTAGTCGTAGTTCTGCCGGGTCGCCGTGGCCGTGTTGGTGCGTGTCGAGGCGTCCGGCAGCGCGCTGGAGTATGTGCACACGAGGTTGCCGCCGGCAGCCAGCGAATACGGGAAGGTGGCCGTGCCGCAGTCGACGCTCACGGCACCGATCCCGCTGATCGAGTCGGCGACCGAGTTGATCGTGGCGGCGATGGGGGCAGGGTTGTGGACGGTGATCGTGCCCGAGACCGCCCAGTCGCTGTCCGTGTGGCCGGTCACGTCGACCGTGACGTCATAGTCGACGGTCGCGGTCTGGTCGACCGGAACCGTGATCTCCTCCTCGGACCCGGTCTTGTTGATCTCCCAGAAGTACTTCCGGTCGAACGACTCGTCGGCGTCCTTGGACACGGTGATCTCGTAGCAGTCGACGTCGACCGAGGCCGAGTCGTTCTGGCCCGTCTGGGTGATCGTGGCCGTGTTGTTGTGGGTGCCCTCGTCAGCGTCGCAGGTGAAGGTCCGGTTGTAGGTGAAGGTCCGGTCGTCCGACGCGGACCCCAGCGCGCCCGCGAACGTGTCCGTCACGTTGATCGTGGCGTTGACCGAGGTGATCACCGGCGCCGCGAACGACACGGCGGCCTGACCTTGCTTGCTCGTCGTCCCCGAGTCCGAGGACACCAGCAGGTAGGTGTAGCTGTGGTCCTGCCGCACGGCCGTGGCGGTGTTGGTGCGGGCGGTCCCGTCGGGCAGCGCCGCGCTGTACGTGCAGTCGAGCGAGCTGCTCGCCGCCAGCACGTACGGGAAGGTCACCGCGCCGCAGTCGACCGTGGCGGTGATCCCGCCGCTGATCGCGTCGCTGACGCTGTTGATCGTGGCCGCGATCGGGTTGGGGTTGTTCACGTGGATGTTGCCGGTCACGGCCCAGGCGGAGTCGGTGAAGCCGGTCTTGTCCACGAACACCGAGTACGCGGACGTCCCGGAGTCCCCGGTGAACATGTCCCAGCTCGCCGGCGTGACCGACTTGTCGATCGTCCAGTGGAACGTGCGGGTCAGGGACGTCGCCGCGTCCTTGGTGACGTTGATCTCGTAGCAGTCGACGTCGACCGAGGCCGAGTCGCTCTGGCCCGTCTGGGTGATCGTGGCCGTGTTGTTGTGGGTGCCCTCGTCACCGTCGCAGGTGAAGGTCCGGTTGTAGGACGTCGAGCCCGAGGCGCTGAAGGTGCCCAGGCTGCCGGCGTAGGTGTCGGTGACGCTTACCGTGTTGTTGACCACGGTCGTGGGCGCGCCGAAGGTGATGGCAGCCGAGCCGGTGAACAGGCCGCCGTAGTCGAGGGTGACCGTGGCGGTGTTGGTGCGGCCGGTGCCGTCCGAGAGCGCCGAGCTGTACGTGCAGCTGAGCGTGTCCCCTTCGGGCAGGATGTACGGGAAGCTGACCCCGCAGCTCGGGGTCACGGATCCCACCCCCGAGATGACGTCCGTGACGCTGTTGATGACAGCGTCATCTGGCGACGTGTTCTCGATCGTGATCGTGCCGCTGACGGCCCAGGCGCTGTCGACGCCGGCGCCCTTGGTCAGGGTGACCGTGTAGCGCGACGTCCCGCTCTCGTTGGTGAACAGGTCCCAGGTGTCGGGCGTGACGCTCTTGTCGATCGTCCACGGGAACGTGCGGGTGAAGGTGGTGGTCGCAGTCTTGGAGACCGTGACGAACGGGTACTCCTTGACCTTCCACTCCTCGAAGCCCCCGTCGCTGGTGTAGCTGCCGCTGGCGGCGCCCCACTGGCTGTAGAGCACGAAGTAGGTGTCGCAGGCGGGGTTCTTGTAGCTGCAGTCCGTGGGGATCGTGATCCCGTCGAGCGGCACGCTGTACCGGAGATCCCCGCGCCCGGAGCCCTGGTTCACGTCGTTGATGTGGATGGAGCCCGAGAACGCATAGACCGGCGTGAGACCGAAGGGGTACCCGGTCAGGTCCTTGTCGTCGGTGAAGTAGATCTCGAGCTTGTTCAGGGAGATCAGCGGCGTGTTGTCGCTGTCGTTGATGTCGGCCCACAGCTCCCAGTGGGGCTGCCCGCCGACGCTGATGACCGGGATGTCGCTGACGAGGATCGAGTGGGTGAAGTTGCCGGACTTCGTGTTGAACTCGAGATCCCCGTCGGTGTTGTAGCCCGCTTCCTGCGGCTCGGCCTGCAGGCGGACGAAGGCGTCGAAGACGCCCGATCCGGATGACCCGAAGGTCGTGTTCAGGTCACCGATGTACTCCACCTTCGCCCCGTCGTCGGTGAAGTCGGCAGCGTAGCCGTGCCTGTCTGGCACCTCCACGTTCAGGGCGCCACCATCCGCGAACACGGCCAGGACCGCCGTCAGGGCGATGGCAGCGCCCCCGAGCAGGGCCAGGGCCCTGCCCAGCATCCGCTTCCGTCTCGCCATACCTGTGCCTCCTGCCGCCAGCCTGGCGGCTACACGTGGGGACGCGAGGCCATGGACGACGCAGACCCACCGCGTGCGCGGCGGGTCGACGCCCGGTCTCGGGGACCGCAAGGGCGGAGGGGGGCAGGGAGGATGGCGTGCGGGGACGACCCGGCGACCACGATCCGGGCGAGGGGTCCTCGACACTCCCGCAACGGGCTCTCCCAACTCCCCCGGTGATCTCATCCTCGGCTCCGCAGAGCCTTGCCGGACGGTTCACCTGCCAGGCACCGGACCCCCGTCGACATGCCGTGGCGCCGTACATCCTGCTGGCCCGAAGGTACTGGGTCAAGTGGCGTATTGCCCCCTGCGACGGTGCGCCTTCGCACCGTCGCGTGCCGGATTTGCCCTGACGAAGCGCGGATCAGGACCATCCGCCCATCGCGCGCCCGCAGGCCTGGGCGTAGGGTGGCCGGACGGCCGGTTCGCGACCTTGCGCCCGGCCGGCCAGGGTCGGCCTGGTCGAAACGGCAAACCCGTCGCGAGGCGGGGACGCAAAGCCACGGGACTGGCGGGTCTCGCCAGTCAGCCGGGTTGCCGAAACCGGAGGTCCGCCATGTCGTTCTGGACTGGCACGCACTGGGAGCCCGATGCTCCCGCACCCTCGCCCACACCGGCGCGCCCGGGCAAGCGCCGTCACGTCCTGGAGGCGATCACCGAAGGCGCGCTCATCGCCCTGCTGACCGTTGGGCTGATCGCCGGCACGACGTTCGCCGGGCGTGGCGGTAGCTCGCTGCACGCCACGATCTCGATTGGCGACGGCGCGCGTCTGTCGGCGGTGTCTGGCGAAGTGACCTTCTCGGTCACACGCTCCATCCCCGACAACGACCCGGTCATGTGGGTCACCACCAAGTGCTACGACTCGTCGGGCACGCGCGTGAGCTGGCTTGACTTGCCGGTGATCTGGGGAACCTGGGACAGCCTCGAGGGCTACGCCGGGGCCTATGATGTCGGCGGTTCGTGGTGCGAGGCGTATGCCACCTTGAGGCCCTGGCAAAGCCGCGTGCTGGGCGACGCCTACCTCCGCTTTGACGTCGCCGGCTGAATGCCCAGCGCTCTCAGCGAGAGACTCGAAGGGGCCGGTCGGATGACCGGCCCCTTCACCGTTCGCCGCGGCGGGCGGCGCTAGTCCGGGATGATGAGGTTGTTGCGTCCGCTCGGCGGGTAGTCGTCCTTGGCGAAGATCTGGGTGATCTCGCTGCCGCAGGCGGTCGTGAAGCCGTTGTTGAACCCATCGCCGCTGTAGGTGGCGCGCCATCGGTACTCGCCCGTCACGTAGACGGTCACACCCGTGGTCGTCGACGCCACACCGCTGACGATGGCAACCACCTCGTCGTCGCCGACCTGCGTCGTGCAGTCGGCGTCCGAGTAGAGACGGAAGGTCACATCGGCATCCCCGGCATCCGGCGCATCCGGCCGGATCCCGGTGATCGTCAGGGTGTCGTGGAGTACCCAGTGCTGCACGGTGGTCCCGCCTGGTGACGCCTTGCTGTCCGTGTTCGTGATCGAGCAGCTGACCACGGCGCCCTCGTTGAGCTCGATCGTGGTCGCGGTCGAGCTCTTGATCCCGGTGCCGGTACAGCTCC
>MGOE01000121.1:8851-9059 GCA_001797035.1 Chloroflexi bacterium RBG_16_72_14
ACAGCTCCAGGTGCCGGCCGTGTAGCCGGTGACCGTGGTCTCGCTCAGGGTGTAGACCACGTTCGACTGGGCGGTGGTCGCAGGCACGTCGCCACCGGCGTCGGTGATCGTCGTGCCCGAGGTCGGCGTGGCCGAGAGGACGAAGTCGTTCTCGAGCGCGTTGCCGCCCGCGTTGTTGACGACCGTCTTGTTGAGCGCGAGCGTCGGG
>MGOE01000121.1:9076-18006 GCA_001797035.1 Chloroflexi bacterium RBG_16_72_14
GCGCGAGCGTCGGGGCGACGTCGTTGTTGGTGATGGTGCAGGTCCTGGTCTGGTCGACATTGGCCGTGCCCGTCGTGCCGAAGAAGCAGTCCGCGCTATAGGTCGCGCTGTAGCCAGAGAACGCGTCCTCGAACACGGTGTACGTTGCCGTGTCCGGGAAGAGCACCGTCGTCCCTGGGCTCTCGGCACCGGCGAAGTCCGACGGATCGCCGACGGGCTGGTTGCTTCCATCCCGGACGTTGATCTGGAAGTCCGAGGCGACGTTGTTGCCGCCGTTGTCGTTGATGACGGTCTTGATGACGATGAGTTTCGGCGGATTGACGACGGCACCGGCCGACAGCGAGCGGTCCTGGTTGCCGACGTTGTTGAGGTTCCAGTCCTTCGTCCGCATGTGGTACGGCGAGCCGCTGATCGCACTTGCGGACAGGCCGGCCCACTCGTCGCCGCGGGCGATGTGGCCGCCCCACGCCAGCACCGCGGTCGATTCAGTTACCGAGAACGTGATTGAGATCTGGGTCTCCGCCTGGGACGCGGTGAGGTCGCCCTGACTCACATAGGCGATGTTCGAGATGGTGCCGCCCCACAGCGTCATCATCCGTTCAGCGGCCGTGAGGGCGGTGAAGCTGCTTGTCGGCTGGCCGGCCACGGGCGAGCTGGCCGACGACGGCGCGGGAATGTCGAAAGTCCCCGGCGTATCGCCACTCAGCGAAGCGATGTCGCCAACCGGGTTGATCGTTTCCGCGCCATGTCCAAACACGCCGTGCGGCAAGAGTCGGTTGTAGTGGGTCAGGTAGTCGAGGGCGTGAAGACCACTGTGCTTGATGTCGTAGCCGAGCACCAGCGTGATCGTGGTATTGAGCGGCAGGTTGGTCATCACCGCCCGGTACGGGATCGAGTAGCCCTCGAGGAGGTGACCCTGCGACGCCCCGACATTGCCGGACACCCAACCGGATCCGCCGCCGCCGTTGGGACATGGGCTCGGATCCGCAGCAGACCCGTTTCGGCACTGCTCGAGGCTCACCGACGGCGGCGCCGCCAGGACGACGGACACCGGCATCAGCCCGGCGAGCAGTGCGAGCGTGGCAATCGCTGCAGCGAACTGGACACGGATGCGGCCGTCGCCGCGACCGGTTCTCATCTTGGAGTCTCCCTCATGTGGCCGCCTGGGCACCGAGTCGTCATCTGCGCTCCCTCTCCCCCGGGATCCCCGCAACCCCAAGCCGGCGCGCCATACGGGCAAGTCACGCGACCATCGGGTGCGCGACGACGACGCCGCCGCGGCCACCCTGCCGAGGATGCCGCTCGTGCGAAGGCTCGAAGCGTCAAGGCGCATGACCGTTGGACCGTTGGGCGCTTGTCACGGTAGGTCCGCCGGATCCGAGCCAGGCCGGATCTCCAACTGGCGGGCCGGTCGCCCCAATCCTGCCTTGATGTACCTCTCTTCCCCCGGCTGGAAGAAAGAGTGGGCCCGGCGATTCGGCGCCCGAGCCGCTCAACCCCTCACCGCGACGCGGTCCCCGTCCGCGATCTCGGGTGCAGGAGTGTCCCAGTACGTAGGTACTAGGTCAATAGCCTTAACGGCCCGGCCTGTGCGTGCCAGCACATGGTGTCAGCCGTTTGACAGGCGTGGTGCGCCTGCCGGTGCCGGCAGATGCGGTGCGCCTTGGCACCACCCAGGGCCCGCCGCGGATCCCGGACGGCTGCCGGCCCTGTGCTAGGCTCCCGCTCGCTTCGAAGCCAGCACGCGGGAGTGCTCGCCATCCCCATCATCGTCGGCGATCTCGGTCGCCGCCTGCTCGACTCCACCGACCCCGGTGACCGTGCGCTGGTGCTGGCCATCGTGGTGGGCGCCGTCCTGTCCGTGATCCTGCTGCTGGACGAGATCGGGCGGCTCCTACGCCCGGACCACGAGCCCACCTCACCCCGCCTCGGCGCGCTCGTGGTCCCGCTCACCGTGGCGGTCGCGACGGTGATCCTCCAGCGCCTGCTGACGGTCCTGCAATGACCACCGGGATCGAGCGGACGCTGCCCGCGCGCGACCGCACGGACCTCGACGACCTCGTCCTGTGGCTTGGCGTCCTGGCCGTCGCCGGGATGGTCGGGGCGACGCTGCCCCTCGTCGGGGCGGCCGTGGACGGGCTGGTCATCGTGCTGCTCGCCCTGTTCGCGCGGTCCAGCACCCGCTGGGCCGACGCCGCCGCAGCCCTCGCGCTCGTGCCACTGCTCCGGCTGCTGTGGCTGGTCATGCCCGTCGACGGGATCGCGCCGCTGGACTGGGTCCCGCTGGTCGCCCCGCCGTTCCTCGTCGCGGCGGTGCTCGTCGGGCGCGCGGCGAGCCTCAGCGGGCGCGAGATCGGGCTGCGGGCGCCCGCCGGCGACGCCCTGTCCGCGCTCGCGGTCGCGGGCTGGGCGGCGGCCGGGTACGTCCTGTCGGTCGTGGCCGGCGATTCGGTGGCCTGGGGGACGACCCCGGGCGGGATCGCCTGGGATCGCGTGCTGGTCTACGCGCTGCTCATCGCCATCGCCGAGGAGCTGACCTTCCGGGGCGTCCTGCCGGCGGCGCTGGAGCGGCTGGTGCCCCGCGACGGCATGTGGGTGGCGACCCTCGCCTGCGCGACCCTGAGCCTGGGGGCCGCGCTGCCGTGGTGGGTGGCGATCGCCCTCGCCATGGCCGGCGTGAACGGCGCCCTCGCCGCGCGCACGCGGTCGCTCGTGCCGTTGATCGCGGGCCACGCGCTGTTCCTGGTCGCCCTGAACCTGTGACGCCCGGCCTGGCGGGCGCGGCCACGGGCGGGCGCGGCCACGGGCGGGCGCGGCTACGGTCCGGCGAACGCCCCTGCGAAGCCGGCCGCCGGGGAGCCCGGCCGGAGGCTGTAGTCGCCCGACGCGGCGTCCACGAACTGCGGGTCGGCGAACACGCCGCGGGCCTCGAAGCCGGTCCACGCCCGGAACTGGCCCCAGCGCTCCGTACCGGCCCGGCGGCTCGCCACGAATGCCACCTGGCGGCCGAGCTCCGGGCACTGGCCCGTGCGACACGGGGAGATGACGTCCCGGTCGATGGACACGGAGTCCGGCAGCACGGAATCGATGCTGAACGCCCGCCCGCCGGCGATCACGTTGTGCTCGATGGTCACGTCCCGGAGCGGGCCGTTGAAGCCACCCGACCCGCTGAACAGGCCGATGGCGAACCGGTCGAGGTGCGCGAACGTATTCCACGCGACCTGGGCATCCGAGGCGCAGCGGAGGTAGATCCCGCGCTCCTCGCCCGCGTCACCGGGGGTCGCGGCGAACAGGACGTTGCCCGTGATCGCCAGGCGTTCGCACGGCCGGTCGTCCTCGGTGCCGGTCTCGACGAGGTCGTTCGAGCCGCTCAGGCGGTTGCCCTCGATGGTCACGTCACTTGCGGCGTAGAGCTCGATCGCGACCTCGTCGTTGCCCTCGATCCGGTTCGCCCGCAGCGCGATGCCGCCGGTCGTGAAGTAGAGGTTCACGCCGCCCGCGCCCCGCGACTCGTCGAGGCGGCGGTCGTTGTCCACGATGTCGTTGCCGCTGACGAGCGTGCCGTCCGTGGCGCCGTGGACCTCGATGCCGTACCCGTTGTCGGTGACCAGGTTGCCCTCGATGTGCGCGCCCGGTGCGTCGAGCAGGTGGATCCCGAACGGGTTGCCGCGGATCACGCTGTTGCGGATCGCGACATCCCGGGCGCCCTCGACGATGACCCCGCCCCGGTAGGCCCGGGACTGC
This sequence comes from Chloroflexi bacterium RBG_16_72_14, assembly GCA_001797035.1. GTDB lineage: Bacteria > Chloroflexota > Limnocylindria > Limnocylindrales > CSP1-4 > CAIXZV01. The sequence continues at coordinate 12,821 of MGOE01000121.1, forward strand.
CCGGTGAGCGTCGCGTTGCTCACCGAGACCCCGTCGGCACGCACGATGAGCCCGCCGCTGATCACGGTCTCCACCCCCATGCCGACGAGCCGGATGCCCGGGTTCGAGATGGTGGTGGCCGCGAACTCGCCCGCGCCGAGGCGGATCGTCGCCCCGGCGGGCACGCGAGCGACCGCGGCCGCCAGCGTCCGCCACGGGGCGGCCGCCGTGCCGGACGCCGTGTCGTCGCCCGCCGCATCCACGTAGAACTGCGGCCCATCGCCGGGCGGGGGGGGCGATCCCGCGCCGGGCGGTGCCGTGAGACCGGGCGCTGCCGGGCCGTCGGCGGACACGGTGGGGGCAGGCTCGGGCGAGCCGCCCGACCCCGGCGCCCCGGTGGTCACGGCGCCGGGGTCGTTGGTGCCGGGCGGCGAGATGCGCCCTGCCAGGTCACCCGTGAGGGCCGGCACCCCGGACCCGCCGCCGAACAGCAGCGCAACGAGCGCGACAGCCGGCAACAGCCGGCGCAGGAAGCGCAACGCGCTCACGGGTCTCGCTCGTCCTCCAATGGTCCGGCGGTCCTGACTCGCTCCGGTGCCGCCGGCCCGGCCCCTCCGCCACTCGTGACGGCCGGGCGCTATCCTGCCATACAACCCCATCACACCCGCAACGGGTTTCCACCCGTGTTCGAGGAGGGGCGTGCGCGCGATCGATCGGCCGTGGGGACGCGTCGCCCCGGGCTGGGCCGTCCTGGGCGCAGGCGTCGTGGCCTGGGCGATCTCGCTGCGCCCGATCGGGCCCGCGGACCTCACCGATGTCGGCCTCATCAGCGCCCTGCCGCCCACCTGGTGGGTCGCGATGGCGCTGGTCGCAGCCGCGTTCGCGATCGCCTGCGTCGGGGAGCGGCCGGACACGCCGCTCGGCGTCGCCTCGATCGTGGCGGCCACGTTCGTGCTGTACGGCACACCCGCGATCATCGAGGCCCTGCCGCGGTTCAACACGGTCTACGTCCACCTCGGGCTGATCGAGGCCATCGCCCGGACGGGACAGCTGTACCCGGACCTCGACGCGCGGTTCAGCTGGCCGCTGTTCTTCGCCGCGGCAGCCGTCCTGACCGAGGTCTCGGGGGTCGACCTGCTCGACATCGCGGCCTGGGTGCCGACGCTGACGACGCTGGTCGCGCTGCCCGCGATGTGGATGCTCGCCCGGGCGTTCACCGAGGACCGCCGGCTGATCCTGCTCTCGAGCTGGGTGCTCGTCGTCGCGAACTGGGTGGGGCAGGACTACCTCTCGCCGCAGGGGTTCAACTTCGTCATCTACCTGTGGTTCATCGCGCTCGTCGCCTGGTTCTTCGGCCGCGAGGGGCCCTCGTGGGAGCCGCTTCGCCGGCGCCTGGTCCGGCTCCTCGGCGAGCCCGCGCCGTCGCCACGGGTCGGCGCGCCAGACCAGCCGCCCGCCGCGCGCGCCGGGATGCTGGTCGCGATCGTCGCCATGGTGGCGGTCAGCGTCGCGAGCCACCAGCTCACGCCGTTCGCGATGATCGGTGCCTCGCTCGCGCTCGTCGTCGTCGGCCGGACCCGCCTGGTCTCGATGCCGATCCTGGTCTCGGTCCTGGCCGGCCTGTGGCTCGTGTTCCCGGGCTTCACGTTCGTCGCCGGCCACTTCGGCTCGCTGGTCGCGGACATCGGTGACCCCACCGGGACGGCGGGCTCCGGCGTCGTCGCGCGGGTCCGCGGCAGCGAAGGGCACCTGTTCGTGGTCCTCGAGCGGATCGCCTACACGCTCATCTTCTGGGGGATCGCCGCCGTGGGTGGGCTCCGCCGCCTGCGGGCCGGCCACTGGGACCTGGCCGCCGTCGTCCTGGCCGGGTACCCGTTCGGCCTGATCGTGCTCCAGAGCTACGGCGGCGAGATCTTCCTGCGGGTGTTCCTGTTCGCCCTGCCGCCGATGAGCTTCTTCGCGGCCGCGGCGATCGCCCCGGTGGTCCGCCTGCGCCCGGTCGTGAACGCGGCGATCCTGGTCGCCGTGACCCTCGCCATGACCGCGGGGTTCGTCGTCGCGCGGTATGGCAACGAGGCGGCGGACCTGGTGACGCCCGCCGAGCTGGCTGCCGTGGACCGGATGTACACCGCCGTGCCCCCGGGTTCCGTCGTCGCGCTGCTCAACTACAACGCGCCGGTGCGCTACCGGTCCTTCGAGGCGTACGAGTACGTCACGCTCCGGACGCCCGCCGGCGGCCTGCGGGCGGACTCGATCGCGCGCCAGCTGGACGGCGTCCGGGGGGATTCGGAGGCGTTCGTGTTCATGACCCCGGCCCAGGCCGCGCTCGCGCAGCTGCTGGGCGTCACGGCACCGGAGCTGGATGCCGTGCGGGCCGACCTGGCCGCCTCCCCACTGTTCCGTGCGGAGTTCGACACCGAGGGCGGGACGCTCTACCGCTACGTCCCCGGGGGGCAGCCCTGATGCGCTTCCTGCGCGAGCGGCCACCCGTGAGCCCCGGCACCAGCGTGATCGCCGTGGCGTCCGGGGTGTTCCTCGCCTTCGTCGCCCTCGATACCGGCGGCGTGGTGCAGCCCCTCGTGCTGCCGTACCTGGTGCTGGTTCCCGGGCTGGCCATCATGCGGGCGGCGGGCTTCCGGGCGACGCCCGCCTCCGTGTCGCTGGCGATGGTGCTGTCGGTCGGGGTGAACGGCGCAGTGGGCCTGGCCCTGGTCGCCGTGGGTCGCTTCGACCCGCTGCTGGCGGCGGTCCTGCTGGTGACGGTCGTCCTGGTCGCCCTCCTGGCCGACGAGAGCCTGCGGCGCGTCCGGGACCCGGCGGATGCCGGCAGCGGCCCTGCGGGAGCGGTCCCAGCGGAGGCCGTTGCGCGAACGCACCGCTAGTCCGCCGCGTAACGCGTTCGCAACGCGACTTTGGGTTGACCACGGCGCTGGCCCGTACTAGCGTCGGTAGGCCGCAGTACTTATCTCCTACTCCCGCTGCCAGAACGGGACGAATGGCCCTTCCATTCCAGGGGGACTTTGTGATCGCCGTTGCCATCGACGCTCCCGACGCCGCCGACACCGACGAACCGACTCGGCTGGTCCCCCGACGCCGACCGACAGTGTCGGTCATCGTCCCCACCCTGAACGAAGCGGCCAACCTGCCGCTGGTGCTTCCCCGTCTCCCCGCCTTCGTGACCGAGGTCATCGTCGTCGATGCGCACTCGCACGACGGCACGGTGGAGGTCGCGCGGGCGCTCCGCCCCGACGCGGTGATCCTGCTGCAGGAGGGCCGGGGCAAGGGCTCGGCGCTTCGCCAGGGCTTCGATGCCGCGACGGGCGACATCCTGGTCTCGATCGACGCGGACGGCTCGACCCAGCCCGAGGAGATCGAGCTGTTCGTGAACGCGCTGATCGGCGGAGCGGACTACGTCAAGGGCTCCCGGTACGTGGCCGGCGGCGGGTCGACGGACCTGACCCCGTTCCGGCGCTTCGGAAACACCGGCCTGATGCTCGCGACCCGTGTCGTCCACGGCGCCCACTTCAGCGACCTGTGCTACGGGTTCAACGCGTTCTGGCGGGACGTCCTGCCGGTCCTCTCGCTCGAGAGCACCGGGTTCGAGATCGAGACCGAGATGAACCTGCGGGCGCACATCGCGGGCCTGCGGATCACCGAGGTCCCGAGCATGGAGATGCCGCGCGTCTTCGGCTCCAGCAACCTCCATGCCGTCCGCGACGGGTTCCGCGTCCTGCGCCAGATCCTCCGCGAGCGGCGGCGTCCGGCGCCGGTGTACGAGCCCCGCGCGAGCTGGGTCGCCGTACCGATGGCGCATCCCGAGCTCGTCGCCATCCCGATCGAGGTGGGGGAGACCGCGGACGACCACACGCTCGCCGGCGCCGGGTAGGTGTCCGACCGCCTCACGATCGCCGTCGTCGTCTGCGTCTACACCGAGGCCCGCTGGGACCTCATCGCCGAGGCCGTCGCCTCGCTGCGTGTCCAGCGTCGCCCGGCGGACGAGATCGTCCTCGTGGTCGACCACAACGATGGCCTCCTGGCACGCCTCGAGGCGACGTTCGCTGCGCAACCCACGATCCGGGTGATCCCCAATGCCCACGGCCGGGGCCTGTCCGGCGGGCGGAACACGGGGGTGGCCCGGACGACCGCCGACATCGTGGCCTTCCTCGATGACGACGCCGCGGCATCGCAGGGCTGGCTCGCCGGGCTCGAGGCCGCCTACGCGGACCCGCGGGTCGCCGGCGCCGGCGGGGCGATTGACGCGGCCTGGGCCACGGGGCGACCGCGGTGGTGGCCACCGACCTTCGACTGGGTGGTGGGCTGCACGTACGAGGGGATGCCGACGACCACGACGCCGGTGCGCAACGTGATCGGCGCCAACATGTCGTTCCGCCGGACGGCCCTGGCCCGGACCGGCGGGTTCGTGGAGGGCGTGGGCCGGGAGCGCGGCCGGCCGATGGGCGGTGAGGAGACCGAGCTGAGCATCCGGGTGACGAGCGCGGACCCCGACGCGGTCATCCTGTACGTGCCGGCGGCCGGCGTCCGGCACCACGTCCCGGCGAGCCGGGGGCGAGTCCGCTACTTCGTCTCGCGTTGCTACGCGGAAGGGCTGTCGAAGGCGACGGTCGCACGGCTGGTGGGTCCCGGGCGCGGCCTCGCCTCGGAGCGGCGGCACACCGTCATCACCCTGCCCAGCGCGGCCGGACGGGCGCTGATGGACGCCGTCCGCCGGCGCGACGCCGCCTGCGCCGCCCAGGCCGTCATGATCGCGATCGGGCTTGGCGTGACCGTGACCGGGTACGCGGTGGGCGCGATCGCCGGCCGGCTCGGCCGCGCCTGACGAGTCACGCGGGTCCGGCGGGCGCGACGGGTGCCGCCGGACGCTCCAGGGCGGCCGGGGCCGGACGGGCTCGCGTCGTCGGCGCGGTGGCGCCCAGGCGACGTTCGCCCCCGCCCCGCCGTCGGCCGTATCCTCCACCGCGATGCGGGTCCTCCTCGTCGCTCCCCGGTACCACCCCTCAACCGGCGGGGTGGAGACGCACGTCCGCGAGGTGGCCCGCCGCCTGCCGGCGCTGGGGATCGAGGTCGAGGTCCTGACCACGGACGCGACCGGCGGCCGGCTCCCGCGGCGCGAGGTGGTGGACGGCACCGCCGTCACGCGGGTCCGGGCGTGGCCCACGGGCCGCGACTGGATGGCGGCCCCGGGCCTG
>MGOE01000121.1:18016-18367 GCA_001797035.1 Chloroflexi bacterium RBG_16_72_14
CAGGTGGCGCCGACCTCGTCCATGTCCACAGCTTCCAGACGCTCGTGGCGCCGGCCGCACTGGCGACGGCCGCCGCCTCGCGCCTGCCCTGGGTGGTCACGTTCCACCGGGGCGGGCACCGGGGCGGTGTCGGGCGGCTGCTCCCGGCCGCGCAGCTGCTGGGCCTGTCGCCGTTCCTGCGCGGGGCGCGCGCGCTCGTGGCCGTGTCGGCATTCGAGGCGGCGGACGTGGCCCGCCGGCTGCGGATCGCCCCGCGGCGGATCACCGTCATTCCCAACGGCGCGGACCTCCCGGCGCCGTCGCCGGACGCCGGCGTGGTGCCCGGCCTGCTCGTGTCGGTCGGGCGGCTCG
>MGOE01000121.1:18379-18700 GCA_001797035.1 Chloroflexi bacterium RBG_16_72_14
CAAGGGCCACGACCGGGCGGTCGCGGCCGTGGCCCTGATGGCCCGGAGCGGGGCGGACGTCCGGTTGCGGATCCTCGGCGCGGGGCCGGACGCGGCGCGGCTCCGGGCGCTCGCGGCATCGCTGGGCGTGTCGGACCGGGTGGAGATCGGGGCCCTGCCGGGCGCGGACCGGCAGGGGTACGCGGACGCCCTGGCACGGGCCGAGTGCGTGCTGGTGCTCAGCCGGTTCGAGTCACAGGGGATCGCGGCGTGGGAGGCGGCGTCGCTCGGGCGGCCGCTGGTCGTGGCGGACGAGACCGCGCTGGCCGAGCTCGTCGAGGC
>MGOE01000121.1:18782-22575 GCA_001797035.1 Chloroflexi bacterium RBG_16_72_14
CGGCTCGGCGTGCCGGTGCCCACGTGGGACGGCTGCGTTGCCGCCCTGGCCCGTCTCTACCGCGAGGCGCTCGGCTGAACCGCGTCGGCGGCAGGATGGCCAGCGACGATGCGGTCCTCGAGCCCGCGCAGCTCGCCCCGGTGCCGGACGTGGATCAGCCGGCCCTCGTCGGGCGCCAGCGACCGGCGGATGCCGGCCCGGCAGAGCCGGTCCCAGCGCCCGTCGGCGATGTCGCGCTCGACGCCGGGTGACGACCGCCACCAGAAGTATCCGGCCACGTCCCACAGCTCCCGCAGGAGCTCGATGCCATGGTGGAGGTACGCGCGGAACCTGGCCCGCCGCGCCGTTGACGGCTGGCCGGCCGGGGGCTCGAGACCCCCCGGAGCCTCGTGACCGGCCGGCGTCCCCTCGCCGTCGGACCCGCGCGCGTACGAGCGTCGCGCCCGCCCCAGCACGCTCCGCATCGCCGCGATGGGCCCCAGGTGGTCGAGCCACACGATCGTGTCGGCGCGGGCCCGGAGTCCGGTCGTCCAGTCCAGGAACGTGCCCTCCGCCACCCAGCAGGGCGCGGCGGCGAGCTGCGCCTCGATCGCCCGGCGCTCGGCGAGCGCGCGGGGCGCGAACGGGTGGTCGGGGAACTCGCCCGGCGGCGCGTGCGGCAGCGTGACGTCCGGCATGCCGTGCCGGTCCGCGACGTTGTCCAGGTGATAGACCGGGGCTCCCAGGCGCGTCGCCAACGCGACCGCGAGCGTGGACTTGCCGACGCCCGCGACGCCGAGGATCAGGATCCGGCGCTCGCCCGCGGGGTCACCGCTCATCGGCGGCCAGGACCGTCGGTGACGGGTCCACGTCCGTGGCGTGCAGCCGGGCAACGAGCCTGTCCTTGGCCTGCTCGAGCAGCCACCGGGGGGCGAGCACCGCGCCCACGGCGTACACCAGCCCGGCCGGCGCGAGCACGGTGCGCGGGCTCCAGCGGAGCGCCCGGACGACGTCGCGCAGGGCCCCGCCGCGACCCTTGCCGTGGGGGAGCACGCGATGCTGCGCGGCCCGCTGGAGGTGCGTGCGGCTGATGGCCACGATCAGGCGCCGCCGCTCACGCCCGGTAAGGCCCCGCACCTCGTCGTGGACGTGGAGCGCGTTCTGGAGCGCGAGCCCGACGACCGTGTCTCCCACCCCGCGGGCCCGGTTGAACACCAGCCGCTGGGGACCGTCCGAGTCGTCCCGGACCGTGTAGTCGAGCAGCTCGTCGGTGACGTAGGCGACGTGACCGTACGCCCCGAAGCGCATCGTCGCCTCGAAGTCGGCCGACAGGCCGATCTCGGGACGGAACAGGCCGCCCGATTCTGCGAGCACGGCGCGGTCGATCACCACCGAGCCGACCTGCCACGGCGGCTGGCCGTCGTCGGTGCACACCTCCAGCCACGCGGCGGGGTCGTAGGCACGGTCCTCCATCCGGAGCTTGGGCTTGGACCCGTACCACACCCGGTCCGCGGACGTGCCGTCCGGGTACAGGCGCCGGCACGACGACAGCACCACCGCCAGCCGGGGGACGCGGGGCTCGTACCACTCGATCGCCTCGGCGATCCGCTCGAGGCAGGTGGGCCGGATCCGGTCGTCGGCGGCCAGGCACTGGATCCAGCGGTGACTGGCGAGCGAGGCCGTGCGGTTCCAGCTCTCGAGGATCGAGACGCCGTGCTCGAAGCGGTGGAACCGGATGCGCGGGTCCGGATACCGGGCGACGACCGCGGCGATGTCCTCGGTCGACGCGTTGTCACCGATCACGAGCTCCCACTGCGGATGGGTCTGGGCGAGCACGCTCTCGATGGCCTTGGGCAGCCAGGCGGCGTCGTTGCGCACCGGGATGAAGACCGAGATCGGGGTCGTCGGCCGCGGCAGCGCGGCCCGGGCAGCGGGCGTGAGCGGCGCGACGGCGATCGCGGCCTGCGGGGGGAGGTCCGGCACGCCCCCCGGCTCGGGGCCGATCCGCACCAGGTCCCGCTCCGGCGAGGCGGTGGTCGCGGCGTGGACGACCTCGCGAACCATCGGCAGCGCGACGAGGGCGAGCGCCCCCAGCCAGCCGATCGCGAGCCCGGTCAGCCCGTCCGCCAGGGCCCCGGCGATGGCGGCGGCGACCTGGAGCCCGGCCGCGAACACGAGGATCGCGACCGTGCCGCGCATGGCCTGCCGGATGCGCCGCAGGGCGATCCAGTGGTCGATGACCACCAGCGGCACCGCGCAGGCCGCCAGCCACGGCAGGCTCTCGGCGGCCTGGGCGACGTAGGTGGGCCCGAACAGGCCCAGCAGCGTCGGCCCGGCGACCCACAGGGCAACGATCCCGACGGCGACGATCAGCGACGAGAGCCCCAGCGTCACGCGCAGCTGGTGCTGGAACGCGCTCGGGGAGCGGTCGCCGACCGCGTACAGCGTGAACGTGGCCGACGACGCGATCACCTGGAGGGCCGTGGTCATGATCAGCGCCACGTAGAAGGCCGAGTTGGCAGCGGCGGACAGCATGCCGGTCACGAGCACGGGCATGAACAGGGCCGGCGCCACGCGCATGGCGCTGATCATGTGGTGGCCGACCGCGCTGCTCGCCAGCCCCAGGACCGTGCGCCACTCGAACGCAACGGGCAGGGACTTGGGACCCCAGGCGGCCAGCAGGATCGCCAGGAACGAGACCGCGTCGCCAAGCGCCCAGACCCCGAACACGAGCATCGCGCCGGTGTTGCCCATCGACGACGCGGCCAGGGCGAGGAACACGAGCTTGCCCCCGGCGAACACGACGTTCCGGTACAGCTGAAGGTGCCCCAGCCGGAGGCTGAGCAGGATCTGGTCCGCCACCACGCCGGCCGCCCCGAGGCCCACGCCGAGCATGAACAGGAGCACGAACGTGGCGTCGGCGACGAGCGGCAGGTACTCAGCCGACACGAACGGCGCGACGACGACGAACGCGAGCCCGAGCACCGCCCCGAGCGACGCCGCGACGGCCAGCGCCGTGGCGACCAGCTGCGCCCGGCGCCCCGGGTAGGTCGGCAGGAAGCCGGCCAGGGCGGTGCCCAGGCCGCTGACCGTGAGCCGGGCGATCAGGGTGCTTGCCGCGATCGTGGCGCTGGCGAGGCCCACGACCTCCGGGGCGAACGTGCGGCTGGCGAGGAACCAGAACGCGAACCCGAGGATCGTCGTGACCGCCCACGCGGCGACCATCAGGCCGGTCGTCGCGACCACCACCCGCGCCCGCCTGATCGCGCCCGCCGCCCGGCGGATCGAGCCGACGGCTCCCGGCTCGGGGACGTGGGACATCAGGGACGACCCGGCCGGAGGCCGGTGGACCGGTGCGTCATGGCCCGCAGAGCATACCCGTCCCGGGGTGCCGCGCCGGTGCGCCCGGGCACCGCTTCCGGCGGTGCGCGCACCGGGGTTTCGTGCGCGGTCAAGGCGCGGTCCGTGCGACCGCGCACCACCCGCGGTGGCGTCCGGTGGGGTGCCGATCGGTGACCGTGACCATCCGCGGTGCCTCGGGCGGCCATCGCCCGGACGATCGCCCCATTGGCCGCACCGGGCATCGCACTCGATACTGGCGAGGTGCTGGCGACGAGCGAGGGCGTCGGCGCACTCACGAACGAGCACACCCGTCGCGAGGCGGGGCCGCAAAGCCACGGGACTCTCCGAGTCAGCCGGGTTGCCGAATGAGGGTACAACCATGTTCTGGGATGGAGAGCGCTGGCTCCCCGATGATCGGCGCGCGCCCGCGCGCCCCCTGCCGCCCACCAGGCGGCGCCTCCGCGACTGGCTC
>MGOE01000121.1:22622-22942 GCA_001797035.1 Chloroflexi bacterium RBG_16_72_14
CCTGGGCGCCGCCGCCGGGGCGCCGTCCGGCCGCACGCTGCTCGCCGCGTGGTCGTCGACCTCGGCTGTCTCGGTCGTCCAGGAGGGGAGCGACGAGATCTCGTACCGCGGCAGCTGGTTCGCCGCGTACTACGATCGGTACCTCGGTGGCCGGGCCCGCGCGACGGACGTCGAAGGCGGCAAGGCCACGCTGCGGTTCAAGGGAACGGCGGTCTCCTGGATCGGACCCATCGGCCCGACCCGTGGCAAGGCGCGCGTCTACATCGACGGCAAGGCGGTCGCGACCGTCAACACCTGGAACGCCGAGTTCCGGCCCACCC
>MGOE01000121.1:23087-37508 GCA_001797035.1 Chloroflexi bacterium RBG_16_72_14
GACGCCGGCGAGCCGATCGGCACCGTCCCGCCGGAGGAGCCGTCGCCGACGGTCGCGCCGGCGCCCACCAGCGAGCCGACCGCCACGCCGGCCCCGGCCGACCCGGAGCCCACGCCCGCGCCGACGGAGGCCCCCACGCCCGCGCCGACCGCGCCGCCCACGGCCACGCCGGCACCCACCGCTACCCCCGCGCCCACGCCGGCGCCAACACCCGGTCCCACCGCGACGCCGGCACCGACGCCGACGCCCTCGGGCTCGGCCATGCCCACCACCAGCCTGCCGGGCTGGAACCTGGTGTTCACCGACGACTTCACGACCAACGTGGCGCTGGGCAGCTTCCCGTCCGCGGTGTCGACGAAGTGGAGCGCCTACCCGTCGCCCTGGAAGGACACCAGCAGGAACGGCACCTACAGCCCGGAGATCGTGTCGTTCCAGAACGGCGTCATGGACATCTGGCTGCACACCGAGAACGGCGTGCACAAGGTGGCTGCGCCGCTGCCCAGGGTCCCGGGCGGCGACCAGACCTACGGCCGCTACGCGGTGCGGTTCAAGGCCGACCCGGTGAAGGGCTACAAGACCGCCTGGCTGCTGTGGCCGAAGTCCAACGTCTGGCCGGGCGAGGGCGAGATCGACTTCCCCGAGGGCAACCTCGACGGCTCGATCTGGGCCTTCATGCACCGCGACAACGCGACCTCCGGCAGCGACCAGGACGCGTTCTCCACGGGCGCCACGTACAGCAGCTGGCACACGGCCATCATCGAGTGGGCGCCGTCCTCCATCCGGTTCATCTTCGACGACAGGGTCATCGGGACCTCGACCAGCCGGATCCCCAACTCGCCGATGCACTGGGTGCTCCAGACCGAGACCCGGCTCGACGGGACGGTGCCGGCGGACTCCGCCCAGGGCCACGTCCAGATCGACTGGGTGGCCGTCTGGTCCTACGCGCCGTAGCGCCGCAGCGCCTAGACGATGACCGGCGACGGGATCGGCACGATGAACCGGCCGCCCCGTCGCCGGTACTCCGCCTGCTGGCGGAGGATCTCGTCGGCGAAGTTCCAGGCGAGCAGCAGCACGTAGTCGGGCTGCCGCTCGAGGAGTGCCTCGGCGGGCACGATCGGGACGCGGGCGCCCGGCGTCCAGTGGCCCTGCTTGTGCGGGTTCCGGTCGGCGACGAATGCGAGCGTGCGCTGGTCGATGCCGACGAAGTTCACGAGCGTGGAGCCCTTGGCGGTTGCGCCGTAGGCGGCGATCGTGGCGCCCTCCGCGTGGAGGCGGGCGAGCAACACTCGCAGCTCGTCGGCGATCCCGGCCACCCGCTCGCCGAACCGCTCGTAGGCAGCGAAGGCGGTCAGCCCCCGCTGCCGCTCCTCGTCGAGGTACGCGAGGACGCGCGGCGTCCGCGCCTCGACCGGGCTCACGTGCCAGCGCAGCGTCCCGCCGTGGAGCCTGGGGAAGTACTCGACGTCGTTGAGGGACAGCCCGTGGCGGCGCATCAGCGCGTCCACGGCGGTGCACGAGAAGTAGCACCAGTGCTCGTGGTAGATCGTGTCGAACTCCGCGTGGTCGATCAGGTCGCGCAGGTAGGGGTTCTCGATCGTGATCAGGCCGTCGTCCGCGATGAGCTCCCGGAACCCGGCCACGAACCCGTTGAGGTCCGGGACGTGGGCCATCACGTTGTTGGCGACGATGACGTCGGCCGGACCGTGCTCGCGCCGGACCCCGGCGGCCATCCCCCGCCCGAAGAAGACCTGGAGGGTCGGGATCCCGAGCGCGCGCGCCGCGGCGGCCGGCCCCGGCGTGGGCTCTATGCCCAGCACCGGCACCCCGCGCTCGAGGGCGTGCCGGAGGAGGTAGCCGTCGTTGCTCGCGACCTCCACCAGCAGCCGGCCGGGGCCCAGCCGGCCGGCCGCCAGGAGGCCCTCGACGTGGGCCTTCGCGTGCGCCAGCAGGTCCTCGGAGAACGACGAGAAGTACGGGTACGCCTCGTCGAAGATCGCGTCCGCCGGCAGGGCGAACAGCAGCTGGACGAGGGTGCACGACTCGCAGAACCCCACCTCGAGCGGGTACCGCGGTTCCTCGCGGGCCAGGTCCGCCACCGTCAGCAGCGCGTTGGCGATCGGCACGCGCCCGAGGGACAGGAACGGCCGGAGGGCGGGCGAGCCGCAGGACCGGCAGGCCTCGACCCGCGTGCCGTCAACCATGCACGACGCCGGCGGCCGGGGCGGCGCCGGGCGCCTCGGTCGCCGCGGGCCGCCAGCGGAGGTCGTCGTCGAGGTTACCCGCGGCCTTGAGCTCGTTGATCCGCGCCAGCCGCGTGAACCTCGGCCCGGTCAGGTCCTCGATCGTCAGGCCGACCCGGGCGTATGCCTCGGCGACCTCGCGGATCCCGTCCTCCACGGACCACGCCGGGACGGCGGCGGGGACCCGCTCGCGGAGCTTGGTGAAGTCCACCCGGTAGTCGCGCACGTCGGCGCCGGCTCCCTCGGCGAACGTGACCCTGCTGCGCGGGACCTCGGCCTGGACGAGCTCCGCCACGGTCCGGATGCGGAGGTTGTTGTCGTCGCGGCCCACGTTGAACGCCTGGTCGTGGACGGCGTCGCGATCGGCATCGAGGAGGGCGATGAAGGCGGTGCAGATGTCGCGCACGTGGACCAGGGGCCGCCACTGCCGCCCGTCGCTCTGGAGCCGGACCTCCCCGGTCGCGTGCGCCCAGCCGACGAGGTTGTTGATCACGACGTCGCCCCGCAGCCGGGGCGAGATGCCGAACGCGGTCGCGTTGCGCAGCGAGACCGGCGAGAAGCCAGCGTCCGCGAGGGCGTGGATCCCCTCCTCCGCGATCACCTTGGAGTGTCCGTAGGGCGTGACCGGGTTGAACGCCGAGCGCTCGTCGACCGGGGCGTCGCCCGCGGCGCCGTACAGGCTGCACGACGACGAGAACAGGAACCGGCGCACCCCGACTGCCCGGGCCGCTTCGGCGAGCCGGACCGAGGCGTGTGCGTTGATCGCGTACGTCGTCTCCGGGTTGAGGTGGCCGATCGGGTCGTTCGAGATCGCGGCCAGGTGCATGACGGCGTCGATGCCCGCGAGGTCGCCGGGCACCACGTCGCGCAGGTCGCGGGCGATCGCCGGCACGGGCGCCGGCGGCGTCCCGAAGTCGCAGCCCGTGTAGAAGCCGGTGTCGAGGCCGACGACCTCGTGTCCCGACTCCCGGAGCATGGGCACGAGCACGGCCCCGATGTAGCCCTCGTGACCGGTGACCAGCACGCGCACCCGGCGTCTCCCCGTCCGTCGACGTCCCCTCGCGGCGTCCCTGTGGCGCCGACTGCCTACCTTAGCGGCTCACTGCCGATCCTTGGGCGACGACGGTGCCCCGGCGCACCACGGACGCAGCGCTCAGCCCGGCGTCCCGCGTGGGCAGCCCGTGTAGAAGCCGGTGTCGAGGCCGACGACCTCGTGTCCCGACTCCCGGAGCATGGGCACGAGCACGGCCCCGATGTAGCCCTCGTGACCGGTGACCAGCACGCGCACCCGGCGTCTCCCCGTCCGTCGACGTCCCCTCGCGGCGTCCCTGTGGCGCCGACTGCCTACCTTAGCGGCTCACTGCCGATCCTTGGGCGACGACGGTGCCCCGGCGCACCACGGACGCAGCGCTCAGCCCGGCGTCCCGCGTGGCGCCGCCGTCCCGAACCAGGTGGCCAGCTCGCCGCGGACCTCGGCCAGCGACGGCAGGGCGCGGTCGCGCGCCGAGAGCACCGTGGGCGCGGCCGGCCAGGGGATCGCGAGCTCCGGGTCATCCCAGCGGACGCCCGCCTCCAGGCCGGGGCGGTACGGCGCGTCGTGCCGGTAGCAGACGTCGGCCAGCGCGCTGAGCACGAGGAAGCCGTGCGCGCAGCCGGGTGGGACGAACACCTGGCGGTGGTCGCGGTCGTCGAGCACGAGGTGCTCCTGGACGAGGAACGTGGGCGACCAGGGGCGGAGGTCCACGATCGCCTCGAACACCCGCCCGCGGGCGCAGCGGACGAGCTTGCCCTCGCTCAGCTCGCGCCGGCAGTGGAGCCCGCGGAGCGTCCCCCGCCGCGAGCGCGACTGGTTCTCCTGGACGAACCGCGCCGGGTCCAGGCCCGCGGCGCGCAGCGAGCCGGCGTCCATCGTCCGCACGAAGAACCCGCGCTCGTCGTGGAACGGGTCGGGCTGGACGTGGAGCACCCCGAGGATCGCGCCGGGTCGGACGGTCGGTTCGGCCACGCCTCTATGATGCGGGATGTGCCCGCCTCCTCGACCCCCCGTCCCGACGCGGCCGCCGGCCCGGACCCGGCGACCCTGGCACGCCGGCTGTTCCCGATCCGCCGCAGCCTGACCGGGCCGGGCGTCCGCGAGACGCTCGCGGTCATCGGGGAGCACGTGCCGCTCGCCGTGCACGAGGTCCCGACCGGGACGCCCGTCCTCGACTGGACCGTCCCCCGGGAGTGGGTCCTCCGCGACGCGTGGGTCGAGGACCTCGCCGGCCGGCGCGTGATCGACCTCGCGGATCACCCGCTCCATGCGCTCGGCTACAGCACGCCGATCGATGCCGTGGTGGATCGCGAGGAGCTGCTCGCCCACCTGCACGGCCTGCCCGATCACCCGGACTGGATCCCCTACCGCACCGCGTACTACCGCGAGGCGTGGGGCCTGTGCGCCGCGCAGCGCGTGATCGACGGGCTGGGCGACCCGCAGTACCGGGTCCGGATCGACGCCGAGCTCCGCGACGGGTCGCTCACCTACGGCGAGCTCGTCCTGCCGGGCGATACCGAGGACGAGGTGCTGCTCACCACCCACGTCTGCCACCCGGGCATGGCCAACGACAACGTGTCGGGGATGACGGTGCTCACCGCGGTGGCGGCCTGGCTCGGGTCGGCGCGGCGGCGGCTGACGTACCGCGTCCTGTTCCTGCCCGGCACGATGGGCTCCATCACGTGGCTCGCCCGCCACGCGGCGGCGATGCCGCCCATCCGCCACGGCCTCACGATCGCGGGCATCGGCGACCACGGCAGCCACACGTGGAAGCGCACCGAGGCGGAGGACGCGCCGATCGACCGGGCCGTGGCCGTCGCCCTCCGGGACGCCGGCGAGCCGTTCGAGCTGCTGCCGTTCTCGCCCTGGGGCTACGACGAGCGGCAGTTCAACTCGCCGGGCTTCCGGCTCCCCGTCGGGCTGCTGATGCGGACGCCACACGGCACGTACCCCGAGTACCACACCTCGGCCGACGACCTCGCGTTCATCGATCCCGCCCGGCTCGCGGCGAGCGTCGAGCTCGTCCGCTCGATCGTCGGGATCCTGGAGCGTGACCGGATCGTGACCAGCCTGGCGCCGATGGCGGAGCCCCAGCTGGGGCGGCGCGGCCTGTACTCGCCGGTGGGCGGCGCGACCGGGCGGGCCCCCGACCAGCTGGCACTGCTGTGGGTGCTCAACCAGGCCGACGGCGCCCATCGGCTGGTGGACATCGCGGCGCGCAGCGGCCTGCCATTCGAGCGGATCGCGGACGCCGCCGACGCGCTGCAGGCCGCGGGCCTGCTGGCGGCGTGATCGTGGACGCGACGGTGCGCGGACGCCCCGGAGAATGCGCCTCGAGCGTGCCGGGGCCGTCCCGTGTGCGAGACTGCGGCCGCCGCTCCGCGGCGCAACCGATCCGCGAGGGGTACCGGTGAAGGTCGTGCTGTTCTGCGGAGGCCAGGGCCTCCGCCTCCGCGAGTACAACGAGGCCGTGCCCAAGCCGATGGTGCCGATCGGCTCCCGGCCGATCCTGTGGCACGTCATGCGCTACTTCGCGCATCACGGGCACCGCGAGTTCGTGCTCTGCCTGGGCTACCGGGCCGAGGTGATCAAGGACTACTTCCTGCGCTACAGCGAGGCGCTGTCCAACGACTTCGTCCTGAGCGCGGGCGGGCGCGACCTCCAGCTGCTGAGCACCGACATCGACGACTGGCGGATCACGTTCGCGGACACCGGCCTCCACGCGAACATCGGCCAGCGCCTGCGCGCGGTCCGGCGCCACCTGGGCGACGACGAGATCTTCCTCGCCAACTACGGCGACACGCTGACCGACGCCCCACTGGACCGCCTGATCGAGGAGTTCCGCCGGACGGACCACGTGGCGGCGTTCCTCGCCATCCGGCCTACCTACAGCTTCCACGTGGTCGACGCCGGGGACGACGGCACCGTCCGCTCGATCCGGCACGTGCGCGAGTCCGGCACCCGGATCAACGGCGGCTACTTCATCTTCCGGCGCGAGATCTTCGACTACCTGCGCGAGGGCGAGGAGCTGGTCGAGGCGCCCTTCCTGCGGCTGATGGAGGCGGGCCGCCTGATGGCGTTCCGGTACGACGGCTTCTGGGCGCCGATGGACACCCTCAAGGACAAGCAGGACCTCGACACGATGTGGGACCGCGGCGACCCCGCCTGGGCGGTCTGGCGGCACGGGGACCAGGCCCCCTGATGCTCCGCCTCACCCTCCCCGACCGCCCGCTCCGGGTCGTGTGCCTGGGGGCCCACCCCGACGACATCGAGATCGGCGCCGGCGGGACGATCCTCTCGCTCGCCGCGGACGGGCGGCTGGGCGAGGCGTGGTGGCTGGTCCTCACGGGGGAGGGCGAGCGCGCGGACGAGGGACGCCGGGCGGCGGCGCGGTTCGCGGACCCGGTGCGCCCCGAGGTCCGCATCGAGGGCCTCCGGGACGGCTACCTGCCCGCCGCCTGGGGCGAGGCGAAGGACCGGCTCGAAGCCCTGCGCCGCGACGTCGACCCGGACCTCGTGCTCACCCACCGCGCGGACGACGCGCACCAGGACCACCGCGTCGTGTCGGAGCTCACGACCACGGTGTTCCGCGACCACCTCGTCCTCGAGTACGAGATCCCCAAGTGGGACGGCGACCTGGGCCGGCCGAACGTGTACCTGCCGCTGTCGGCGGCGGCGACCGCGCGCAAGGCCGAGCTGCTGCGCGAGTGCTTCCCGAGCCAGGCAGGGCGCGACTGGTTCGGCGACGACACGTTCCACGCCCTCGCCCGGCTGCGTGGCGTGGAGTGCCGGGCGCCCGAGGGATACGCGGAGGCGTTCACCGGGCGCAAGCTGTCGCTCTGACGGCCCGGCGGGCCCCCCCGGCCATGCCCACCTCGCCCGCGGCGCCCTGCCGCGCCCGCGCCCGCCCGGATCAGCGCCCGGCGAGGCGCTCGACGACCGGCGCGAAGGCCTCCGCGTCGGTGCCGACGTGGACGTCGCTGTACCCGTAGCGGTCGCGCCACTCACGGAGCATGGCGCAGGCCTCGTCGACGTCACCCGCGACGACGCCCGGCAGCTCCCGGTCGCGCGAGGCGTCCACCACCGCCTCGGGCACCAGCGATGACACCACCCGCCGGCGCGACCCGTCCGGGCCCACCACCTCGGACGCAAGGATGCTGAGCTGGATCGGGATGCCGCCGGGGTCGCGGCCCGCCGCGGTGGCCGCCTCCCGGATGATCGCGACCCGCCGGGCGTTGGCCTCCGGGGTCAGGGACTCGACCGGCACCCTGGCGTCCGCGCCCCGCGTCGGGAGCACCCCCACGATGTCGGCGCGGCGCGCGGCCAGCTCGAGGATGCCCCGCGAGCCGCCGCCCACGAGGATGGGCGGGCGGGGACGCTGGACGGGCGGGGGGCGGCCCTCGATCCCGTGCACCCGGTAGGCCGTGCCCTCGTGGTCCACGGGCCCGCCCGCGAACAGCCCCTCGATGATGTCAAGGGCCTCGGCCAGCCGGGCGACGCGGACGGCGGGCGGGTCCAGCGCGAGGCCCAGGGCGGCGTACTCCGCCGGCCACCAGCCGGTGCCCAGGCCCAGCTCGATCCGGCCCCCGGACAGGACGTCCATGCTCGCGATCGAGCGGTGGACGAACACGGGGTGGCGGTAGTCGTTGGCCACCACCAGCGACCGGATCCGCAGGCGCGTGGTCGCCATCGCCGCCGCGGTCATCGCGACGAGCACGTCCATCGACCAGCCGCCGATGACGTGGTCGCTCACGGATACGGCGTGGTAGCCGAGGCGCTCGATACGCTCCAGCCGCCGGCGCCAGCCCGCGAGGTCGGGCCCGATGACCGGCAGGGAGACGAGGAACCGGAACGGCTGCCTGGTCGCGGTCCGGGAGTCCGGCCCCGTCAACCGCCGGTTCCGGCGACGAAGTGGGCGGACACCTCGGCCGGCGTCAGGACCGTCGCGTACAGCGCGACCTCGTCCACCACGACGTTGCCGTACCGCGTCCCGTCGTCCCAGCGCCCGATCCAGAAGTTCTTGGTCGCATTGGCGAGCGTCCGGTTGGTCACCGCGCCGGTGACGTCCACGCCGTCGCGGTACAGCTTCACGGCCGACCCGTCCTTGGTGAACACGTAGTGGTGCCAGGTCGTCGTGTCCGTGGTGGCGGTGGACTCGGCCACGATGATCCCGCCGCCGTTCCGGCTCACGGTGAGCTTGCCGGTGCTGCTCGAGAACGTGATCTGGTAGGCGCCCGGGCCCGCGTCGATCACCGGGTGGGTGCCGGTGGCCGACTTGCGCTTCACCCAGAACTCGACGCTGAGCGGGCCATTGCCCAGGCGCGGCGCACTCGACGAGGGGACCCCGACGTAGCCCGAGGCTCCGTCGAGCGATACCGCACCGTCGTCGTCGGCGGCGAGCGCCCCGGTCACGCCGCGCGTCAGGGTGCCGCCGTACCAGCCGCTGCGGGTGCCGACGGTGTCGTTGGCGACGATGCCGGCCGTCTCTCCCAGGCGCCAGTAGGCGACGGGGCCATCGGCGACCACCGTGTCCGGGTACGACGAGACGGGCGGCGTCGTCATGCTGTAGGTCGCCGTCAGGGTCATGTCCGCGCCGGCGACGACGTCATGGCCGGCCGCCCCGCCGTCGCTCCAGGAATCGAACGCGTAGGTCACGCCGCCCATCGTCTGCGGCGACGGTGCCCCGACGGACACGGTGCCGCCCTCGATCGCGGTGAGCGCGAACGGCGTCGGCTGCTGCATCCCGCTGGCCACGAGCGCGAGGCCGGTCGGCTCCGTCCGGAACGAGAGGGTGACCGTCCTCGGGTCGAGGCTCAGGGTCGTGGAGGCGCTGGCGCCGGCCGCGTCGGTCGCGGTGAGCACGAGGTCGAGGTGCGACGGGTAGTCGTGGTCCGGGGCGGTGAACGAGCCTGCAGCCACGCCCGCGAACGTCTGGACCTGGTGGCTGTGGCAGTTCGAGGGGCAGTGCTGGAGCACCAGCTGCCACGACAGACTCGCGGCGGCCAGCGTCCCGTCCTCGGCGTCGGTCGCGTGGCCGGTGAAGCCGATCGTGTCGCCCACGGCCCAGGTCAGGCCGGCGGCAGGGGTGTCGATCACGGGCACGGGTGGCGTGTTGGGAGCCGATCCGACGGAGATCAGCGTGGACGTCGTGCCCGTCGCAGCCTGCGGGTCGGTGACCCGGAGGCCCGCGGTGACGGACCCGGCGACCGTGTACGTCCAGGACGCCGTGACCCCCGTCGCGTCGTCGTAGGCCCCGTCACCGTCGAGGTCCCAGGCGTACGTGAGCGCGCCACCCTCGGGATCGCTGGAGCCGGCGCCGGAGAACGCGACGTCCAGCGGCGCGGGCCCGGACGACGGGGTCGCGGTCATCGCGGCCGTGGGCGCCTGGTTGCCGGCGCCCGGATACGCGATCCGGCGGATGGAGCCGCCGTCGAAGTCCACGTAGAACAGGTCCCCGCCGGGGCCGGCCACCACGGCGACCGGATTGGCCGCCGGCGCGAGGATCGTCCGGATGTTGCCGGGGTCCGGCAGGCCGTTGGCGCCGGGCAGCATCGCCCACAGGCAGTCGCGGCTGTTGTCCGCGAAGAACAGCGCGCCCCGGTACTCCGTCGGGTACGAGGTCCCGGCATAGAACGCGAGACCCGCGATCGCCGACGAGCCGGTCGGGCAGGTCTCGCCGGCGACGACCTTCGCGGCGTGGTCGTAGGCGTAGTAGGGCGCCGTCGCCGGCGCCGTCCCGTCCGCGTACAGGCCGGCACAGATGGACGTGCCCGCGTACCCGGACTGCTGGCCGGCCCCCTCGTAGCACGGCCAGCCGAAGTTCATCACCCCGGCAGTCGGGCTCACGATCCGGTCGATCTCCTCGAACGTGCCCCATCCCACGTCGCCCACCCACAGCTCGCCGGTGCCGGGCCGGAAGGTGAAGCGGAACGGGTTGCGGGTCCCCTGGGCCACGATCCGCCTGGCGTTCGCGTCGGGCGAGGCGGCGTTGGGGTTGGTGGCCAGCGCGTCGCCGGTCGCGGGGTCCACGCGGATCAGGGTCCCGTCCAGCGTGACCGGGTCGGGTGTGCCGCCACCGCCCCCGCCGATGCCGGCCTGGTAGTGGGCCAGCACGCGGGCCGCTGACAACGCGGACGCATAGATCGAGACGTCGTCGAGGACGATGTTGGCGAACGCGGTGCCGTCGTTCCAGCGGCCCAGCCACAGGTTGGTCGACGTGTTGGCCAGGGTGAGGTCCGTCCCCACCGCCGTCACGTCGGCACCGTCCTTGTAGACGCGGGTCGTCGTGCCGCTCTTCGTGATCACGAAGTGGTGGAAGGCCGTCGTGTCCGTGGTGGCGCCGGACTCTCGGGCGAGGGTGCCGCCCCCGTTGCGACCGACGGTCAGGCGTCCGTCGGTGGCGAAGTAGACCTGGTAGGAGCCGGGGCCGCGGTCGATGACCGACTGGACGCCGCCGGTGGTCTTGCGCTTGACCCAGAGCTCGATGCTGAACGGGCCGTTGGCGAGGTCGAGTGACGCGTAGTCGGGCACGCCGACGTACCCGGTTGATCCGTCGAGCGACACGGCCCCGTTCGCGTCACCGGCGATGGCGCCCGGCACGCCCTTGGTCGACGTGCCGCCGTACCAGCCGGTCAGGCTGCCGACCTCGTCGCCCACGATGATCGTCGTCGTCTCGCCCAGCCGCCAGTACACGACGGGCGCGTCGTCCAGGACGGTCGTCCGGTACGAGGCCGTCTGGCCCCCCGTCGAGGGCATCGTGCGCAGGTCCTGCGATCGCAGCGCGCCGCCCTCGTTGACGGGATCGGTGCACGGGTTGACCGGGGTCGGGCTCCCCTGCGAGCCGCCGAGCTGGCCGGTGTCGACGGTCGTGAAGCTCGCGCCGTCACCGCCCGAGACGTACAGCGCCCCGTCGGGCCCGAACCGCAGGTCGCCGATGGAGTGGCTCGGGAACTGCTGGCACCAGTCGTTGATCAGTACCTGCTGGGAGGCCATGGTGTCCCCCGACGCCTGCATCCGGATCACCCGGGCGCTGACGACGCAGCCGTCCGTGGTGGGACCCGGCGGGCTGGGGCAGGCGTCGTTCCAGACCGGGGCCGTGCCGCCGATCGGCGCGTCGTAGGTGTAGGCGGCATACACGTACGGATCGGCCGGGAAGTTGGGCGCGAGCTCGAGACCCAGCAGGCCGCGGTCCCAGTAGTCGTCCACCGCGGTTCGCAGGTCGGCGAACACCGTCGGGGTGGTGTCGGCGAGCGATGAGAAGACCTTGATCAGGCCGCTCTTCTCGGCCACGAACACCCGGCCGTCGGCGGCGAAGCGGACGTTGGTGGGGAACGTCAGCCCGGTGATCACCGCCGTCTCCGTGAAGCCGGGCGCGACGGCGGCCTGGGCGACGCCCTCGTCGGGGACCTGGAGGCTCGACGTCCCGCCCGCGGCGCCCTCGCGCAGGAACGGGGTCCCGCCGCCGGCGGGGGACGGCCCGGGGCTCGGGTCGGCCGCGACGGCCCACGAGCCGCTGGTCGCCAGGAGGCCGGCCGCGGCGAGGACCGCCAGCAGGCGACGCCGGACGCGTCGATCCGGTCCGGTCGCGGGGACGGCGGCGGGCTGCCTGAGCATGGGAGGTGCATTCTGCCCCAGTCCGGGGCGACTGGGAAGGCTGGGGGCCGGTTGCGCGCAACGATGGTGCGCGAACGCACCACATCCCGTGCCGCCGGGGCGAGGCGCGAGCGACCGCCATACGATCGGCCGGGGCGGCTACGCGTCCGGGTCCAGCTCCCCCAGGTGCTCCGTGAGCCGCAGGTTCTCGCGGTAGTCGATCGGGACCTCGACCAGCGACGGGCCCGCGACATCGAGCGCCCGCCCCAGGGTCGCCGCAAGGTCGGCGGACGAGGCGGGCCGGAATGCCGGCATCCCGAACGAGTGGGCGAGGGCGACGAGGTCAGGGTTGCCGAACGACACGCCGAATGCCCGTCCGAACTCGTTGCGCTGCTTCCAGTCGATCAACCCGTACCCGTCGTCCCGCCACACGACCACCGTGACCCGGACGCCCAGCCGGACCGCGGTCTCCAGCTCCTGGACGTTCATCAGGAAGCCGCCGTCGCCGCACAGCGCCACCACGTGCCGGTCGGGATGCACGAGCGCGGCCGCGATCGCGCCCGGCAGCGCGATCCCCATCGACGCGAAGCCGTTGGAGATGATCACCGTGTTGGGCTCGTACGCCTGGTACAGCCGCGCGACCCAGATCTTGTGCGCCCCGACGTCGCTCACCACGATGTCCTCCGGCGCGAGGGCGGCGCGCAGGTCGGCGATCGCCTTCTGCGGCCGGATCGGCCAGCCATCGTCGGCCTCATACGCGTGGAGGTCCTCGAGCAGGCTCCGGCGCAGGTCGGAATGGACGAGGACCTCGCGCGACGCGTGGCGCTCGGCGGCGTCCCGGCCGCCGATCCCCTGCGGGAGGAGGGCCTCGAGCAGCCGGCGGAGCGTGCCGTCGATGTCGCCGATCAGCTCCACCCCGGGCCGGTAGGCGGCATCCGTCTCGGCCGGCGTCGTGTCGATGTGGACGATCCGCGTGCTCCCGTCGGGGTTCCAGCGGGCCGGCGCGTACTCCACGGGGTCGTAGCCCACGGAGATCACGAGGTCCGCGCGGTCGAAGCCGGACAGGACGTGGTCCCGCGCCTGGAGTCCCACCGCCATCAGCGAGAGGTGGCTGCGGTCGTCGATGGCGCCCTTGCCCATGAACGTCACCGCGACGGGCACGTGGAGCCCGCGGGCGAGGGCGCGCAGCTCCGCGGAGGCGTTCCGGCGCAGGACGCCGTTGCCCGCCAGGATGATCGGGCGCGACGAGCCCGCGATGAGCCCCGCGGCGTGGGCGATGGCCTCGTCGGTGGGCTCCGGGAAGTAAGCGCGCGTGGCACCGAGCGGGGCGAGCGCGGGATCCACGACCATCGCCGCGACGTCCTCGGGCAGCTCGATGTGGGTGGGACCCGGCTTCTCGAGCCGCGCGACGCGGAACGCCTTGGACACGATCTCGGGGATGGCGCCGGCGCGCTCCACCCGGGCGGTCCACTTCGTGACCGGCTCGAGCATTCGCGGAATGTCCACGTACTGGTGCGACTCCTTGTGGACCTTGTCGATCCCGGTCTGGCCGGTGAGCGCGACCATCGGCGCCCGGTCCAGGTACGCGTCGGCGATGCCGGTGACGAGGTTGGTGGCCCCGGGCCCCAGCGTGGCCATCGCGACCGCACAGCGACCGGTGAGCCGGCCGTGGACGTCGGCCATGAACGCCGCACCCTGCTCGTGGCGGGTCGTCACGTGGCGGACGTGCTCGTGGTCGGCGAGCGCTTCGAGGACGTCCATCGTCTCCTCGCCCGGGACGGAGAACACCCACTCGCAGCCCTCGGCCGCGAGGCAGTCGACGAGGAGATGGGCCGCGGTGCGCGGCGCACGGTCGGTCACGGCCCGTCGAGTCTATCCGGCGCCCGGCCTCAGGGCGTGTAGGCGACCTCGATCGAGACGCCGTCGAGCCGGAAGGTCTTGTTGTTGTGGGTGGTCACGTCGGTGAGCCGGACGAGGAAGCTGGCGGCGTCGAGCTCCGCGGCCGTCCATGCCCGGCCCCAGGTGTCGGAGGCTCCGCCGATCGCGTAGGTCGCCGGCGTGTTGCCCGACAGGGCGACCGACTTCGGCGCAGTCCAGGTCGCGCCGCCGTCCCACGACAGCTCGGCGCAGACCCGGGTGGTGCCGCCGCTGTTGCTCATGCCGGCGACGAGCCGGATGTCGATCCCGTCGATGGACGTGACGGTGGGCGGCAGTCCGAAGGCGTAGCCCCAGAATCGGTGCCGGTCCTTGCCGGCGTCGGTGCACGAGTCGACGCCATTGGTGCCCGAGCTCACGTCGCTTGCGAACGTGCCGTCGGTCACGCAGCCGCTGCCGCCGTTGACCTCGTAGCCATCGTTGTCGCCACCGGTGTCCGTGATGTTCGCGGTGCACGGCTGGTACCCGGTCAGCCCGGTGGCGATCGTGACGCTCGCCTCGTTGGAATCCGGGCTGGTCCACGACCCGAGGTACGTCCGGAGCACGTAGAACCAGGTGCCGGCGCCCGGGCTGTCGGTCGTCCCGGTCGCGGCCACCGGGGTGACGGTGCCGACGGCGCCA
>MGOE01000121.1:37539-37630 GCA_001797035.1 Chloroflexi bacterium RBG_16_72_14
GCCGGTAGCCGGTCGCGCTCGTGCTCATGCTCGCGGTCCAGGTCAGGCTCGCCGACGAGCCCCCGGTGCCCGCGACAGCGGTGGGCGGCAG
>MGOE01000121.1:37641-37878 GCA_001797035.1 Chloroflexi bacterium RBG_16_72_14
TGGCGAGCCCCGCGTCGGAGGCCGTGGAGTCCGTGAACCGGGCGAGCGTGACCGGCGCCGAGCCGACGACTCCAGCAACCAGCAGCGCGGTGGCGAGCCACCCGGCTCGGCGCATCTAGGTAGCGCCCTCCGGCGCGAGCGCTGCGGCGGGCCGGCGGCGGGCGGCACGCTGGTCATCCTCGAGCGTCTCGAGCAGCCAGGCGCCGGCCAGCAGGAAGCCGGACAGCGACACCACGA
>MGOE01000122.1:0-506 GCA_001797035.1 Chloroflexi bacterium RBG_16_72_14
CACAGCCAACGGAGGCGCGGGATGAGCAGCCATGCATCGGACACTACGCCGATCCGATTCAAGAATCAAGCCCATTACGGCGTGAGACACTAGGAGCTCGCTACCTGGTTCTGGTCATCGGTCTTCTTGCGTTGCCGACCTTCTTCCTTCAACCGTGGGTGGTCGGCAACTCCGACGACGCGCTTTCCTGGAGGCTCCTCTACGGCAGCCTCTCGGTGCCGTACGATCTGTGCTGGGCCTGGTTGGGCTCTGTGCTGATACGGGCAGGTCGCGACCCCGGCCCTGCACTGCCAAGCACGCCGCCACGACCTGGCTGACACGTGCTTCCTCGGGTTCGGGTCGCCGCGGAGCGAGGATCCACACGAGCTGCGCCGTCGTCGTCGCACCAACCTTGGACCGGGCGTTCGCCAGGTGGTGCTTCACGGTCGAGTGGGACAGGCCGAGGCGGTGGGCGGCTGCCTTCTCCGACCGGGCGTCGAGGACCGCGGCCGCGGCCACGACCTCTC
>MGOE01000122.1:556-5408 GCA_001797035.1 Chloroflexi bacterium RBG_16_72_14
CACTCCTCGCGGCCCTCGATCGGCAGGGTGTACGTCGCTATCGCGCGCCCAACACCCGTCGGGCGCGACAGAACGGCTGTTCTATTTAGTGCCCGGCAATCTCAAGAATCGACTATCCGGCTTGGTCCTCGCGCACGCTCCAGGCCGCGATCCAGCTGGCGGCCAGGGCCTGAGCGCGTTCATCGGCGTGGCGTTGGAGTGCAGCCAGGGCGGCGGGGACCTCCGGAGACGCCATCGAGATGAGGGCATGCGTTGCGGTGACGGCCACCTCCGGGTCGTCAGCGCCGGAGGCTCGCAGCAGGGCATCGGAAGTGGTCGGGTCGCGGAGGTTGCGCAATCCGTCAGCGCCGTAGTAGGCGACGCGGGCCGACGGATCCGCGAGCCAAGCGAGCAGGTGATCCCGACTCCGGTCATCACGGCGGCGCCCAAGCGCACGGACCGCCAGCGCGTCTCCGCCTTGGGCCCGGTCCGCCAGGAGGTCGGCGGCCGCCGGGTTCGCCATGATCTCGAGCGCATCGATGCCGACGAAGTGCAAGCTGGTCTCGTCGAGCAAAGCACCGATCGCGTCCGCGGCCTCCGGGCTCGGGTGCCAGGCGAGCGCCGCGATGAGCGCGGCGGTCGGCGACGCTCGTAATGCCTCGATGAGGATCGTACCGGCGGCAGAGTCGTCCATCGAGGCAAGGGTTGTCGCGGCAATGCTCGCTGGATCGCCTGCCTGCAGCGCTTCCCGGAGGAGTGGCCCGGCCTGTTCGGCGGCGCCCATGGAGACCAGGTTGCTAGCGATGTTGGCTCGCCAGGTTGGATGGCGATCGGCGACCTCGACGAGGGCTGCGGCCACGCGCGCGTCGCGAAGGTAGGAGGCGTAGACGAGGAGGTCGCGATCCGTCCGGTCGGCCAGCGGGTCCCAAGGGACCTGCGACTCAGGTTCGAGATGGAGGTCGCGCAGGGCGGCCACGACATCATCGACCGCCCGCTCCTCGCCGAGATAGGCGAGCCAGGGCAGCAACGCCGTATTGCCCGAGCGCTTGTACGCCTCCCAGACGACCGGGCCGGCCGGCCGGTATGTCGAGTGCACGACGAACGATGGTGTCGAGGCGTCGGCCAGGATCTCGATCGCGGCCTCGCGGGCCGTTGGGTCATCGCTCACGGCGAGCGCCGGGATGGCGCTCGCGCGGATGCGCGGTTCGTGGTCGCGCACGACGTCGACGAGAACGGCGATCGCATCCGGAGTGCGGACGTAGCCAAGGAGCTGTAGCGCCGTCTGCCGTTGGCCCGTCTCGATCCCCCGGTCGCGCGCAATCGCGGCGAGGCCCGGAACGAGCTCAGCCCGGGCGCCGGCCGAGAAGGCCGACCATGCAGAGGTGATCCGCTCGGCGACCGGGCGATCTGGATCGCCAGCGATGGCGATCGATTCGCCCACGGCCTCGCGACGGGCCGTGTCGGCGACAAGCTGGTCGCGCCACCTCCTCGTGTCGGCCTCGAGCAGGGCGGCGAACGACCGGTGGCGCTGCGCTCCGGGCAGCTTCGTCCCATAGTCCCACGCTTCCCACTCGCCGTCGGCGTCGACGACCAGTGGATCGAGCAGCGTTAGATACCCATCTGCGTTGACGCTGATCGCGAGGGCGTAGCGCAGGTGCCCACCCTTGGCGTCGCCCGGATCATTCGTGCCGTCGGGACCGAGGTAGTCGCGCTCAGCGCCTCGAGCGTCGAAGTTCGGATGGCTCCACGCATCTGCGTCGTCCTCGGGGACGGTCTCATCGAGCCAACCGGCCAGCCCTCGGTCGACGTCCCGGAGCCAGCCGACCGACGTGGTCGGGTGCAATCCGATGGACGCTTCGGTCGAACCGCCCCAGCGGACGATGCCCCAGCCGGGGAACGCGTCGGCGCCGTTCGTGTGCGCGAGGAACGCCCGATAGGAGGGTGGCAGGCGTGTCCGGAGCCGCTCCTCGAGCGCCTCGATTTCCTCTTCCGACGCGGGCGCTCGGAAGATGGACGGCGGCCGAGCCTCGTCCGCGGCGATCACGGCAGCTGCCCACTCGTCAATTGTGGTCCGGCGTGTGGGCATCGAGTCGCTCCCCAGGTCGTCATCACGTAGCCGCCAGCGTGTGTCAAGGTAACCGGCCGGGTGTACGTGCACTCGTCCCGCGCGGGACTCCTCGCCACGCGTCAGGCGTTCTTCCCTGCCGTCACCGCGCCGCGTGAGCCCTCAATCGGTATCCGTATATTTGTGGCATCCCCGCGGTCGAATCCATTCGGCCAAGCGACCATGTCGCATTTTGGCGAGCGGCCAGGATCCAAGGTCTATGGCCCCGGGGTTGGTACCGCACAGGGGCTTCGCCCCGGTGGCGACGACCTGCCATTAGCCGCCGCGAGGGGAGGGCAAGCGGAGCGACCAGGCCCTGCGCCCCCCGGGGCGCTCCCAGCCGCAGGCCGATAAGGGTCCAGATAGGGGTTCCGACGGGTCGACCCCACGCCGTCGCGGCACATAGCTGTGCGATCTGGCGGGCCGAGGAGGACGGGAACCACAACATGTTGTGGTCGTACGCAAGGGCGACCGCGAGATGTTGTTGTGGAGTGGTACCGCATACCGGATTCGAACCGGTGATCTCCGCCTTGAGAGGGCGGTGTCCTGGGCCTCTAGACGAATGCGGCGCCGGGTCGGTCCGGAAGGCCGGGCCGGTGCCGGAGGATACCAAGAGGCCGCCGGTTTGGGCAAACGCTTCCGGCCATCCCCGGACCCCGTTGGCATCGCACATCCCGGGGATCGCCCATCCCGGGGATCGCTGGTCGCCATCGCGTCGCGCCGTGCGGCAGCCCGGGGGCCGGCACACCCCGTCCGGACGGCGCCGGGCCCAAGGTCCGGGTGTCGCGGGGGCTGCCGGTCCCCGAGGACCGCGCTCCAACGGTCTGGTGGCGCCCCGGGGTCCACTTCTCGGCCCTGCGACGACGACGGCGACGCCTGGCCTCTCGCCTACAGCCGGTTGGCCTCCAGGAACCCGCGCAGCGTCTCCGCCACCTGCAGGTAGCTCTGCTCGCCCAGCACGAGGCCGAAGTGGGAGTGGGCCCCGAACGGCTCGTAGGCGGCGTCGAGCCACTCGGCGAGCCGCTCCACTTCCGGCTCCGCCACGTAGCGGTCCAGCCCGCCGCCGATGACCAGCCGCGGGACGTCCGGCAGCGCGCCCCGGTCGACCGGCACGCCCCCCAGGACCTGCCGCTTGGCGCGCCCCGATTCGAACGCCTTCTGGCCCAGCAGGTGCCCGATCCGGAGCACGTCGGCCAGCGTGAGGTCCCGGTGCTCGCGGACGAGCTTCTCGGGCAGCGTGTCCCAGCCCAGCATCTCGCGCCCGTACGCGTCGGGGATGTCGCGGACGACATGGGGCCGGACGGGGTCGCGGAGGTCCTTGGGCAGCTCCGGGGCGATCAGGACATACGAGGAGACCGGCGCCCGCTCGACGGCCTTGAGCACCAGCAGCGCCCCGAGCCCGTGCCCCACGGCCACCACGCCGGGCCCGAGCCGTTCCATCGCGGCAACAACGTCCTCCGTGTAGGTCTCGATGTCCAGCATCGCCGGGTCTGCGGTCTGGGACCAGAAGTGGTTGCGCAGGTTGAGCGCGTGCCCCTCCCAGCCACGCGCCGCGAAGTGGTGGAGGTACCGCTCCCAGACCCAGGAGCCGCCGAGCTCGCCATGGACGAACAGGATCGGCTTGCGGCGCGAGCGGCGCTCGGGCAGCCAGGACTCGACGTACACGCCGCGGTCGGCAAGCTCGATCTCGTCCTTGCGGACCGGCCGGCCGTTGGGAGGCGGCGTGCCGCGCCCGAGGATCCTGTCGTGGGGGTTCAGGTCGTTCATCGCTTCCGGGTGGCGCCCTACCACTCGTGCGGGTTGAGCACGAGCCCGGTCAGGGCCTTGGGATAGAAGTAGGTGGACTTCTGGGGCATGACGTCGCCGTCGCGCGCCACCGCGAGGATCGAGGCGACCGGCGTGGGCTCGAGCAGGAACGCGGCGTCGGCGCCTTCGTCGCCGGCGGCGACCCGGGCGGTGGCCTCCGCGGCGGACTTCGTGTACCCGATCCGGTCGCCGCCCGCCACCGCTCCGGCGTCGATCCCCGCCAGCGCCTCGAGCGCGGCGCCGAGCCGCGACACGTCCAGCGAGCGAACGGCCGCTCCGCCGGCCGGCAGGAGCGGTTCGAAGGCGGCCCGCCGGGCGACGAGCTGCCACGCCCCGTCGCGCGTGACCAGGCCGAGCCGGCCCTCGCCGCCGGCGAGCTCGCCCGCGGCCAAGAACCGGGAGACGAGCGGCTCGGTCCTCGCCGGCGTGACCTCGAACAGCCGGTCGAGGCCTTCGCGCATGGCGGCGAGCCCCACTTCGCCAAGGCCGCGCACCACCCGGTGCGTCGGCAGCACCGTGAGCGCTTCCGCCGCGTCGAGGAACAGCATGAGCAGGAAGTCGAACGGCGGGTCCGGCTCGCACGAGCGGGTCATGCGGCGCTCGTCCCGATAGCGGAGCGCGGTCTCGTAGCGGTGGTGCCCGTCCGCGATGAACACCGGCCCGGCGCCCGCGGCCGCCACGAGGGTCGCCACGGCGCCGTCCGGTGAGCCGTCGTCGGGGACGGCCCACAGCCGGTGACGGGCGCCATCGTCGTCGGTCACCGACACGAGCGGATCGCCTGACGTGACCTCCGCCAGGCGGGCACCGGTCGTCCGGCCGGGATCCTCGAACAGCCCGACCACGGGCGAGGTGTTGACCCCCGTGGCACGCAACAGGCGGTAGCGGTCCTCCCTGGGTCCGGACAGCGTGCGCTCATGAGGAAGCACGCCGCCGCCCGGCCCGAACGGCTCGATGCGCAGGCGG
>MGOE01000122.1:5445-5827 GCA_001797035.1 Chloroflexi bacterium RBG_16_72_14
CGGGCACCCGATACGTCTGGTCGTACGCGTAGAGCGACGGTCGCGGGTCCTTGCGCAGCGTCCCGTCCGAACGCCAGGCGGCAAGCAAGTGCGCGACGCGGCGGTACCGCTCGTCGGGCTCCTCGCCCGGCTGCTCGTGGGGCAGGTCCAGGCGCACCGCGTTGCGGGGGTGGCGGTCCAGCAGCCGGCGCTCGAGCTCCGGTCCGATCACGTCGTATGGTGGGGCGACGAGCGGCCCGAGGTCGCCCACGACGTCGGGGTCGTAGCGCAGCGCGCGGAAGGGGCGGATGTCGGGCACGGGTTCCTCTGGGGCGCGAAGGCGCGCGCGGGGCACGGGGGTACGCGAACGGATCCGGGGCCCCAGCATCGTACGATAGGCGCG
>MGOE01000123.1:0-10112 GCA_001797035.1 Chloroflexi bacterium RBG_16_72_14
GGCGAGGGTGATCGCGGGCGCGAGGGCGGCCGGCTGCCGGACGCGCGGCTACGTGTCGGTCGCCTTCGGCTGTCCGTACGAGGGGCCGGTCGCCCCGGAGACGACGGCGAGGGTCGCTGCCCGGCTGCTCGAGCTCGGCTGCGACGAGATCGGCCTCGGTGACACGATCGGCGCGGCCACCCCGGGCGATGTCCACCGGGTTCTCGACGCCGTGCTGCCGCTGGTCGATGCGGCGCGCGTCGGGCTCCACGCGCACGACACGCGCGGCCAGGCCCTCGCCGACGTGTCCGCCGCGCTGGAGCGCGGGATCAGGGTCTTCGACAGCTCGGCGGGCGGGCTCGGCGGCTGCCCGTTCGCGGGCCCGGGCGCGGTCGGCAACCTCGCCACCGAGGATCTCGTGTACTTCCTCGACGGCCTCGGCATCCGGCACGGCGTGGACCTCGACGCCGTCATGGCCGCGTCCGCGTTCATCGAGGGCGCCGTGGGTCATCCGCTGCGGAGCCGAACCTACCTTGCCTGCGGCCGTCCGCGAACCCGCCCGCTGCCCGACGGAACCGATCGCGGCCTGCCGGTGTAACAGCACCGACCACACGCCGCCCGGAGGCCACGATGCGCTCCCTCGTCATGATCACCCTCGCCGCGATCCTCGTCCTCGCCCAGGCTGCCCCCGTCCTCGCCAAGGAGGGCCTCGAGGCCCGTTTCGACGCCCCGATCGCCCGCGACACCCCGGGCGGGACGGAGCTCGAGGTCGGGATGAGGGTCACCGTCCCCGACGGGGACACCGTCCGCCCGGTCGAGGGCTCGCCGATCTACCTCCGGCTGATCGGCCCCGACGGCAGCTCCACCTGGCAGCTCGGGCGCGAGGGGCGCGTGTCCGGCCACTACACGATGCGGATCCTCGTGCCGGCGGGCGGCGTGTCGAGGGTCGAGGCGGGCATCCACGGCACCACGGACCTGCCGATCACCATCGTGGGCGACGCGCTGGTCGCGGGCGGGATCACGAAGGGCACGGCCCAGGTCGCGCCGGCTGCGGCGGCCGCCCTGACGCCGCTGCCGCGTGCCTCGGCGCCCGCGCCCGTGACCGGGGAGGCGCCGGTCGTGCCGGCGGCGAGCCCCGCGGCCATCGGTGACGCCGCGCCGGTGCCCTGGCTGCTCGTGATCGGCGCCGCTCTGCTCGCGGTCCTCGCGCTCGGCGCCGGGGCCGTGGGGGTCGCCCGGCGCGGACGGCACGGCGTGGGCGCCGGCCGCCGGGTCGCCGACCCGCACCGGGCGCCCGGGGCGTAGGCCGCGGAGCCGCGCCGGACGTGGGGCCGGACGCACCGGTCGATGCCGTCGCCCGAGAGGCGGCGCTGGTCCGGCGCGCCCAGGCCGGTGACGCGGAGGCGTATGGAGACCTCGTGACCATGCATCAGGCGGCCGCGTTCCGTGTCGCGCGCCTGCTCGCCGGCTCGGCCGCGGAGGCGGAGGACGCGGCACAGGAGGCGTTCGTGAAGGCGTACCTCGCGCTCGGGCGGTTCCGGGCCGGCGCGCCGTTCCGACCCTGGCTCCTCCAGGTCGTGGGGAACGAGGCCCGGAACCGCCGCCGGGCGCTGGGCCGCCGCACCGGCCTGCTGGACCGGGCGGTGATCGCGTTCCGGGGCTCGGCCGGGGCGGGCGGCCCGTCGCCCGAGACCGCCGTGCTCCTCGGGGAGCTGCGGGACGAGGTCCGGGCCGCGCTCCTCCGGCTGCGCGACGAGGAGCGCACGATCGTTGCCTGCCGCTACCTGCTCGACCTCTCGGAGGCCGAGACGGCGTCCGCGCTGGGGGTGCCGCCCGGGACCGTCAAGTCGCGCCTGCACCGGGCGATGGGCCGCCTGCGCAGCGAGCTGGGCGAGGCCGGGCCGGCAACCGAGGCGGTGCCGTGATGGCCGGGGACGAGCGCCAGGTGGAGACGCAGCTTCGCGCAGCCGCCGCGGCCGTGGCCTGGCCTCCGACGCCCGACCTGCGGTCGGCGGTGGTCGCGCGGATCGCCCGCGACGGCCTGGTCCCGGGCCCGGCCGCGTCGCCGGTGCCATCGGGCGTGGCGCGCCCGCGTCCAGCGATGCTGCGCCTGGCACGACCCCTCGCCGTCGCGCTGCTCGCACTCCTGGTCCTCGCCGGCGTTGCGGCGGCGCTCGGCTTCCGCCTGCCCGGCCTCGAGATCCTGCGCACGGACCAGGTTCCGCCCGCGGGCGCCGGCCTCGACCTCGGCTCACCGGTCCCGCTCGCGGACGCGCTTGCCCGCGACCAGCCGCGGGTCCGGATCCCGGCCGCCCTGCCGCCGCCCGACACGGCGTACGAGCTCGGCGCAGGCGACCGGCGGATCGTCACGCTCGCCTACCGGGCGACCGCCGGCCAGGCCACGCTCGCCGGCAGCGACCTCGCGCTGACGGTCATGGCCGTCCCGGGGTCGCTGGACGAGCGCCTGATCACGAAGCTGGTGGGGCCCGGCGGGACGATCGAGCCCGTGTCGGTGGACGGGTCGCCGGGCTGGTGGATCGCCGGCGCGCCGCACGAGATCCTCGTGCTGCGCCCCGACGGCGAGGTCGGTGTCGTGACCTCCGCCCTCGCCGGCGACACGCTCCTGTTCGCCCGCGACGGGACGCTCTACCGCCTCGAGTCGGCCCTCGGCCGCGAGGCCACGATCGCGATCGCCGAATCGATGGACTGATCCGCCGCCGGCCGCCGCGCGCATCCCCGCCGGCGCCCGCCAGCGTGCGATGGCCGTTGGTGATTGACTGGCGCCCACGACGGCCGGCATGCGGGCGGCCGGAACGGGGAGGGCGACCGATGACGGGCCGGCGGGCGGCAGCGGGGTGGGGGCGGGACTTCGATCCCGACCGCCTGGCCGCGATCGAGCTGCGGATGTGGAAGGCGTACTACCGCCGTCAGCCGCTGCGCCTTCTGGCGCTCCTCGTGCAGGCGAACCGCGAGCAGGCGCGGGCCTCGTGGCCCCGGTCCGTGGTCGCGGCGTGCTTCCTTGCCCGGGCCGCCGCGGGCTTCGGCCGCTCGACCGGCGACTACGACCGGTTCCTGCCCGACATCGTGCGGGGCTACCGGGCGCTCGGGCTGCCCCCGGAGGTCGACGCCGGGACCGTGGCTCGCCGCGAGCTCCGCTGGTGGGTCGTGCGCCGGGAGATCGGCCCCGCCGCCGGCGAGGCGGCGGGGGACGTCATCGCCGACCTGTACGCGGCGATCTACGGCGTGCCAAGCGCGGACGTCGCCGAGGCGGGCCGGCTCCGCGGGCTGGCGGCCGAGCTCCGCGATCGCGGCGCGGCCGAGGACCCGGACGGGCCCCACGGACCGGGCCGCGCCTACTGGCCCGGCGTCGCGCGGCTGCTGCGCGACTCGTACCGGAGCCTGGCCGCGGCGCTCCGGCCGGGGCCTGCCACCTCGGCGGTCGCCGCCCCGGACCCTGCCACCGGATCCGCTCGCGCGCGGACGACCGCCGCGCCGAACGACTACCACTTCGTCACGACCTGGCGCCTCCCCGCGACCCGTGACGAGGTCATCGACATCCTCGCCGACGCGTCGGACCTGGCCCGCTGGTGGCCGTCGGTCTACCTCGAGGTGGACGTCCCCGAGCCGGGCGACGAGCGGGGCGTGGGCCGGGTCGTGGACCTGCACACCAAGGGCTGGCTGCCGTACACGCTCCGCTGGCGCTTCCGCGTGACCGAGTCCAGCCCACCCGACGGGTTCACGATCGCGGCCGAGGGTGACTTCGTCGGGCGCGGGGTGTGGACCCTGCGCGAGGTGGCCGACGCGGGGACGCCCGGCGGGCCCGTGACCGACGTGGAGTACGACTGGCGGATCCGGGCCGAGAAGGGGATCCTGCGCTCGATGTCGCGGGTGATGCGGCCGGTGTTCGGGGCCAACCACCGCTGGGCGATGGCCCGCGGCGAGGAGAGCATCCGCCTGGAGCTCGCCCGGCGGCGCGCGGCGGGCGATGCCGCGATCCTGGCCGCGATCCCCGAGCCGCCCGGGCCCACGTTCCCGCACGGCCGCCGGCGCGGTCGCTGAAGCCACGCCGCTGAAGCCACGCCGCAGAGTCCGCCGCTGAAGCCACGCCGCAGAGTCCGCCGTTGAGGTCCGCCGCTCAGGCGGTCGCGCGAACCACGGCACCGGTGTCGCCCGGGCACACGCCGTACAGGTTCGCGCAGCCCACGAAGTGGCCCGGCTCCGCCTCCACCATCGCCGGCAGCCCGGTCTCGTGGGTCGTCGTGATGGCGTCGTGGTAGCAGCAGGCATCGGCCTTGCCGGAGCGCGGCCCGGTGCCCCACTTCTCGTGCAGCCGGGGGACCGCGCCCAGGAGCTGCTGCGTGTACGGGTGGAGCGGGTTCTCGAACACCGCCCTGGTGGGGCCGCTCTCGACCACGCGGCCGCGCCGCAGGATGATCGCCCGCTCGCTGATGTAGTTGGCGAGCGACAGGTCGTGGGTGATGAACAGGATCCCGAGGCCCCGCGCCTTGAGGTCGCCGAGCAGGTTGAGCACGTCGATCCGGGTGGACGCGTCGAGCATCGAGATGATCTCGTCGGCGACCAGGAACCGGGTGTCGAGGAGGAGGGCCCGCGCGATGAGCACGCGCTGGAGCTGGCCGCCGCTCAGCTGGTGCGGGTACTTGTGGAGGACCTGGCCGCCCTCGAGCCCCACGCTCGCCAGCGCCTCGTCGACGCGCAGCCGCCAGGCCTCGTCGGCGAGGCCGCCGCCGTGGAGCCCGCGCAGCAGGCTGAACGCGTGATCCACCTTGAAGATCGGGTTGAACGAGCTGAACGGGTCCTGGAACACGCCCTGCACGACGCGGTAGTAGGCCCGCAGCGCCGGCCCGCGGAGAGCGGCGATGTCGTCGCCGTCGAGCGTGATCCGCCCGCCGTTGACCGAGATCAGGCGCAGGATCATCCGGCCGATCGTCGACTTGCCGCTGCCGCTCTCGCCGATCAGCGACACGACCTCGCCCTGGGCGATCGAGAAGTCCGCATCGCGGACGGCCACCAGCCGGCCGCCACCGAAGGCGCCCACGCGGTAGGTCTTGGAGGCGCGCTCGAGGGTCAGCATCAGGTTGCCTTCCAGCACGCCACGGCGTGACCCGGGGCGACCTCGACGAACGGTGGCTGCTCCTCGCACACCGCGTCCGCGAGTGGGCAGCGCGTCCGGAACCGGCAGCCGGTCGGCGGGTTGAGCAGCGACGGTGGGGCCCCCGGGATGCCGGCCAGCCGCTCCTCCTCGAAGCGCACGCCCATCTCGGGCAGGGACGAGATCAGGAGCCGGGTGTACGGATGGAGGGGCCGCTCCATCAGCTCCTCGGTCGGCGCCTTCTCGGCCAGGCGCCCCGCGTACATGATCGCGAGGGTGTCCGAGACCTGGTACAGGATCGACACGTCGTGGGTGACCACGATCATGCTCCGCACGAACCCCTCGTCGCGGAACTGGACCAGCGTCTGCGACACGGCTTTCTGGGTCGAGACGTCGAGGGCCGACGTGATCTCGTCGGCGATCAGCAGCGACGGGTCGAGGAGCGTCGAGATCACCATCACGACGCGCTGCTTCATGCCGCCCGACAGCTCGATCGGGTAGCGCCCGAGCACCGCCTCCGGCAGCCCCACGAGCAGGAGACGCCGCCGGAGCTCCGTCCGGAGCTCCTGGTGGCGGACGCCGCGCGACTCGAGCAGCTCGTCGATCATCCGCCCGATCCTGCGGGTCGGGTTGAGGGCGCTCATCGCGTACTGCGGGATGATCGAGACGAGCTTGTACCGGAACTCGCGCATCGCGTCGCCGTCGGCGATCGGCAGCTCGATGCCGTCGAGGATCACGCGGCCGCCCACGTGGCGCATCCGCCCGTCGATCCGGATGAGGCTGTTGCCGAACGTGGACTTGCCGCAGCCCGACTCGCCGGCCAGGCCCATGATCTCGCCCTCGGCGACCGCGACGGTGACGCCGTCGAGCGCCTTCACGTCGCCGGCGAGGGTCCGGTAGTAGACCCGGAGATCGGTGACCTCGAGGCCCATCCTCAGGACTCCCGCAGCCGGGGGTTGAAGATCTCGTCCAGGCCGACGTTCATCACGTACAGCGCGCCGACGATGGCCGTGATGGCGACCCCCGGGGGCACGAACCACCACCACATGCCGAGCTGCAGCGCGCTCCACGCGACCGAGTTGTACATCATCAGCCCGAGCGACACGCCCGCGGTCGGCCCGAGCCCGATGAAGTCCAGCGAGGCGGCGATCAGGATCGAGCCGCCGAACAGCAGGATGAAGGTCATGAACAGGTACGAGCTCATGTTGGGCGCGATCTCGCCGAAGATGACCCGCCAGCTCGGCACGCCGCTGATCCGGGCCAGGTCCACGAACTCGCGTGCGTTGAGCGAGAACGTCTGGGCTCGGATCGCGCGCGCGGCCCACGGCCACGAGGTGAGCCCGATGAACGCCGCCTCGACCACGATGCCGCGGGCCTTGAAGAACGCCGTCACGACCACCAGCAGCGCGATGGTGGGGATCACCAGCACGATGTTGGTGAGCATGTTCAGGACCTCGTCCGTGATCCCGCCGCGGTAGCCGGCGACGAAGCCCACGGTCACCCCGATCAGTGCGGCGATGCCGCCGCCGGCCAGGCCCACCAGGAACGTCGACCCGAGGCCGTACAGAAACTGCGCGAACACGTCCTGCCCGAAGGTCGTGGTCCCGAACCACCACTCGGAGGACGGGGGAGCCCCGAGCGGGCCCACGAACGCGTTGGGATCGCCGGGCCGCAGCGCGGGCCCCAGCACCGCGAGGACGAGGAACACCGCGAGGATCACCGCGGAGATCAGGATCTTGCGGCTGCGGAGGACGAAGTACCGGACCTCGCGCGCGCGCCCGACCGACTCGCCCGCCTTGGGGATCGGGCCGGCCAGGGCGGTCACGCGCTGCCTCCGCTCATCCCCACCCGGGTCCGCGGGTCGAGCAGGACGTACGCGATGTCGACCAGGAAGTTCGCGATCAGCGTGCCGATGATCACGAACAGGAAGATCCCCTGGAGCAGGAAGTAGTCCTCGTTCTGCACGGCGGCCAGCAGGAGCTTGCCCAGGCCGGGGTAGGAGAACACGATCTCGGTCACGAGGGCCCCGGCGACGATCACGCCCAGCTGCAGGGCCAGCCCAGTGACCTGGGGCAGCACGGCGTTGCGGAACGCGTACCGGCGGACGAGGCCGCTGGGGGCACCCAGGGCGTCGAGGTACCTCGAGTAGTCCGCATCGAGCTCGTAGATGATCATGTTGCGCATGCCGATGGCCCAGCCGCCGAACATGACCATGAACAGCGACAGGAACGGCATCACCCAGTGGGCGAACAGGTCGACGGCGAACGCCCAGGTGAGCGACGGCTCGAGCGCGTAGCTGTAGCCGCCCGAGATCGGGAAGATCCGGAGCACCGATCCCAGGATCCAGGCCACCATGATCGCGAGCCACATGTAGGGCGCGGCGCTCAGGATGTAGCCGATCGGCAGGACCGCGTTGTCCAGGTAGCGGCGGCGGGCGGCGATCGCGCCGAACTTGTTGCCCGCCCACCAGCTGAGCAGGATCGCCGGGATCAGCAGCCCGAGCGTGTACGGCAGCGCCGCCAGGATCACCTCGGTCACGGGGCGGCCGGACTGGTACACGCTCCGGCCGAGGTCACCGTTGAGCAGCGACCCCCAGAAGTTGAGGTACTGCTGCCACAGCGGCTGGTCGAGGCCGAACAGCGCGTTGTAGTAGGCGATCAGGTGGGGTACGGCCTCCGGCGCCACCTGGTGGCGGGAGAGCAGGCTCTGGACCGGGTCCCCGGGCATGAACCGTGGGATCATCCAGTTGATCGTCGCGGCGACGAAGAAGGTCAGGCCGTAGATGAGGAGCTTGCGGCCGAAGTAGCGTCGCACGCGGTCTCCCGGTCAGTCGGCCCGGCCAGGCAGGCGGTCCCTCCCGCCGGAGGCGGGAGGGACCTCGGAGGAGCCGGGTTCTACGGCTGGACCAGCTGGAGCTGGGTCAGCATCTTGACGGCACCCATCTGCCAGTAGCCGTTCCAGGTCGCCGGCAGGATCCGGTTGGCGCCATCCGATGGCCAGTTGGTCCAGACCACGTTGCTGACCTGGGACCACATCCCGTTGTACCAGAGCGGGATGACCGGCATCTCGGTGAGCGAGATCTTCTGCAGCTTGCTGGTGATGGCCTGCATCGCCGCGACGTCGTCGACCGGCGTCTTGTCGAGCTGCTGGACGAGCGCCCAGGCCTCGGGGTTCTCGTAGCCGCCGTAGTTGCGGTTCTTGCCGGCGCCCTCCATGAGCGGCAGCCGGAACATGTAGTCGTAGTAGGTCCAGGGCGTGTTCGAGATCTGGACCTCGTTGTTCACGACCAGGTCGAAGTCGAAGTTGTTGCGGGCGTCGACGAGGCCGTTGTAGTCCACGATCCGGGCCTCGGCGTTGATGCCGGCGGCGATGAGGCTGGCGACGATCACGTCGCGGGCAGCCTCCCAGTCGGACCAGCCGGTGGGGACCATGATCGTGAGCTTGATCGGGGAGCCGTCCTTGTTGGTGTAGAAGCCGTCGCCGCCCTTCTTGTAGCCCGCGGCGTCGAGCAGCGACGCGGCCTTGGCCGGGTCGTACTTGAAGCCGAGCGCATCGCGCTGGGCGGTGTCGACGTACTTCTCCCAGGTGGGCAGCAGGCCCGTCGGGTCGGCGGCCTTGACGATGTTGCCGTACACCTTGTTGACGATGTCCGGGACGTTGACCGCGTGGGCGATCGCGAGCCGGAACTGCGGGTCGTCGAGCGGCGGCTTCTTGTCGTTGGTGACCAGCCACGCCGTGTTGCCCGACAGCATGTAGGGCGCCTCGGGGAAGTAGGTGCTCACGTACCCGTTGTCCACCAGGGTGGCGATGCCGGGCAGGAAGTTGTTGGACAGGTCGATGCCGCCCTGCATCAGCAGGCCGAGCGCGACGTTGTTGGCGCCGTTGACGATGTCGACGATGTACCTCGGCTTGGCCTCGAGGCCGAGGGCGGCCTTCGCCCACCAGGTCTCGTTCCGCTCGTAGACCATGCGGTCCTCGGCGGCGGTCTTGTACTTGTACGGGCCGGTGCCCACGCCGTTGGCGTTGGTGTCGGTCAGGATGTCCTCGTTCGCCTTGGACTCCCAGATGTGCCTGGGCAGGATCGGCTTGTCGTACGTCCACAGCGCCCACTCCTGGTAGGCGGGGTCGCTGAACTTGACGACGACCGTGGACGCGTCAGTGGCCGTGGCCTCGGTGACGTAGTCCCAGATGTTCCAGCCGACGGCCTTGATCTTGCCCAGGCCGATGGTGAACGCCACGTCGTCGGCCGTGAACGGGGTCCCGTCCGACCAGGTCACGCCCGACCGGGTCTTGATCGTGTAGGTCGTGGGGTCGGTCCAGGTCGCGCTCTCGGCGAGCCAGGGATCCCACGTGTCGGCGAGCGGGTCGTACAGGAGCAGGCTCTCGTACTGGAGGCCCACGGTGCCCATCGCGGCGTTCGGATCGAGCGGGTTCCACGTGGACGGCGGGCCCCACTGCTTGCCGGTGGTGTACAGGGTCTCGTTGCGCGGATATGTCTCGGCGCCCGCAGAGGGCGCCGGCGTCACCTCGGCCGATGCCGCGGGTGTCGTGGGGGCGACACTCTCGCCCGCCGGGCTCGCAGTCTGGCCGCTCGTGCCGCAGGCGCCGACCACGATGCTCGCGATCGCGAGCAGGGCGGCGAGCCGTTTCGTGGATGCCATTGGCGTTTGTCCTCCATTGACTCCCGTGCTGTCCCCCGCGGTCGCGGAGGTGGTGTGCGATCTCAGCCCCGTGTCCCACCTCCCACCGTCGATTGCCGGATGACGAGCTCGGTCGGCAGCAGCACCCGGCGCGGCGCGCCGTCGCGGTCGCCGATCAGCTGGAACAGGCAGTTCACGGCCTCGGCGCCCTGGTCGCGGACGCCCTGGCGGATCGTCGTGAGCGGCGGATCCATGTGCGACGCGAACTCGAGGTCGTCGAAGCCGGCGAGGGCGACGTCCTCGGGAATCCGCCGGCCATGGGCGCGGATCGCGTCGAGGGCGCCCAGCGCGGTGGCGTCGTTGGCGCAGAAGATGGCGTCCAC
>MGOE01000123.1:10158-13908 GCA_001797035.1 Chloroflexi bacterium RBG_16_72_14
CCGTGCCGGACGGGGCGTTGAAGTCGCCGTCCACGAGCAGGTCGTCGACCGGGAGCCCGGCCCGGGTCATCGCCCGGACGTAGCCGGCAATGCGGTCCTCGGCGGCGACGGTCCGCCGCATGCCCGAGATATGGCCGATCCGCCGCCGGCCGATCCCGATCAGGTGGGTCGTCATGGCGTCCGCGGCATGGACGTTGTCGACGTCCACGTAGCTGGCGGAGCGGTCCGCCTTGCGATGTCCCACCAGCACCGTGGGCAGCGACGACGCGAGCAGCCCGTCCACGAGCGGGTCGTCGAGGTTGTGCGCCGTGACGATGACGCCGTCGAGGAGGCCCATCGACAGGATGGTGTCGAGCGTCTCCTCCTTGGACCGGTTGCCCAGCCACAGCATCATCCCGGCGGCCACGTCGGCCAGGGCGCCGCTCATGCCCTGCATCAGCTGCCCGAAGTACGGGTCCTGGAACAGCAGGTGGGGGTCGATGTGCATCACGACGCCCACCACGCCGGACCGGCCGGAGGCCAGGGATCGGGCGGCGAGGTTGGGCCGGTAGTTGGTCTCGGTCAGGACGGCCTGTACCCGCCGGCGCGTACGCTCGGACACGCTGCCGCCATTCATGACCCGCGAGACGGTGGCCCGCGAGACGCCGCTCAGCCGGGCAAGCTCGTCGATCGTCCTGGCCATCCGGATGGGGCTCCTCGGCACTCGGGGACGCCGCAGAAATTGGAAGCGCTTCCAAAGTAGTCCGCATTCGACCTGTTGTCAAGCATGGAACTGGACAGGTGCTGTACGATCACGGCGCACAGAACGATGGAACCGCTCTCAAGAGGAGGACCGAGGGTGTCGGACGATCCGTTCCCGCCGGGGTTCGTGTGGGGAGCCGCCACCGCCTCCTACCAGATCGAGGGCGCGGTCGGAGCCGATGGTCGCGGAGAGAGCATCTGGGACCGCTTCGCCCACACGCCGGGCCGTGTCGCGGACGGCGACACCGGCGACGTCGCCTGCGACCACTACCACCGTTACCGCGAGGACGTCGCGCTGATGGCGGACCTGGGGCTCGACGCCTACCGCTTCTCCGTCGCCTGGCCCCGGATCGTCCCCGACGGGACGGGGTCCGTGAACGCCGCGGGTCTCGACTTCTACGACCGGCTCGTCGACGAGCTGTGCGCCCGCGGCATCGCCCCGCACGCGACGCTGTACCACTGGGACCTGCCCCAGGCGCTGGAGGACGCGGGCGGCTGGCCGGCGCGGGCGACCGCCGAGGCGTTCGCGCGCTACGCGGACGTCGTGGCCCGGCGGATCGGCGACCGGACGGCCACCCTCGCGACGATCAACGAGCCGTGGTGCCCCTCCTACCTCGGCTATCGGGTCGGCGTACACGCACCCGGCCGCACCGAGCCAGCCGCGTCCCTCGCGGCCGCGCACCACCTGCTCGTCGCCCACGGCCTGGCGATGCAGGCGATCCGGGCCGCAGCGCCCGGGACACCGGCCGGGATCGTCCTCAACTTCGAGCCCAAGCGACCGGCCACGACGCACCCCCTGGACCTCGAGGCCGCCATCGTCGAGCACGAC
The DNA here is from genome assembly GCA_001797035.1 of Chloroflexi bacterium RBG_16_72_14. Lineage (GTDB taxonomy): Bacteria > Chloroflexota > Limnocylindria > Limnocylindrales > CSP1-4 > CAIXZV01. The sequence continues at coordinate 11,729 of MGOE01000123.1, forward strand.
CAGTTCAACCGCTGGTTCCTCGACCCGGTCACCGGCCTCGACTACCCGGAGGCGGGCGCCCGGGCGTGGGGATGGCGCCGAGAGGAGGTCCTGCCGGGCGACATGGCGCTGGCCGCCGCGCCGATCGACTTCCTGGGGGTCAACTACTACACCAGCCGGACCGTCCGCTCGCCGCTCCTGCCGCCGCTCGACGATGCGGGTGCGCCAACGGAGCGCACCTCCCAGGGCTGGGAGGTGCATCCGGAGGGGCTCACCGAGGCCCTGGAGCTCGTGTGGTCGCGGACCGGCGATGTGTCCCTGTACGTGACCGAGAACGGGGCGGCCTACGATGCCGCCGATGACGACCGGACCCGGGACCCGGAGCGCGTGAGCTACCTGCGCCGGCACGTCGAGGCGGCGCGCACCGCGATCGGGCGTGGCGTGCCGCTGAAGGGCTTCTTCGTGTGGTCGCTGTTCGACAACTTCGAGTGGCACGAGGGGTACGCGCACCGCTTCGGGATCGTGGACGTGGACTTCGAGACCCAGGAGCGCCGGGTGCGCGACAGCGGCCGCTACTGGGCGTCGCTCGCCGCGGCGCAGCGTGCGGCGGCGGCATGAGCCGCACCGACGGCGGGGCGGGCGAGCACGATGGCGGCGGCGGCCCGGCGCCGGCGGCCGCGCCGATCCCGTGGGAGGACCGCCCGCCCGGTTCGGGGGCGGTGGCCTGGCGCTCGAGCCGCAACCCGATCATCCCGCGTGGCCTGCTGCCCCGCTCGAACAGCATCTTCAACTCGGCGGTCGTGCCGTTCCGCGACGGGTTCGCCGGCGTGTTCCGGGTGGACGACACCACCCGGACGATGAACGTCCACGCCGGCCGCAGCCGCGACGGCATCGCCTGGGACATCGACCCCGTGCCGATCCGGTTCCTGCCCGCGGACGACCGGGTCCGCGAGATCCAGGCGACGTTCACGCACGCGTACGACCCCCGGGTGACGTGGCTCGAGGACCGCTGGTACGTGACCTGGTGCAACGGGTATCACGGCCCGACGATCGGGATCGCGTGGACGCAGGACTTCGAGTCGTTCCACCAGCTGGACAACGCGTTCCTGCCGTTCAATCGCAACGGCGTGCTGTTCCCACGCCGGGTCGGCGGCCGCTACCTGATGCTCAACCGCCCCAGCGACAGCGGGCACACCGCCTTCGGCGACATCTTCACCTCGGAGAGCATGGACCTCGTCCACTGGGGCCGGCATCGCCACGTGATGGGCCCGGTGCCGTGGACGTGGGAGTCCACCAAGGTCGGCCCCGGCCCGACGCCCATCGAGACCGACGAGGGCTGGCTGCTGATCTACCACGGCGTCCTGACGTCGTGCAACGGCTTCGTGTACTCGATGGGCGCGGCGCTGCTGGACCTCGACGAGCCGTGGCGCGTCATCGGCCGCGGCGGCGACTACCTCCTCTCGCCCCAGGTTGCGTACGAGCAGGTGGGCGATGTGCCCAACGTGGTGTTCCCCTGCGCCGCGCTGGTGGACCGGGCCGCGGACCGGGTCTCGATCTACTACGGCGCCGCCGACACGGTCACCTGCCTCGCCCACGCGCACCTGTCCGACCTGGTCGCCTTCGCCCGCGGTCGCTGACACCCGCCCCTCAGGTCGCGACGCCCCGCGGCGCGCCGTGCAGCACGTGCGTCCGGGCCCCCGCGACGTCGACCCACAGGATGCTCGAGCCGGGCACGGCGCGGTTGGCGTCGTGAGCGAGGCATAGGCCGCCTCCGACCGGGCGGGATAGGCCGCGCGGAAGGTGTTCGGCAGCGTGCGCACCAGCGCCCGGGTCTCGGCCGTGGACCGGAGCAGGAGGAGCCGGGACACCGGTGGCGGGGCCACGGTGTCCGCCCACGGCCAGCCACGGGCCGACGGCAACGCGTCCGCCTTCTCGCCGGCCCAGCGCAGCTGCTGCTCCACGACCCGGAGCGAGCCGTGCCCCTCGCCGGCGACCAGCTGGCGCGTCTCGCGGTCCTGGAGGACGAGATCGATCACGCCGCGGACCGGGCGGTAGACGGCGACCTCGAGGCGCGCGATCCACCGGGCATCGAGGATCCCGAGCAGGGCCTCGATCATCCGGGCCTGGACGTGATCGTGGACCCGCGGGCCGGTGGACTCGTAGAGGCGGAGCGAGACGTCTCGGCCGAGGGCGGTGGCGAT
>MGOE01000124.1:0-314 GCA_001797035.1 Chloroflexi bacterium RBG_16_72_14
CGCCGAGGAGGTCTTCGTCCAGTGGGGCGGCGTGGGTGCGGCGCGCGCCGATCGGCTGGGCGTCGAGTTCGGCAGCGTCGGCGCCGCCCTGGCCGGCGAGATCAGGGTCACCCAGGGGTTCGCGGGCAGCGTGGTCACCCGCGACGCGACCCTCGAGCAGAGCTTCGTCCGGACCCTTGTGGCACAGCGGGTGACGGTGAACCGCCCGACGGGGGTGCTGGTGATGATCGCCCAGCGGGTGTCCGGGGACGTCAGGCCGGTGCTGGACTGGCGGGGAGCGCTGGCCGCCGGAGCGGCGTTCGGCGTCGTGACGA
>MGOE01000124.1:369-6563 GCA_001797035.1 Chloroflexi bacterium RBG_16_72_14
GTAGCGGCGGTCCTTCAGCTGGAGCACGCCCCTCGCGGCGGCCTCGGCCCGGCGCTCCTCGGAGTGCTCCTGGTGGAGGGCCACCACGTCGGCGGGCGGCCCCTCGAGCACGATCCGGCCCTGCTCGACCAGGATCGCCCGGTTGCAGTACTCGGTCACCCAGTTCATGTCGTGGGTGACCAGGACGATCGCCTTCGCCTGCTTGACGAGCTCCAGCACCCGCTGCTTCGACTTCTCGCGGAAGGCCGCGTCGCCGGTCGCGAGGACCTCGTCGAGGAGCAGGATGTCCGGCTCAACGGAGGTCGCGATCGCGAAGCCGAGCCGGGCCCGCATGCCGGCCGAGTAGGTCTTGATCGGCGCGTCGATGAACTGGCCCAGGTCCGCGTACTCCACGATGGTCGGCAGCCGCTCCTCGACCATCCGGTGGTCGAGGCCCATGAACGCGCCCCCCAGCCGGATGTTGTCCACGCCCGACAGGTCCTGGTCGAAGCCCACGCCCAGCGTGAGCAGGCTCGACACGTGGCCGTCCACCGCGACCTCGCCCTCGGACGGGGTGATGATCCCGGCCAGCACCTGGAGCAGCGTGCTCTTGCCCGCCCCGTTGGGGCCGATGATTCCCAGCGACTCGCCCTGGAGCACCGTGAAGGTCACGTTCCGGAGCGCCCAGAACGTGGTCTCGCCCCTGCGGCGTACCCGGCGCACCAGCGAGTCGCGGAGGGTGGTCTTCCTGGTCAGCCGCAGGCTGTAGCGGACGCCCAGGTCCTCGACCCCGATGACGACCCGGCCGTCGCGCCGCATGGCCTGCGGCCGGCTGGCAGTGCCCGTCACAGGACTTTGGCGAACATGGGCTCGACCCGCTTGAACAGCCAGGTCGCCAGCGCCAGCAGCAGGAGCGAGAGCAGCCCGAGCACGATGAGCCCGCTCCAGTCCGGGGCCCGGCCCTCGTAGACCAGGTCGCGGTAGCCGTTGAACAGCGTGGTCCACGGATTGACGGCGAACCAGGTGTTCACCACCGGGTACTTCTCCGCCATGTCGGCGACCAGGTCCATCCCGTACAGGGCCGGTGACAGGTAGAACCAGAACCGGAGCACGTGGCGGGCGAGGTTGCCGACATCCCGGTAGAAGACGTTGATCGCGGACAGCGCGGTCGCCACGGCCAGCGAGAACACGAGCTGGACGAGGGCGACCACCGGGACCAGGAGCATCCACGGCGTCGCGTGGTGGGGGTAGACGAGCAGCGTGATCGCGACCAGCGGGATGAGCCCGAACGCGAAGCTCACGACGCCCGCCATGACCGCGGACACCGGCAGCACGAGCTTCGGGAAGTTGATCTGCTTGATCAGCCGCTCCATGGCCACCACGGAGCTCAGGCCCTCGCCCACGGTCGCCTGGAACCACTTCCAGGGCAGGACCGCGCACAGCACGAACAGCGGGAAGTCGGGTCCGCCGCGCTGGAGGATCACCCCCACGAGGACCACGTAGACGAGCATCTGGAGCAGGGGGTCGAGCACCCACCACACGTTGCCCAGCAGCGTGTCCGAGCCGCGCTTCTTGAGGTCGGCTCGCACGAGGTAGGCGATGAGGCGCCGTCGCGACAGCACGTCGCGGACGCCGATCTGGATCAGCTCCAGGGGTCCGGGACGTACCGACGACGACCGGAAGGAGGCCGGCGCCTCCGATCGAGCGGTCACGGCGCGGAGGGTAGCACGGGGTCACACGCGCGGGTCCCGTGCGCGCATGGGGTACCATTGCGCGCCGCGCCGTCCGCACACGAACCCGTCGCCGCGACGGTTGCCACACACCGAGGAACCACCGACCCCATGACGTTCCGCGCCCGGACCGGCTCCAACCGGCCTCGAACCTGGGACGAGCGGGACCGGCGCACGTTTCTGCTGAACGTGGGCTTCGGTCTGACCGTCGTCGCCGCCCTGCTGCTGCTCCTGATCGCCTTCGGCCTGTCCTGGTACGGCGACTACCTGGCCTCGGCCGCCACGGTCAACGGCCAGTCCATCTCCAAGGATGCCTACAACAGGCAGCTGGCCGTCAACACCTTCCGAATCAGCTACCAGCGGAGCCGGATCCGGACCCTGCTGACCGCCGGGCGGATCCGCACGACGGACGCGGAGAACCGCATGGCCGTCCTCGACCAGTACACCCAGCAGGCCGGCACGATCGCGCTGGAGCAGCTGATCGACGGCAAGGTCATGGAGGCGCTCGCCGCGGGCCAGGGTGTCACGGTCTCGGAGGCGGACGTGGACACCAAGGTCACCGAGGAGGCGACGACGCCGGAGCTTCGCCGCGCGTGGATGATCGCCGTGGAGCCCGAGCTTGCGGAGGGCGAGTCCACGCCCACCGACGCCGCCAAGGCGGCGGCGAAGGCCAAGGCCCAGCAGGCGCTGACCGACCTCAGGGCCGGCAAGGACTGGGACACGATCGCGAAGGCCGTGTCGACGGATGCGAGCAAGGACCAGGCCGGCGACCTCGGCTTCATCGACGAGAACGCCTCGCTCGACGGAGCGTTCGTGGACGCGCTGGTGGCCGTGGCCAAGGACACGCCCACCGACGTCATCGAGGGCGAGGACGGGGTCTACCGCGTGGGCCGCGTGACCGAGATCATCGACGCCGTCGTGGACGCCACCCTGGAGCAGCAGGTCCAGGCCGAAGGCGTGGCGCTCGAGGACTTCCGGGCCGCGATGCGCCGGGAGGCCCTCCGCGACAAGCTCGACGAGGCGATCCTCGCGCGGGTCCTGGCGGCGGGCCCGCAGCGCCAGGTCCAGGAGATCTTCCTCGAGCAGGGCTCCAGCGAGACCGGTCCCGGCGCGATCCGCGTGCGGCACATCCTGTACTCGCCCAACGGCGACCCGAACGCGGCGTCCACGCTGGCCGAGGACGACCCGGCCTGGGCCGAGGCGAAGACGAGGGCGGACGCGGCCTACCAGAAGCTGGTGGCGGACATCGGCCAGTTCGACGCGCTCGCGCGTGCCGAGAGCGACGAGGGCCTCGCCGCGACGAGCGGCGGCAAGCTGCCCTACTTCTCCACGGACGACGCGATCGACCCGGTGTTCGCCGCGGCGATCTTCGCGCCGGGCCTCAAGGAGGGGCAGCTGCTGGAGCCGGTCAAGTCCTCGTTCGGCTGGCACGTGATCCAGGTCATGCGCTTCCCGCCCGACCTCGAGTGGGCCAACAAGCTCAAGGCGGCGGTCGACGGTGGCCAGGACTTCGGCGAGCTCGCCCGCGACAACTCGGACAATGCCGAGGCGGCCGAGGGCGGCGACATCGGCTGGATCGGCAAGGGCCAGCTCCAGCAGGAGCTCGAGGACGCGATCTTCGCCACCCCGGTCGGCGCGGTGAGCCAGCCGCTGGTCGTGGACGGCGAGGGGATCTACCTGTTCAAGGTGAACAAGCAGGAGACCCGCGAGCCGGACGACGAGCAGCGGGCGCAGCTCGAGGCCTCGGCGTTCTCGACCTGGTACTCGAAGGAGAAGGCCGGGTTCACGATCGAGCGCTCGATCACCACCTCCGTCGCGGGCTGACGCCCCCCGGCGGCCGGACGATGCTGGACGCGCTCCTCGCCGAGGCCAGGCTCCGGTGGGGGCTCGATCCGGCGGATGGCCTGGCCGTGGTGACCGCGGAGCGGCTGGTCGGCACGCCGATCGAGCCCTCGCGGCCGGTCCTCGTCGTCCCCACGGCACGCCTCCGCACCGCCGCGGACGCGCCCGCGACGCCGCTCCCCGGACGCCACGGCCCGCGCGGGCGGGACGCGCTCTCGGTGCTGGCGCGCCTGTACCCCGCCGACCACCCCGTCGGCCGGTTCGGGCGCGAGGACGGGACGACCGTCGGGGCGCTGACGTCACCGGACCTCGCCCAGCCGCTGTACCTCGCCCCGCTGGCGCCGGTCGCGGACGCCGCCTCGCCCTGGGGGATGCCCTGGATCTCGGACCGGCTGCGCGCCCCCGACGGCTGTCCGTGGGACCGCGAGCAGACCCACGAGTCGCTGCGCAACCACCTGCTCGAGGAGGCGTACGAGGTCTACGACGCGCTCGCCGACGGGGCGACGCCGGCCCTGGCCGGGGAGCTCGGCGACCTGCTGCTCCAGGTCGTGCTCCACGCCCAGCTGGCCGCCGAGGCGGGCGTGTTCGACCTGACGGACGTGTGGGCGGCGATCGCGACCAAGATCGTCCGCCGCCATCCGCACGTGTTCGGTGAGTCCGAGGCGCGCACCGCCGCGGACGTCAACCGGCAGTGGGAGCGGATCAAGGCCGCGGAGCGGGCGGTCGCCGCCGACGAGACCGGCGCCGAGGCGCCGAACAGCGCGCTGGACGGGATCAGCCGGTCGCTGCCCGCGCTCGCCGCCAGCCAGGAGATGCAGGAGCGGGCCGCAAACCTCGGCTACGACTGGCCGTCGATCGACGGCGTGCTGGACAAGGTGCGCGAGGAGGTCGGCGAGCTGGTCGAGGCCGATGACGACAACGAGCGGGCCGAGGAGCTGGGCGACCTGCTGTTCGTGCTCGTCAACGTCGGCCGCAAGACGGGGATCGAGGTGGAGGCGGCGCTGCGCGCGGCCAACGAGAAGTTCCGCCGGCGGTTCCGGCACGTGGAGCTGGCGGCCGCCGCGCGCGGCGTCGCCCTCCGTGATCTGTCCTTCGAGGAGCTGGACGCGCTGTGGGACGCCGCGAAGGCGGACGAGCGCCGGGAGGCGACGGCATGAGCATCGGCAATCGGCCGCCGGGTGGTGGCGGCATCGCGAGCGGCGGCATCGGCAATCGGGGGTACCTGCGGGCCGACGGTCGGGGTCCCAGCGACCTGCGGCCGATCGAGATCAAGCTCGGGGTCCAGAAGTGGGCCGAGGGCTCGTGCCTGATCCGCTTCGGCGACACCCAGGTCCTGTGCGCGGCCACGATCGAGGACCGCGTCCCGCCGCACCTTCGCGGCAAGGGCACGGGCTGGGTCACGGGCACCTACGAGATGCTGCCACGGGCCACGGCGGAGCGCTCCGAGCGCGAGAGCGCCAAGGGCCGGATCGGCGGCCGGACGCACGAGATCCAGCGCCTCGTCGGGCGGTCGCTGCGTGGCGTGGTGGACCTGTCCCGGCTCGGCGAGCGCACCGTCACCGTGGACTGCGACGTGATCGTGGCCGACGGCGGGACCCGCACGGCGTCGATCACCGGCGGGTACGTGGCGCTGGCGGCCGCGCTGATCTCGTATGGCATGGACCGGCACCTCGTCGGGCACGTGGCGGCCGTGAGCGTCGGGATCATCGACGGGGTGCACCTGCTGGACCTCGACTACAGCGAGGATTCCCGGGCCGAGGTGGACTTCAACGTCGTGGGCACCGACGCCGGCGCGTACGTCGAGCTCCAGGGCACGGCCGAGGGCAAGCCGTTCGACCGGGCGTCGCTGGACGCCCTGCTGGACCTCGCGAACGTGGGGCTCGGCCGGCTGTTCGAGGCACAGGCGGCGGCGATCGCGACGGTTCGGCGCTAGGCGTGACGCGTCCGACGCCGCGACGGCTCCTCGTCGCGACCCGCTCCCGGCACAAGCTCCGCGAGCTGTCGCAGCTGCTGGGGCTGCCCGCCCGGGTGGAGCTGGTGTCGCCGGACGACGTCGGGATCGCCGATGAGCCCGAGGAGACCGGGGAGACGTTCGAGGCCAACGCCCGGCTCAAGGCCCGCTGGTACGCGCGCCGCTCGGGCCTGCCCACGCTCGCGGATGACTCCGGTCTCGAGGTGGACGCCCTGGCCGGCGGGCCGGGCGTCCGGACCCGGCGCTACGCCGGGGCCACCGCGACCGACGAGGCCAACAACGCGAAGCTGCTGCGCGAGCTGGCCGGCCTCCCGCCCGGGTGGCGCGGGGCTCGCTACGTGTGCGTGCTCGCGCTGGCGCTGCCCGGCGAGGCGGGGCCGCGCGGGGGCCTCGGGACGGTGACCCGCCGCGGAACCTGCCGGGGCCGGATCGCCACGGCACCCAAGGGGCACGGCGGCTTCGGTTACGACCCGATCTTCGAGCCCTGGTCCGAACCGCCGGGCGGCGAGACGCTGGGTCTGTGGTCCGCGGAGGCGAAGAACGCGATCTCGCACCGGTCGCGCGCGGCGAGGCGCATGGCGCCGGTGCTGCGCGCCCTCGGGTTCTGAGGCGGGCCGGGGACCCGCGACGGCCCGCGAGCCGCGGGCATGGTCGACGCCGGCGGGCCGTCG
>MGOE01000124.1:6571-8961 GCA_001797035.1 Chloroflexi bacterium RBG_16_72_14
CTGCCGAGCTGGCCCGGTCCGGCGTCCCGTCCCTGACGGGGCCGCGCCGGGCCGGGTTCCCGGGCGTCGCGCGCGGATCATCGCTCCCGTGCGCGATTACCCTCCGCGCATCGCCCCGGCGGCGTCAGGCCCGCTGCGACAACCCCGCCGGGCGCCGGCGCACGGCCAGCAGCCCGGCCATCACCCGGCCGAACAGGCGCCAGCCCCTGCGCGGCACCGGCGTCACCGGGACGACCAGTCCCTGATCGTGCCGGTCGGGTGTCGTCTCGCCGCCGGTGCCGGCTGTGCCGCCGGGCGTCTCCTCGGCGGGCGGCGACGGCTGGTGGGCCGGCCGGCGCTGCTCCCCCCACGCGCGGACGCCCGAGACCATCGCGGGGGCGACCGAGTAGCGGATCTCGCTCGCGACGCCTGCCACGAACCGGTCGATCACCCCGAAGATGGTGAATGCGCTGGCCAGGAACGCCGTCGCCAGCGCGAAGCCGATGGTGTCCGGCATGGCTCACCTCCCGTGCTGCCGGCGCGAATCCTCGCGCGCCGCCCGGCTGATGTCGAGGGCCGGACGTCGGGTCGACGAGCTCGCGGCGCGGCCCCGGGACGCGCTCCGATGGCGAACGCGGATCGTCCCGGCCGCTCCGTCGCCTACGGCCCCGGCACGAAGCGCACGGTCGAGACGAGGCCCGTCGGACCCTCGGAGCAGTCCCAGGATTGCCGGGTCTCGTAGTAGCCACCGACGAGGAGCACCGACCCGTCACCCAGGGTTACCGCCGCGCCGCCGGCCCGATGCTCGGGCATCGGCGGCAGCGCGGTCCAGCTGTCGGCGTCCGGGTCGTACAGCTCGGCCGTCTCCAGGGCAACGAGGTGATCGGGCCCGCTCATGTGCTGGCCGCCGGCCACCAGCACCCGCCCATCGCCGAGGCGGCCGACCAGCGGGCGGTAGCTCACGTGACCCTGGGACACCACGCCGGTCAGTTGCGTGTCGGCCCACACGATCTCGATCGTCCTGTCGATCTCGCTCCAGCTCCCGGTGACCGGTTCGAAGCGCAGTGTCCGCACGATGACCCCCTGGCTCTCGTGTCCGTCGCCGTAGGCCCACCACTCGCTCGTCCTGCCGACCAGCAGCGCACCTCCGTCCGCGAGGGCGATGAGGGTCCCTTGGTCCATCGGGCGACTGGAGGTCGTGACTTCGGGATCGCCGACCCCCAGCGTCTCCAGGGCCGACCAGTCGATCGGCGGCAGTGCACCGGTGAGGCCGAAGCGGCCGGTGCCGGGCTCATAGATCTCGGCGGTCACGTAGGTCCGGTCCGCGACCTCGATCTCCGAGAAGTTCCAGCGGAGCCACTGGTCGCCCGTTCCACCCGAGCCGATCACCAGCACACGGCCGTCGGCCAGGGTCGCCGCCACCGCCTCGTAGCGCGCATAGCGCATCGGGCCCGTGGCGGACCAGGTGTCCGTCGATGGATCGTAGAGCTCGGCGGTCGCCATGGCCGGGACGATGTTCGGGGGCGGGCCGTCGTTGTCGAGGACCGGCCCCGGTGTCGCGGCGCCGGTGGGCGGCGAGGTGCGATACACGGCGAGCGCCACCGCCGACCCGGTGCCTGTGCCGGTGGCCGAGCCGCCGAGGTAGTAGCCGCCCGCCACCAGCACCCGGCCGTCGAGCAGCGCCACGGCGCTGGGGCCGGTGCGGGGGGTGCCGAGCGATGCCACGCGGACCCAGTCCGGCTCATCGGCAGCGGGGTCGTAGACGTAGGTGCTCGCGATCGACCGGTGCCCGGCATCGGCCGGCGGTTCCTGGTCGGTGGCCGTCAGCCGGTACATCGCCGGCGTGTTCCCTCGATCCACGCCGCCGATCGACAGCACCCTGCCGTCGAGCAGCGTGACGACGGCGAAGTCCGCCCTCGGGTCGTCCAGGTCCGTGTTGCTGATCCAGCCGAAATCGTCAGCGTCCCACCGGGACCAGGCTTCGGTGAGGACGCTGTTGTCGCGGACACAGCCGCCGGTGTCGTTGCCCACCACGAGCGCCCCGCCACTGCCCAGCCGGACCGCATGCGGGGCGGCGCGGCCGAGCCGCATGGCCCCGGCATCCTCCCAGTGCCCGGTGACCACGGCCGTGGAGTTCGTCGTCGGCTCCGCTGTCGGCGAGGCGCCCGCCACGGGCGACGGCCGGGGGGCGACCGACGGTGAGGCGGTCGGGGTTGTCGTCGGGGCGCCGCACGCCGCCACGACCAGCGCCAGCCAGGCGAGACACGATGTGGCCTCTCGGGCTCGCATCTTCGCCCCCATCGTGTTGCCTCCCGGGACGCTTGCATGACCCCCGTGAGATCGCTGACGATGCCGGCGCACTGCGCTGGCTCCCGTGAGACGCCGCGGGCCGGGTTGCCGTTGCTCTGCCG
>MGOE01000124.1:8986-21650 GCA_001797035.1 Chloroflexi bacterium RBG_16_72_14
CTGGGGCCGCCGGGATGTCCTCCCGCGGCGCGCCGTGCGGGACGTCCGCCACCGTGGCCGCGGGCGCCCGCCGGCGCAGCCGCAGCAGGTCGAACACCAGGTCCTGCTTGAGCAGCTGGATCGCCTTGGCCGGGTCCACGCCCTTGGGGCAGACCTGCGAGCACTCGCCCGCGAAGTGGCAGCGCCACGGCCCGCTGCCGCCGGACAGCACCTCGCGGCGCCACGCGAAGCCCGCGTCGCGGCTGTCGGCGTTGTAGCGCTGCGCCTGGCCGAGGGGCATCGGGCCCGCGTACAGCGGGTCGGTCGCCACCGTCGGGCAGGCCGCCATGCAGCAGCCGCACTTGATGCAGTACGAGAACTGGAGGTAGCGCTCCAGCTCGTCCGGCGTCTGCCGGTACTCGTGGGTCGGGGCCTCCTGCTCCGCCGCGTCCTCGCGGACGAGGAAGGGTGCCAGGTCGCGGTGGGTCTCGAACATCGGCCCGAGGTCGGGGACGAGGTCCTTGACGATGCCGAAGTTGGGCAGCGGCGCGACCGAGACGACGTCACCGCCGAGCTCGCTGACCTGCGTGTTGCAGGCGAGCCGCGGGCGCCCGTTGATGTGCATCCCGCACGACCCGCAGATCCCCATCCGGCACGAGGAGCGCCAGCCCAGGCTCGGGGCGTCCAGCTCCTTGACCTTCCACAGGCCGTCGAGCACGGTCATGCCGGGCGAGACCTCGACGCGGTGGTCCTCCCAGCGTGGCTCGAGGTCCGTGCCGGGCTCGTAGCGGCGGACGCGGAAGGTGACCGACTTCGACCTCATGGCGTCCACGTCAGCCCCCCGCCGCCGTCGCCGCGCCCGGCGCGGCCAGCGCCGCCCAGGTCCCGAACGCGAACAGCGCGAGCCCGCCCGCCGAGAGCCCGACATCGATCGCCCGACGGAGCCCCGGGCCGGGGTCCAGCTCGAGCAGGATGTTCCGCAGGCCGTAGAGCCCGTGATACAGCGCCGCCCCGAGCAGGAGCACGTACGTGACGGTGAAGAACAGGTCCTGCATCCGCGACGCCACGCTCTCCCAGTCGACCGGCTCCGCCTCGCCGGTGCCGAACAGCCCGAGCGTCGCGTCGAGGTGCATGATCGCCATGTGCAGGCCGAGGAGCACGAGGATCACCACGCCTGCGCCGAGGTGCCACGTCCAGAGCGTTCGATCGCGCATCCCGGGCTCCTACTGCAGCACGAAGAAGTCGAGCCCGCCCCACAGCGCTACGACGCCGGCCAGGACCATCACGGCCAGCGCCAGCGGGCGTTGCCGGCCGACCGACGTCGCGTAGGGATAGACGGGGTCGATGGGCCGCCCGACGCCGAAGCCGAGCTCGAGGATCAGCAGCCGGATTCCGTTGAGGGCATGGAACGCGAATGCCACGAACACGAGGAACTCGCCGGCACGGAACAGCGGACCGGCGACGAACTCCATCGCCTGCTGCCAGCTCTCGGGCCCCAGCACGCGGGCCGAGCTGACGAAGATGTGGAGCACGAAGTACGCGAGCAGGCCGAGCCCGGTGACGCGGTGGAGCGTGTACAGGTAGCGCTCGACGCCCCAGCGCCCGCCTGCGACCCAGCCCCGGATGCCCAGCCGATTCGGATGTCCTCGGGTCTCCATCGAGCCTCCTCCCGGCTAGTACCTGCGCTCGACCGGCAGCCACATGTCGATGGTCACCGGCTTGTGATCGAACCGCGGACCGTCGGCGGCGTGGAACGCCATCGTGTGCCTCAGCCAGTGCTCGTCGTCGCGGGCGGGGAAGTCCCGGCGCGCATGGGCGCCGCGCGACTCCTCGCGGGCCAGCGCCCCCGCGACCGTCACCTCGGCCAGGTCGAGGAGGTTCTCCAGCTCCAGCGCGTGGACGAGGTTCGAGTTGTACACGCGCGACCGGTCGAGCACCGGTGCCCGCTGCGCGCGGTCCCGGATCTCGCGGACGTGCCCGAGCGCCGCCGCGAGGTCGGCGCCGTGGCGGAACACGCCGGCGTGCGCGTCCATCGTGGCGCGCAGGTCGTGGCGCAGCTGGTACAGGTTCTCGTCGCCCCGGCGTGCCATCACCTGACGCATGCGGTCCTCGGCCGCCGTCACCGCATCGGCGGGCAGCGCCGCCGCCGCGCCCATCCCGTCCAGGGCGGAGGCGATCTCGCCGCCGGCGATGCCGCCCCAGACCAGGCACTCGGCCGTGGAGTTGGAGCCCAGCCGGTTCGCGCCGTGGAGCGAGACACAGGCAGCCTCGCCCGCCGCCCAGATGCCGGCCACGCGCGTCAGGCCGTTGATGTCGGTCTCGATGCCGCCCATCGAGTAGTGGGCCACGGGACGGATCGGGATCGGCGTGTCGATCGGGTCGAGCCCCAGGAACTTGATCGTCACCTCGCGGATCAGCGGCAGCCGGGTGTTGATCCGATCGGCGCCCAGATGGGTGAGGTCGAGCTGGAGGTAGTCCTGCCCGTCGGGGGTCTTGAAGCCGCGCCCGGCGAGGATCTCCTTGGTCTCGGCGCGCGAGACCATGTCGCGTGGCGCGAGCTCCATCAGCTTGGGCGCGGTCTGCTCCATGAACCGCTCGCCGCGGCTGTTGCGCAGGTAGCCACCCTCGCCCCGGCAGGCCTCGGTCATCAGGATGCCGCTGGGCACCAGGCCCGTGGGATGGAACTGGAGGAACTCCATGTCCTCGAGCGGCAGGCCGGCCCGGTAGGCCATCGCCATGCCGTCGCCGGTCACGGTCTGCGAGTAGGTGGTGAAGCCGTACAGGGTGCCGCCGCCACCGGACGCGATGAGCAGCGCCTTTCCGCGGATCGCGACCGTCTCGCCCGAGCCCATGTGCAGACCGAGGAGCCCCGCGAACGCGCCGTCGTGGACGAGGATGTCGGTGACGAACAGCTCGTCGTACCGGGTGAAGGTCCGGTACCGCTGGAGCTGGTCGTACAGCGTCTGCATCTCGAAGAAGCCGGTCTTGTCGGCCGCCAGCGTCGCCCGCGGGTAGCTGTGCCCGCCGAACGGGCGCTGGGAGATGTAGCCGTCGTCGTCACGCGTCCACGGGCAGCCCCAGTGGTCGAGCTGGCGGATCTCCGTCGGCGCGGTCTCGACGAACCTGCGCACCACGTCCTGGTCGGCCAGGAAGTCCGAGCCCTTGACCGTGTCCCACGAGTGGAGCTCGTGCGAGTCGCCCAGATCGGTGCGAAGCACCGCCGCCGTGCCGCCCTCGGCGCAGACCGAATGGGCGCGCATGAGCTGCACCTTGGACACGATCCCGATGTCGACCCGGCCGGCCAGCCGGCGCGAGATCTCCACCGCGGCGCGCAGCCCGGCGAGGCCCGCTCCCAGGATGACCACGTCGTGCTGCAGCTCACGATCCATCTAGGACCCCAGACTGGGACGCACTGGTGGGCGGTCGGCGGGTGGCTCGGGCGTGCCGGCGGTCGCCGGTTGGGCGGTGCCCGGAGCCTCCCGGCATCCCGGTCACCCTAGGCGGCGGCCGCCGGGTCTGGCGAGAGGCGAACGGCCCCCGCGGAGGTGGGCGCGACGGCCCGCTCCGCGCCGACGCCGCGGGAGGGCTGTCCCTCAGGCGACGGCGCCGGCGGTGACCCTCGACTGCTCGAGCTCGATCCCGTGCACGCCCGCGAGCAGGGTACGGAGTCGATGCAGGTCGGCCCGGCCGACCTCGAACTCCACCAGCGCGTAGTCGAACCCGCTGCCGCCCGGCGGCACCGACACCCGGACCTCGAACGACGCACCGCGCACGAACGCGACCGCGGCCTCGGCGTGGCGGGTGGTGGCGAAGGCGACCGTCAGGCGCGTCATGAGCATCCAGACGGGACGTGTGCCCGGACCGGAGGGGAGCCAACGGCCCGGGCACCATCCCGGAGACGGCTCCGGGCGCCGTCACGCGCCCGATGCCGATGATGGGGTCCCCCCAGGCGACCCGCTTGTCCTGCCAGGAGCCGGATTGGATCCTGGGCCACGGCAACTATTGCTCAACTGACCGCGCCACGACAATACCCCGGTGGTCATGCCTCGATCGGGTTGTTGCACCCAGGTACGAGGCGATTCCTGGCCGACGGGCCCACGCCGGGCAAAGGGAAGCACCCCGGTCGCCGCGGGAAGGCGGCGGCCGGGGTGCCGTGGAGTGCCCGCCCGGACCGCGAGGGTGGTACGGGCCGGGGCCTCGTATGGTGGCGGCCTACGCGACGGCCGCGATCGCCTCCTCGCGCTCGAGCACCAGGGCGTGGACGCCGCCGAGCAGGGTGTCGAGCCGGTCACGCTCGGCCGTCGGCACGTCGATGTCCACCAGCGCCATCTCGGTGTCGCCCAGGACCGGCCGCGCGGACAGCGTCAGCGTGAGCGACGAGCCGGCGAGGAAGCCGATCGCCGCTCGGGCGTGGGACGGGGACGCGAAGGCGACGGTGAGATGGATCATTGACCGACCATCCAGAGTTGACCGAGGACGTGGTTACAGCGTCGGCCCCGCGCGACCGGCGCGCTACGCTCCATCCGGCACCCTGACCGGGGGCCAGACCGCCCGCAACCGGCAGGGTTGCGCGGGCGCACCACCCGGGCTTCCCGCTGGGGTCCCGGGCGGTCTGTCAGAGGGGGTGCCGTTTTCGCGGAACCACCCCCTGGATGGGTGGCAGCCGGGTTCGCTCAGGGCTTGAACTTGAGCTCGGCTCCGTCGAACGTGCTGACCATCGACACCATCAGGCCGTCATCGGTGATGTAGGCGTCCGAGCCTTGATAGGGCTCGGCCAGGAACGAGGCGTTGGCCTCCCAGGTGACGGCCAGGGTGCCGCCGGTCACCTGCCGGGAGATCTCGGTGAAGGTGATCCCGCACAGCCCTCCCTCGTCGTGCGGCTTCACGAACCCGGCGAACGTCGCGGCAGCCTCCAGGCGGCCCGTGACGACCGTGCCACCGGGCAGCCGCAGTTCGTAGCTGTCCGGGTACTGCTGCATCAGTCCGGCCCAGTCACAGGCGTTGAGGGCCTCGATGTGCTGGGCGAGCACGGCGTCAGGCGTGCGTTCGCGGACGAGCTTGCTCGACACGTCTGCCGGATCGTTGGGATTGGTGACCGCGATCGCCGTGTACTTGGCCGAGTTTGAGTGCCACCCCGGGACCGCCTTGCCATTGCCGGCGTACGCCATCGCCGCGCCGGCCAAGAGCACGACCGTGACAAGGCTCACGAAGCCGATCCTGCGCATCTGCTTCCTCCCACGGGGTATCCGGTGCAGGTCGGTCTCGCCAGTGGCTCCGCACGGTCCCGGCGGCCGGGGGTGGACCGCGTGTCATCGCCTCCCGCAACACGGCCAACATGACAGATCAGGCGCTGCCTGACAAGGGATAAACGATTCTCGATTATCTCGACCAACGGACCGGAATACGGGCAACCAGCGTGCAGGTCCGCGAGCGCTGTAGGCTAGGCTTCTGGGCGTCGCTCGGGAAGCACTGCGCTTCTTGGGCGCGAGACTCGTCGGGGCGTGGCGCAACGGTGGCGCACGTGCTTTGGGAGCACGAGGTTGTGGGTTCGAATCCCACCGCCCCGACCATTCGGCAGGGGCCCGCTCGCCAGATGCGCGTCCGCCAGGCGCTCCCGCCTCAGTACGACAGGAACGTGACGTGACGACGCGGCCGCTGGACATCACGCGGGCTCAGATCCTGGCGCATCGACGCGCCGTCGGCGGGCTCGACGAGCGGCTGCCGCCCGGTCCGGACTCGCTTCGCCGTGCGGCGTGGGCCGGCCTGCAGGACAGCATGCCGCGTGCCGCGCTGCTGTCGATCCATGCGCGCGTCGAGGTGACGCAGGCGTCGGCCTGGGAGGATCCGTCGCTGGTCCAGTTGTGGGGGCCGCGCTACAGCGCGTACCTCGTCGCGGCCCGGGACGTGGCGGTCTTCACCCTCGGCAGGCTGCCGGCCGATGCGGAAGGCCAGCGGTTCGCACAGGAGACGGCGGACGCGCTGGACGCCGTACTCGGCGGCAGGCGGATGACCTACGGGGACGCGGGTCGCGGGCTCGGCGTCCACCCGAACCGGCTCCGGTACGCCGCGCCGACCGGCCGGGTCCTGCTCCGCTGGGACGGTGCCCGCCAGCCGACCGTGTGGACGGTGCCGGCACCGGACATCGACCCGGCAGACGCCCGCCTCGAGCTCGCGCGCCGGTACGTGCACGTGTTCGGACCCACGACGCCGTCGGCGTTCGCCGCGTGGGCCGGGATCCCTCCGGCAGTCGCCCGGATCGCGTTCGACGCGCTCGGCGGCGAACTGACGCTGGTGCGAACCCCCATCGGGGACGCGTGGATCCTGGCGAGCGACGAGCCCTCGTTTCGTGCCCGGGCCGGGCTCGTCGCGGGCGCCCGCCTCGTCCCGAGCGGCGACGCAATCTTCCTGCTCCAGGGTGCGGATCGCGAGCTCCTCGTGCCCGAGGCCGACCACCGCCTCGCGCTCTGGCCGTCGCGCGTGTGGCCGGGTGGCGTGCTCGTGCGTGGCGAGCTCGCCGGCACGTGGCGTCGCGCGGACTCCGCCCTGACGATCCAGCCGTGGCGCCCCCTCTCACCGGAGGAACGCGACGCCGTCCAGGCGGAGGCCGAGGGCCTGCCGCTGCCGGGTGTCCAGGGGCGGCTCAGGGTCCGATGGGCCGAATGAGGCGCGACCGCCGCCTGCTAGGAGCCGGCCGCCGGGCCCGACAGCCGGCGGCGGATCCGGTCGGCCACGTCGCGCTCGACGACCGTGTCCGGGTCGCGCAGCCCCTCCATCCGTGACCGGACGCCGACCAGCGTCGCGTACAGTGGCGGGCAGGTGGGGCACGATGCGAGGTGGGTCTCGACGGCCAGGGCCGTCCCGGCGTCGAGCTCGCCGTCCAGGAAGGCCGACACGTGACGGCGGGCGCGCCAGCAGCGCATCGGCTGGGCGAGGCTGGCCCGCCGGCGGGCGTCGTCGTCGGCGAGGGCGCTCACGAGCATCATCCGGCCCCTCCGCAGGCGCTGCCTGGCCGCCGGCAGCCCGATCCGGAGCGCCTCGGCGATCTCCGTGCCTGTCCAGCCGAGGGCATCATGGAGGACCACCGGCACCCGCAGGATCACGGGCAGCCGAGCGAGGGCGTCCTCGAGGTCCTCGCGCTGGTCGGCGCGCTCAAGGACCCGCTCCGGCTGGACGGTCCAGGCGTCGTCCGCCCACTCGCGTTCCACGTCCGCGATGTCCAGCTCCTCTCGGTGCGCCCGCGCCCGGTCGATGACCCGGTTGACCAGCGACCGGCGGAGCCAGCCGCGCAGCGCCGCCGGGTCGCGGAGCTGGTCGTGCCGCCGCCAGGCCGCGATCAGGGTCTCCTGGGCGCAGTCCTCGGCGACCGCCTCGTCGCGGGTCAGCCGCGTCGCCAGGCGCACCAGCCACGGGAGCTCGGCGAAGAGGGCCTCGCCGAGCCCGGGCTCCGGGGTGGGATCGGGTCGGATGGTCATTGCTCCTTCAGGTGCGCTGGATGGGGCAGCTCCGGATGCCGAACAGCGCGTACAGTGGGCAGAACCCGGTCGCGCCGGTGACCAGCATGATCGCCGCGAGCGCGCCCGCGACCCACGCGAGCGGCGCCGTGACGACACCGGCGACGACGGCTGCGCTGAGCGCAGCGCCGATGAGCAGGCGGATGATCCGATCGGGGGTGCCGACGTTCTGGGTGAGCTTCATGGCCGTAGACCTCGTGTGCCATCGATCCGGTGATCGATCTGCATGGAGGACGGGACGCGGCCCGAAAGGGATACATCGCCGGGTGCCGGTCAGAACGAGACCACGCCCAGCCCCTGGCCGACGAGGATCGCGCCAAACACGACGAACGCCGCAGCGGCGAAGACCTTGATCGCACGCTCCGGAAGCCGGGCCCCGAGCAGTGCACCGATCGCGATCGCGATCGCGTCGGCCGCGACCATGCCGGCGGTGGATCCGAGCCAGGTCGCGATCGGCTCCTCGGTCGTGGCCAGGGTGACCGTGGCCAGCATCGTCTTGTCGCCCAGCTCGGCGAGGAAGAACGCGGTCCCGATCGTGACCAGCGCCCAGCGCCCGGTCCGCCTCGCGCGACCCTGGTCGGCCGCTCCCAGCTCGTCGCCCCGCAGCGTCCAGCCCGCGAACCCGAAGAAGGCGAGGCCGGCGACGACCTGGATCGCCGCCGTGGGCAGCGCAAGCGCGAACGCCGCGCCGAGGATGACCGAGCCTGCATGAACGACGAGCGTGGCGATGGTCACCGCGACCAGCACCGTCAAGGCCCGGTAGCGCGCGGCGAACGCGAGCGCCATCAGCTGGCTCTTGTCGCCCAGCTCGGCGAGCAGGATCACGCCGGTCGAGAGGAGAAACGCGTCCATTCGGGGCTCCGGTGCTGGGCTCGGGTCCGGAAGCCAGTGCCTTCGACCCGACACCCGTGACTTGGTGTCGCCAGTCGAAGGTCTCGTCCGTCCGCGTCCGCGGACCCGGCGACCGGGCGCGCATGCGCGCCAGCATGTCGATCGTCCGGAGCAGGTCTACTCCCCTTCGGGAGCCATGGTCGGGCGGCGAGTGGCCCGGCGTCAACTGGCGGCCAGGCGTCGAGGCCACCGTCGTGTCGCGGGCGTCGGGGCCGGCTCGTCGCCCCGGGCGTCAAGGCCACCCTCGTGCCCCGGGCGCGTGTGCATCTGCCGGTACCTTCGCGACATGCGAGGGGCGACCGGCTGCCGAAGCTCGGGCAGCCGTGCATGACGACGGACAGGATCGACGCCCGGCGGGCGGCCCCGCGGCGATCTGTGCAACTGGGCTGACACGCTGGCTTCCCGGGGCGTCCGAGTGTGCGCCTGGATGCACACCGCCGCGGATCCTGTACGCCCGGATGCACACGACCGGGAGGGATCCCGCGCCGGACAGCCGAGCCGGACAGCCGAGCCGAACAGCCTAGCCGGACTGCCGAGCCGGACAGCCGACGGACGCCGAGCCGGACGCCGGGCCGGACTGCGGCACTGGACCTGCCGAGCCGCACAGGCCGAGCCGGACGCCGCGCCGGACTTCCACCGTGCCCCGCCCACGCCGATTCCGCTATTTGCGCAATAACGCAATTACGGGTATCCTCCCCCCATGAGCACGGACGAGGTCATCGAGCGGTACCGCGCGCACGCGGACATCTGCAAGGTCCTCACGGACCCCAAGCGCCTGATGGTCCTCGACGCCCTGCGCGGCGGCGAGCGCTCCGTCGGCGAGCTCGCCGCCGCGCTCGGCATCATGCTCCCCAACGCCAGCCAGCACCTCGCGGTGCTCCGGTCGGCGGGCCTGGTGGACGGGCGGCGCGTCGGCACGAGCGTCCTGTATCGCCTCGCCGAGCCCGGCATCGTCGAGGCCTGCGACATCATCCACGCGATCGTGGAGCGGCGGCTGGAGGCACGTCCCCCCATCCCCGTCGCGTCCGCAGCGGCGCCTGCGGACCCCGTCACGACAGCCATCTCCGAGGTCACCGCATCATGATCCAGACGAGCTTCACGTTCGGCACCCGTCTCCCGGGCGCGGTCGCGGATGTCCGCCCCGCCGTCGAGGCCGCTCTCAAGGCGGAGGGCTTCGGCGTCCTGACCGAGATCGACGTCGCGGCCACCCTCCGGGCACGGCTGGGCATCGAGCGCGCCCCGTACGTCATCCTCGGCGCCTGCAACCCGCCGCTGGCCAACCGCGCCCTCGAGGCGGACCCGTCGGTCGGCGCCCTGCTCCCGTGCAATGTCGTCCTGCGGGCGGACGGCGACGGGACGATCATCGAGGCGATGGACCCGCTGGCCGCGCTCGGCATCGTCGGGGCGGAGGCGGTCCGCGCCGTCGCCGAGGAGGCTGCCGCCCGCCTTCGCCGCGCCGTCGCCACCCTCCAGCCCGCCGACTGATCTCAGGCCACCAACCACCTACCCAGGACCACCCACCGCCGGCCGCGTCCGGTCGGCACCACCGGAGCCACGACCCATGGCAGTCAAGACCGCGTCCGTCACGCTCGATGGCGGCGACCTGCGCTTCGTCGGCAGCGTCGGCAGCGGGCACTCGATCGTGCTCGACAGCGGCACCGGCGACGGCGGCGCCCGGCCGGCCGAGCTCGTCCCGCTCGCGGTTGCCGGCTGCACCGCGATGGACGTGATCTCGATCCTGCGCAAGAAGCGCCAGGAGGTCACCCGCTACGAGGTGCTGTCGAACGGCACCCAGATGGGCGACTACCCGCATGCGTTCACCCGGATCGACGTGACCCACGTGGTCGAGGGCCCAGCGCTCGACGTGGAGGCGGTACGCCGCGCGATCGAGCTGTCGGCGACCAGGTACTGCTCGGTCGGCGCGACGCTCGCCAGCGGGATCACCGAGATCCACCACGGCTACGTCGTCCGCGACGCCGCCGGGTCCGAGGTCAGCGCCGAGGTGATCGTGCTCGGCCCCGGCACCGAGCCGGTCGGCGCGCTCGGCCTCGCCCCGGTCGGCTGAGCGCAGCCACGGTGGTCGACGGCGTCGCGTCGCTCCGGCTGGACCGGAGGTTCGCCGGCTGGGCGCTGGCCTGGACCGCGATCTCGCTGGTCTCCTTCGGCCTCGTCACGGCGATCATCCCGAACCCGGTGTTCGGGCGCCAGATCCCGCCCGAGCCGTTCGCCTACTGGGTGTGGCTGGCGTCCGCGCCACTGATGGGGCTCGTCGGCGCCACGTATTCGGCGCCGCTGCGCGACCCGGCGCCGCCCGTCGCGGCGCCGCTCGGCCCGGCGGCGACGGCGATGGCGATGCCGGTCGCCGCGGCCGATGACCGCAACGGATCCACCGTTGGCACGATCGCCGGACTGGGCGCGTTCCTCGCCATCGGCTGCCCGGTGTGCAACAAGCTCGCCCTCGTCCTGCTGGGCACCAGCGGCGCGCTCACGATCTGGGCACCGCTCCAGCCGATCATCGGCTTGGCCTCGCTGCTGCTCCTGGCCGGCACCCTCGCCTGGCGGCTGCGCGCTCGTCGCTCGGGCGGCGCCTGCGCGGCCTGAGCCGCTCGTCGGCGGGTGCGAGATCCTCCGCGCCGTCTCCATGCAGGCTCCATCGGGACTCCATCGGCGCGCGCGAGCATCGACCCCGGCACCGAAGGTGGTGTCGCCGGTCCCACCGGCTCCGCAATGGCCCTCGGAGGCTGAACCATGAAGCGAATCGGACTCTCACTCGCGGTCGCCGCGCTCGCGATCCTCGCCCTGGCGGCGACGGTCTCCGCCGCCGGCCCGCGCACCCAGGCGGGCGACCAGGTCCAGGCGCGGGGCACCCTGGCCGCGATCCTGGGGCTGACCCAGGCCGAGGTGATGGAGCTCCGCCAGGACGGGCTGACCCTGGCCCAGATCGCGAACAAGCAGGGCGTGGACGTGCAGGAGCTGATCGATGCGCTCGTCGCGCGGTGGACCGTCCGCATCGACGCGCGGGTCGCCAACGGCGCGCTGACGGACGCCGAGGCGGCCGAGCTCAGGGCGCAACTGGCCGTGAAGGCCAAGGCGATGGTCAACCAGGTGGAGCCGGGCGGGATGCGCGGGTCCGCCGTGGGGGCCGGGCCGGGCGCGATGGGCGGCCGCGGCAACGGCGCGGGTGGCAATGGCACGGGCGTGTGCGACGGCAGCGGCCCCACCCCCTGATCGACCCCCCATCCCGCGCGGGGACGGCCGGACCTGTTCGCGGGCCCGGCCGTCTCCGTATGCTCCGTCCGACATGAGCCGCATCCTCGTCGTGGACGACGAGCCGCACATCCTCGACATCGTGCGCGCCTACCTGGTGCGTGATGGCCACGAGGTCGTCACCGCCGCCGATGGCGAGGCCGCGCTGGCGCAGGCCCGCGACGCCGCCCCGGACCTCGTCGTGCTCGACGTCATGCTGCCCCGGCGATCCGGCTTCGAGGTGCTGCGCGAGCTGCGCGCCGCCGGCAGCACGGCGGCGGTGATCATGCTCACGGCGCGGGACGAGGTCATCGACAGGGTCGCGGGTCTCGAGATCGGCGCCGACGACTACGTGACCAAGCCGTTCGAGCCCCGCGAGCTCGTGGCCCGGGTCGGTGCCGTGCTGCGCCGGACCGCCGCCGGGCCGACGCCGGCCACGCCTGCCGACGAGGCGATCGAGGGCACCGCCGTCGAGCGGTTCCACGACCTCGAGATCGACCGGGCGGCGCGTGAGGTCCGCCGCGGCGCGGACGCCCTGCCGCTGACCCGCGCCGAGTTCGACCTCCTGGCGACGCTGGCCGCCCATCCCGGCGTGGCGCTCACCCGCGAACAGCTGGGCGAGCACGTCTTCGGTGAGGCCTTCGACGCCTTCGACCGCACGATCGACAGCCACGTCAAGAACCTGCGCCGCAAGCTGGGCGCCCGGCCGGATGGCGGCGGCTACGTGGACACCGTCCGCGGCGTGGGGTACCGGGGCGTGCGGGCATGAGCCTGCGATCGAGGCTCGCCCTGGCCTTCGCGCTGGTCGCCGTGCTGACGGCGGTCGCCGTGGCCCTCGCCGCGCCGGCCATCGTCGGACGCGGGTTCGCCCGGATGCTGGCCGAGGACGCGTCACCGGGGGCGGGGCGCGGCCAGGGCAACGGCCCGATGGCCGGGCCGCACGCCCAGCAGATCCAGCAGGAGACGACGACCATCCTGATCGTCGTGGCCGCGTTCGCCGCCGGCGCGGCGTCACTGCTGGGGCTCGTCGTCGCCAC
>MGOE01000124.1:21658-22993 GCA_001797035.1 Chloroflexi bacterium RBG_16_72_14
GGTCCAGCCGCTCGCCCGCCTGGAACGGGCCGCGGCGTCGGTCGCCGGCGGTGACCTCGGGGCCCGGTCGGGGCTCGGGGACCGGAGCGACGAGATCGGGTCGCTGGGGCGGTCGTTCGATGCGATGGCAGCGGACCTCGAGGCCGCGGAGGAGGCGCGCCGGCGCCTGTTCCAGGATGCGGCCCACGAGCTCAAGACGCCGCTCGCCGTGATCGAGGCGACGACCACGGCCGTGATCGACGGGGTCTACGCGCACGAGGACCGCCATCTCGAGACGGTGCGGGACCAGGCGCGCCTGCTGTCGCGGATCGTGGACGACCTGCGGACCGTGAGCCTCGCGGAGGCGGGCGTGCTGCCGCTCCGGCGCCAGGCGTTGGGCGTGGCGCCGCTGCTCGAGTCGGTCGCGCGCGACATGGGCGCGCGCGTGGGAGACGCCGGCGTCTCCATCGCGATCGAAGGCGGCCCCGGGCTCGCCGTGCACGGGGATCCCGACCGCGTGCGCCAGGTGCTGATGGCCCTCGTCGACAACGCGATCCGTCACACGCCCGCGGGCGGGCGGGTCCGCCTGGAGGCCCGCGACACCGGTCACGGTCGGATCGTCATCGCGGTCGCGGACACCGGCCCCGGGATCGCCGAGGCGGACCTGCCCCACGTCTTCGAGCGCTTCTACCAGGCCGACCCGGCCCGCGATCGCGCTTCGGCCACGTCAGGTCTCGGGCTTGCGATCGTGCGCGCGCTCGTGGAGGCGCACGGGGGCCACGTCCGGGCGGCGAACGAGGCCGCCGGCGGTGCGCGCTTCGAGGTCGAGCTGCCCGCCGCCTGAACGGCGTCGCACGCCTGCCCAGCCAGCGGCGCGCCCGCCGACGCCCGGTGTCCGTTCGACCCGCCCGCCCGGCCCCTGTGGTGCGTGCCACACGTCCCGCGGAACGGTGACGGACGGCTCAGGTGCTATACATGTCGCTGGCATACATATATGCAGCACAGATACCACGATGGCTGCAGGCGGCCACCCGAGCAGGAGGCACCGCGTGTCGAACGCCGTGAACGAGATCGACGTCATCCAGACGTCGCTGCTCCGCGCGCTCGCCAGCCCGCACCGGCTCCGGCTCGTCCACCTCCTCGGCGAGGGGCCGCGCGAGGTCCGGGACCTGGCGGGCCAGCTCGGAATGGGGCAGGCCGCGGTCTCCCAGCACCTGGCGGCGATGCGCGGCGTCGGCCTCGTCGAGGCGACCCGGGATGGGCGGTTCGTGCGCTACGGGCTGGCCGACCCCGAGATCCTCGAGGCCTGCGACCTGATGCGCGCCGTCATCGTCCGCCGGCTGTCGGCGCTCGGCA
>MGOE01000124.1:23018-32353 GCA_001797035.1 Chloroflexi bacterium RBG_16_72_14
CCGGGCCGGGCGGCACCACCTCGATCGCCTACGCCATCCCGCCAGCCAGGTGACCCACCGATGAACGACAGCCTTTCCATCGTCCTGTTCTCCGGCACGGCCGACAAGCTCCACGCCGCCGCCACGCTGGCGGCCGGAGCGGCGGCGATGGGACGCCCGGTGAACATCCTGCTCCAGTACTGGGCGCTGGATGCGTTCCGGTCCGAGCGGATCGAGATCGACCATGGCCTCGCCTACGACTCGATGGCGGCCTACGCGAGCCGCCCGGTCAAGGGCACGGCCGCGATCCCGTGGCTCGAGACGTTCCGGATGGCCAAGGAGCTGGGGGAGATGCAGATCCTCGCCTGCGCCGGGTCGCTCGAGGTGCTGGGAATCGACGTCACCACCCTCGACCCGCTCGTCGACGCCTCGGGCGGGATCGCCACGTTCCTGCTGGCCGCCGAGGGTGGCCAGGTCCTGTTCATCTGAGGTCCAACCAAACGCAGCACACGCATCCAGGAGGCACCCGTCACATGACCGCCACGCTCACCGAGCTCTCCGCTGTCGTCGCCGACAAGGTGATCGACGCCCGCGGCGCCGCCTGCCCGGGGCCGCTCCTCGAGGCCAAGAAGGGGATGGCCGCCGTGGCCGTCGGCGCCGTGATCGAGATCATGTCCACCGACCCCGTCACCAAAACCGACATCGCCGCGTGGTCGGGCAAGGTCGGGCACGAGTTCCTCGGCTCGCTCGAGGCCGACGGCTACGACCGCGTGTTCGTCGTCCGCCGCAAGTAGCGCCGTCCGCCGCAACTCGCGCAGCTCCAGGAGCCGCCGTCCGATGACCGCCCCCGTCGCGACCGAGCCGCAGGCACCCGGGGACGCCTTCGTCCCCCGGATCCTCGTGCTGTCCACGAACAACATCTCCGACCCGGGCATCGACCTGGCCGGCAGCTCGCACATGCACTACTCGCCCGGCGTCAAGGTGATCGGCGTGCCGTGCACGAGCGGCATCCGGCCGTCGTGGATCCTCCACGCGCTGGAATCGGGCTTCGACGGGGTGTTCGTGGCCTCGGACGGCGACGAGTGCGCGTACCTCCCCGACTGCGCGAAGCGCTCGTCGCGGATCGTGGGCGAAGCGCAGGCCCGGATGCGCGAGCGCGGGATCGACGCCAACCGGCTGCGGCTGGCCGCGATCTGCTCGGTGTGCGCCGAGCCGTTCACCAGGCACCTCGGGCAGTTCTCGACGGCGCTCGCCGCCCTCGGGCCGGCGGCGGCGGAGCTGACCCCATGACCGAGGCGTGTGCCGTGCCCGCGGTGGACGAGGTGGACTACGACGTCCTGGTCGTGGGCAGCGGCATCGGCGGGATGGAGTCGGCCCTCAAGCTCGGTGACATGGGCTACAGGGTCCTGCTGGTCGAGAAGGAGGCCAGCGTCGGCGGCAGGATGATCCTGCTGTCCAAGGTCTTCCCGACCCTCGACTGCGCGAGCTGCATCTCGACGCCCAAGATGGCGTCCACGATCCACCACCCGAACATCACCGCGCTGACCTACAGCCGCGTGGACGGGATCCGCAGGTCCGCCGACGGGCGCTTCCACGCCTCGGTGACGCGCAAGGCGCGGTTCGTGGACGAGGACACGTGCACGGGCTGCCAGAAGTGCGAGACCGCCTGCACGGTCGCCGTGCCCGACCAGTTCAACGCGGACCTGGTGGCCCGCCGCGCGGCCCACATCGCGTTCCCCCAGGCGGTGCCCAAGAAGGCGGTCATCGACCGGGCCGGCAGCTCGCCCTGCTCCTACGCCTGCCCGGCCGGCATCCAGGCCCACGGCTACATGTCGCTGATCAGGAGCGGCGAGTACGAGAAGGCGCACCGCCTGGTGCTCGAGGCGACGCCGCTCGTCGGTACGCTGGGGCGCGCCTGCTATGCCCCGTGCGAGGGCGAGTGCACGCGCGGCTCGCTGGAAGGCACCCTGCCGATCCGCCGCCTGAAGCGGTTCATCTCCGACGTCCACGACGAGGGCGGGGAGGAGCTCGGCATCGAGGTCGCCCCGCCCAACGGTCGCCGGGTCGCCATCGTCGGGTCGGGCCCGACCGGCCTGACCGCGGCCTGGCAGCTCGCCCGCAAGGGCTACGCCGTCCGGATCCACGAGGCCGCGCCGGTGCCCGGCGGGTTCCTGCGGCTCGCGATCCCGTCCTACCGGCTGCCGGTCGAGACCGTGGAGCGCGACATCGACAACGTCCGCGCCCTCGGGGTCGAGATCCTCACCGACGCCCCGGTCCGCGACCTGGCCGCGCTCAGGGCCGAGGGCTTCGACGCCGTGCTGGTCGCGACCGGCACTCACCGCTCCACGAGCCTGGGCGTCCCCGGCGAGGACCGCCTGGGCGTGCTCGGCGGGACCGACTTCCTGCGACGGGTCAAGCTGGACCAGCCGGTGGACCTCGCGGGCCGGCGGGTCG
Source organism: Chloroflexi bacterium RBG_16_72_14 (assembly GCA_001797035.1). Lineage (GTDB taxonomy): Bacteria > Chloroflexota > Limnocylindria > Limnocylindrales > CSP1-4 > CAIXZV01. The sequence continues at coordinate 25,452 of MGOE01000124.1, forward strand.
TGGTCGTGGGCGGCGGCAATGTCGCGATGGATGCCGCCCGGACCGCCCGGCGCCTCGGCGCCGCGTCGGTCACGGTCGCGTACCGTCGCGGCCGCAACGAGATGCCGGCCCACCACGTGGAAGCGGACGACGCGGAGCGCGAGGGGGTGCAGTTCAGCCTCCAGGTCGCGCCGCTCGAGGTGCTCGGCGACGCACAGGGTGCGGTCAGCGGCCTCCGCTGCACCCGGATGCGCCTGGGCGAGCCCGACGCCACCGGCCGTCGTCGCCCGGAGCCGATCCCCGGCCGCGAGACGGTGATCCCGTGCGAGGTCGTCATCGCCGCCGTCGGGATGACGCCGGAGCCCGGCGCCTTCGCCGGCCAGCTGACCGCCACCAGCCTCGGCATCCTGGGCGCCGACGCGGTCACGCGCCAGACGTCGCTCCCGTACGTGTTTGCCGCGGGCGACGCGGTCAACGGCGCCACGGACATCACGCGCGCGGTGGGCGAGGGCCGGCGGGCCGCGCACATGATCGACCGCTGGCTCACCGGCAGGACGATGGACGGCTTCGACGACCGCCTCCCGGTCGTGGACAAGCATCTGGTCCTCGCCCGCCAGCAGGCCTACGCATTTCGGTCGCCGGCCCCGGACGCCACGACGCTCGTCGCCGCGCCCGCCGACTTCACCGAGGTCGAGGCCCCGATGACCGAGACGGAGGCGCGCGCGGCGGCCGGCCGGTGCCTCGACTGTGCCGTGTGCTCCGAGTGCAACGAGTGCGTGGCGGCCTGCCCCGTGGACGGCTGCATCGACCTCCACGCCCGGGACCAGCACCTGGAGGCCCGCGTGGGCGCGGTCGTCGTGTCCACCGGCTTCAAGCTGTTCCCCGCGGACCTCAAGCCCGAGTACGGGTATGGCCGGTACCGGAACGTCATCACCGGGATGCAGATGGATCGGCTGCTGGCGCCCACCCGACCGTTCAACACCATCCTGCGCCCGGGCGACGGCAAGGTCCCCGAGCGGATCGCCTACGTCCTGTGCACCGGGTCGCGCGACGAGACGGTCGGCAACCCGCTGTGCTCGCGCTTCTGCTGCATGTACTCGATCAAGCAGAACCAGCTGCTGATGGGCGCCCTGCCCCTGGCCGACATCACCGTCCACTACATGGACATCCGCGCCCCAGGCAAGCGCTACGACGAGTTCTACGAGCAGGCGAAGGCGATGGGCGCCGCCTACGTCAAGGGCAGGGTGGCCGGCATCACCGAGACGCCGGCCGGGGACCTGGTGCTCAGGTACGAGGACATCGAGCACGGCGGCGTGATCGCCGAGACCGAGTACGACCTGGTCGTGCTGGCGGTCGGCGTCCAGCCGAACCGGGACGCGGAGGAGCTGTTCGAGGTCGGCGAGCTGTCGCTCGACGAGTGGAACTTCGTGGCCGAGCCGGAGGAGGACCTCAACCCCGGCGCCACCAGCATCCCCGGGGTGTTCGTGGCCGGCGCCGCGTCGGGTGCCAAGGACATCGCGGACTCGATCATCCACGCGGGCGCGGCCGCCGCCCAGGTCGCCGCCCACCTGGAGAGTGCGAAGGCCGGGCTCTCCGAGATCGCGAAGGTGCCGGCATGACGGCACATGAGGCAGCCAACGCCCGCCGTATCGGCGTGTATGTGTGCCACTGCGGCGGGAATATCAGCGACTACGTGGACGTCGACAAGGTCATCGCCGACATCGAGGACGCCGGCGACGTCGTCGTGGCGAAGACCGCGATGTTCGCCTGCTCCGACGCGACCCAGCAGGACATGGTCGCGGACATCACGGCACAGCAGCTCGACGGCCTCGTCGTCGCGTCTTGCTCGCCCAAGCTCCACACGTACACGTTCCGGGGCGTGGCGGCCAGGGCCGGCCTCAACCCCTACGAGTACACGCAGGTCAACATCCGCGAGCAGTGCTCGTGGGTGCACACCGACGACCAGCAGGGTGCGACCGACAAGGCGACCGCCCTCGTCCGGGCCGGGATCTCGCGGACGCGCCTGACGACGCCGCTGGAGCCGATGGTCGTGGAGACGCTGCCGCGGACCCTCGTCATCGGCGGGGGGATCGCCGGGCTCAGGGCCGCGATCGGCCTAGCCGACATCGGCCTCGGGGTCACGCTCGTGGAGCGGGAGCTGGAGCTGGGCGGCTGGGTGCGCCGGTTCGGGCCGATGTACCCGCACGGCAAGGACGGCCGGGCGTTGATCGAGACGCTCGTGGCCGAGGTCAGGCGTCGGCCGGCGATCACCGTCCTGACGGGCGCCGAGGTGGTCGGCAAGGCCGGCAGCTTCGGCAACTACCGGGTCACCGTGCGGGTGGGCGGCGAGGGCGCCGGCACGATCGAAGTGGCGGCGGGGTCGATCGTGGCGGCCACCGGGTTCGACGCCTACCAGCCGGAGACCGGGGAGTTCGGCTACGGGATCGAGGGCGTCGTCACGCTGCCCGAGTTCAAGGCGCTCGTGGACGAGGCGACCGCGCCGCTGACCCACCGCGGGCGACCGGTCCGCAGCGTCGCCTACGTCTACTGCGTGGGCAGCCGGAACACCGGCGGCTGCGCGAATGCGTACTGCTCGCGCTTCTGCTGCGCGGCCACCGTCCAGACCGCGGTGCAGGTGTCGGGGCTGGACCCGTCGATCCGCCAGTTCCACCTCTACCGCGACATGCGGACGTACGGCAAGTTCGAGCCCCTGTACACGGAGGCGCGGAAGGCCGGCTCGGTGTTCGTCAAGTTCGACAACGACGCGCCGCCGGCGGTGGCGCGGCGCGACGGAGGCGGGCTGACGGTCACGGTCCGCGACCTGCTGACGCACAACGAGGAGCTGGCGCTGCCGGCGGACCTCGTCGTCCTCGTCACGGGCATGGTCCCGCGCGACAACGAGGCGCTGGTGGGCGTGCTCAAGCTGCCGGCCGGGAGCGATGGCTTCTTCAACGAGATCCACCCCAAGCTCCGCCCGGTCGAGACCGTCGTGGACGGGGTGCTGATCGCCGGCGCCTGCCAGGGCCCGAAGACGTCGGCCGAGAGCGTGGCCTCGGGGCTGGCCGCGGTCACCCAGAGCGCCGCGATCCTCAAGAAGGGGTTCACGGAGCTCGACCCGCTGGTCGCGACCGCGGACCAGGGTGCCTGCACGGCCTGCGGCGACTGCCTCACCGCCTGCCCGTACGACGCCATCTCGATGACCGAGACGGGCGACCGGCACTTCGCCGTCATCAGCCCGACCGGCTGCAAGGGGTGCGGCGGGTGCGTCCCGATGTGCCCGGAGAACGCGATCGACCTGCTGGGCTATACGGACGCCCAGGTCACGGCCATGATCGAGAGCCTGGTGGAGGTGCCCGCCTGATGCGCACGACCAACCGGGACGTCCGCGAGGTCATCCGCGAGGAGCCGGTGATGCGCTCGCGCATCCTCGCCGTCCTCGCCGACGGACCCCTGACCGTCCCCGAGATCGCCGCCGCGATCGACGCGCCCACGCACGAGGTCGTGTTGTGGGTGATGGGCATGCGCCGCTACGGGTGGCTCGCCGAGATCAAGGGCAGCCCCGTGGACGGCTATTTCCAGTACCAGCGCACCGGGAGGGTGTCCTGATGGAGGCCGTGACGACGCCGCTCGCCGCCCCGTCGCCGGTGCCCCTGGACCTCGGCCTGTACCGGGAGCTGCAGCGCTACGGCGCCAGGGACGTGAGCGCCTGCTTCTCGTGCGGCACCTGCACGGCGAGCTGCCCGCTGTCCCAGACGGACGCGACGTTCCCGCGCCGGATCATCCGCTACGCGCAGCTGGGCATGAAGGACGCCGTGCTGTCCAGCAAGGAGCTGTGGGCGTGCTACCAGTGCGGCACGTGTGCCGAGACCTGCCCCACCCGGGCCGACCCCTCCGAGTTCATGGCCGCCACCCGACGCTACGCGATCGCGAGCTACGACCGGACCCGGATCGCCCGGACGATGTACACGCAGCCGGTCCTCGCGACCGTCCTGGCCGTGGTCGTGGCGCTGTTGTTCGCGGCGTTCATGTACGCGGCCCACGGACCCCAGAGCGGCGAGACCCTCGCCGTCTTCGAGTTCATCCCGGGCCACCTGATCCACGACATGGGCATCGCGGTGATGGCCATCGTGGTCCTCGCCGGCCTGGCGGGGATCGCCACGATGGCGCGCCGCATCGGCCGGCGCGAGGACGTGGGCTGGGGCGACGTGCTGGGCAGCCGCGCCGCGCTGGCCCGGTCGGCGCGGGCCGCCTGGTCGGCCGTCGGCCGCGAGTCGCTGGGCCAGGCGCAGTTCCGCGCCGAGTGCGACACGGGCCAGGAGGCAACCCCCTGGTACCGGCGCCGCGGCCTCGTCCACGCGCTGACCGTGTGGGGCTTCCTGGGCCTGCTCGCCGCGACGGTCCTCGACTACGGCCTCGACATCCTCGGCATCAAGGCGACCGGCACGCCCGTGCCGGTGTGGTACCCGGTCCGCCTGCTGGGCACGCTGGCCGGCATCGCCCTGGTCTACGGCACCAGCGTCCTGGCCATCGACCGCTACCGGGCGGCCAACCGCGCCGTGACGAGGTCCACCACCGCGGACTGGATGCTGCTCGGGTTGCTGTGGGTCACCGGCGTGACCGGCTTCGTCCTGGAGCTGGCGCTGTACCTGCCGGGGGCACCGGCCTGGGGCTACTGGATGTTCCTGCTCCATGTTGCGGTCGCGATGGAGCTCGTCCTGCTGGCGCCGTTCATGAAGCTCGCCCACGCGGTCTACCGCCCCGTCGCGTTGTTCTACGTCGCTCTAGCCAAGGAGGCCAAGCCATGACCCAGACGTTGCCGCAGGTCGCCCACGAGCACCACGAGCGGCTCCTCCATCATGTGAACCGGATGCCCGAGGTCGCGGACGCGCTGCTGACCGCCAAGGCCGACGAGGCGGTCAAGGCCCTCGACGAGATGAGCGCGTTCCTGACCGGGACGCTGATCCCGCACGTCGACGCCGCCGAGCACACGCTGTACCCGGAGCTCGAGCGGATGTTCCAGAACCGCCACTCGATGGCGCCGATGCGCCGCGAGCACGGCGAGGTGCGCCGCCTCGTCGCCGCGCTGGCGACGCAGACCGCCGAGATCGATGCGGGCCGGCTCACGCTGGGCAAGACGCTCGCCATCCGCCGGGTGGTGTTCCAGTTGTATGCGCTGCTCAAGGTCCACCTCGCCGAGGAGGAGGCCTACCTGCGGATCGTCGAGCACGGCGTCACCACGGACGTGGCGGACATGCTCGCGGCCGCGATGGAGCACCCGGGAACGCACACGGCCTGACCGGGGTGGGGACCGCGGCGCTGTCCGCGGGACGGCGCGGAGCCTCTATGCTCCGGGGGCACATGTCTGCCCCCAGCACGATCCCCGACGATGGCAGCGAGACGCCGGCCGCCGAGACCACCGGCGCCGCCGCGGCGGCCCAGACGATCGCGACCGACCGGGACGCGGCCGGGGTTCCGGTCCATCGGGGCTGGGCCCCGGTGGGCGGCCACCGGTGGATGGAGCCGTTCGTGATGGTGCTCCTCGCCGGGGGCGCGACGCACGGCTACGCGATCGTCGGCGAGCTGGCCCAGCTGGGCATCACCAACGGGGCGGTCGATGTGGGCCAGGTCTACCGGACGCTCCGGGACCTCGAGGAGGCCGGGCTCGTCCGGTCCTCGTGGACCACCGGGACCGGGCCGGCACGCCGCGACTACGAGCTGACCGATGGCGGGCACGCCGCGCTCGACGAGTGGGGCGCGGTGATGAAGGAGCGGGCGCGCCTGGTCGCCGAGTTCGAGGCCCGGTACCTCGAGGTGGTGGCGGTCCGGCGCCGCCAGGCGACCTAGCGGCTGCGTCGGCGGCTACGCCAGTCTCCTAGAGCGGCTCCGTCATCGCGTGCGCGATCCCGCGTGCGAGGTGGTCCTTCTCCGCGTCGTCGAGGTGCTGCTCCAGCACGCCGAGGTACAGCTCCTCCTCGGCCAGGTGCACCTTGAGGATCGAGTGGAGGCGGTACAGCGCGCGGCGCAGCGCGAGCCCCTCCACGGCGCTCCAGCTGCAGCCCTCGGCGTGACGCCGGTAGCGGCCCAGCTCCTCCACGAGCTGCTTCATGGCGGCGTGCTCCGAGCGCATCGGCGCCATCGAGTGGTGGCCGCCGAGGACCTGCTCCACCTGGCCGTAGAGGGTCCGCTCGATCGCCTCCATGTGGGGCACCAGCTGCCCGACGATGAACGCGTACTCCTCCTCGTACAGCGCGTGGATCGCGTCGCAGTCCACGTGGCCCACCATGTCGGCGAGGACGAGCAGGCGGTCCACGTGGGGCAGCAGCCGTGCGTGGTGGTCCTCGCTCGTGAGCTGCAGCGACTGCATCTGGTCCTCTCGATCCCGGCCGAGCCGGCGGCCCGCCGGCATCTGTCAGCATGCCACGTCCCGCCCGGGCCGACCCCTTCCCAAGCGCGTGCCCGTGGTATATCGTCCGGCGACATAGCGGCGCGCGAGATCACGGCACCCGCCCTGCCGGCTCATCGATGAGGGAGCGTCCCCATGTCCTTCCTCGAGCGCGTGGACGAGCGTATCCGGCGCAGCCCGGTCTGGCGGTCGATCTTCCGCAACCCGTACCCCGACGACGAGCGGTCGCGGGCGTACGCGGTGATGAACAACGTGTTCCTGCACCTCCACCCGGTGCGGGTCCGCCAGCACGCGGTGAAGTTCGCCTACACGTTCTGCCTGGGCGGCCTGTCCTTCTTCCTGTTCCTCGTGCTCACGGTCACCGGCGTGTACCTGATGTTCTTCTACATCCCGTCCGAGACCCAGGCGTACAGCAACATCCTCGAGATCCAGAGCGAGGTCGCGTTCGGGCTGCTCACCCGCAACATCCACCGGTGGGCCGCCCACCTGATGGTGTTCTTCGTGTTCCTGCACATGATGC
>MGOE01000124.1:32447-34765 GCA_001797035.1 Chloroflexi bacterium RBG_16_72_14
CCCGCAACATCCACCGGTGGGCCGCCCACCTGATGGTGTTCTTCGTGTTCCTGCACATGATGCGGGTGTTCTACCACGGCGCCTACAAGCCGCCCCGCGAGTTCAACTGGGTCGTCGGCGTGGTGCTGCTGTTCCTGACGATCGGCCTGTCGTTCTCGGGCTATCTCCTGCCTTGGGACCAGATCGCCTACTGGGCGATCACGATCGGTACCAACATGGCGAACTACCTCCCGGTGTTCAACACGCCAACGAACCGGCTCATCCTGGGCGGCATCGAGGTGGGCCAGAACACGCTGCTCCGGTTCTACGTCGCGCACGTGATCCTGTTCCCGCTGATCACGGCCGTCTTCCTCGCGGTCCACTTCTGGCGGATCCGCAAGGACGGCGGCATCTCCGGCCCGCTCTGAGGCCCGGCCCGGGCTCCTGCGGCGCGTCGGGCCCGGCCCATTGGTCAGCGGCAGACGGCGACCACCCAGTCGGCCGCGTCGTCGAAGGTCAGGCCGTCCCAGGCAGGGTGGAGGTCCACGGCGGGAAAGCCGGCCTCGGCCAGCACCGCTCGCAGCGTCTCCGGCTCGAGGGCCCGCTCCGTGACACCATGCACGCTCAACTCGCCGGTCGCCTCGGTCACGACGTGGTACCGCTCGACCGTCGCGCCCGCGTCCTCGTCCCAGCCGTGCTCGGCCAGCACGAGATGGCGACCCACGCCCCACAGGTCGTCGGCACCCGACCACCACGACGTCCCGGCGCCCCGATCGACCCGGGCGGCCTCCCGCGCCTCGAGCGCCAGCACGGCACCGGGACGCAGCGCCGCGCGGACGCGGGCGAGGGTCTGTCGCAGGTCGGGCGGCCGCAGGACGGCGCACTGGCCGTAGAGGTAGACCGCGGCGTCGAACGCGTAGGCCGGGAGCTGCACGGTCCGCACGTCCGCCTGGACGAAGGTGCATGCCAGGCCCGTGTTGAGCTCGCGCGCGTACCGGATCGCCGCCGGGGCGACGTCAACGCCGGTAACGACGATGCCGCGCTCCGCGAACGCGCGCGCGACGAGCCCGGGCCCGCAGGTCAGGTCGAGCAGCGACATCCCGGGTCGGAGCCCGAGCCATGCCACGAGGCGATCGACCTGGCGCTCGATCGTGGCACCGCGGCGGCTCGCGAGGTCGTGGCGCTGGTCGAGGTGCTCGCGCAGCATTCGTTCGCTGAACGCCGGGTCAGCCCAGGGCAGGTCCGTGGTGCCCTCGTCCCAGGCGCGAAGCGGCCCATGCGCGGCGATCGCTGCCAGCGCCGCGAGCGCGCGGTCCGGTCCGGTGTCACCGTCGATGCGGGCCATGATCCTCCAGGGTGGGCAGCGCCAGGCGAGAGGGTGATGGTGCCCCGACGCGCCCGCCCGCTCAAGGCCGCTGAGCAGGTCCTGCGGGCCCGTTCGGCCCATACGCCCGCTCCTGCGGGCAACCAGCCGGACGGGACCTTCGGCAGGTTGGGCGGTTCGCCGAATCCCGGTACCGTGTCGTCGACATGTCCACCACCGCCGCCCGGCTGCGCAGCATCCACCCCGGCTGGATCCTCGTCGTGCTCGACATCATCGGCCTCGCGATCGCGGGCTACCTGTCGGTCGTGGAGCTCGGGGGCGGGGTGCCGGTGTGCGGGCCGCTCAAGGGCTGCGAGACCGTCGCCACCAGCGAGTACGCGTGGATCGGCCCGTTCCCCGTGGCCGTGTACGGCGTCGGGCTGTCGCTGGTGCTCCTGACGCTCGCGATCGTGTGGATCCGGACCGACAACCCGGTACTGCTGGACCTCCACGCCGGCCTGTCGCTGGTCGGCGTGATCTTCGAGCTCTATTTCCTGACCCTGCAGCTGTTCGTGATCCAGGCCGTGTGCGTGTGGTGCACGACGTACGGCCTGTCGCTCGTCCTGCGCTTCGTCGTGGCCGGCGCGATCTGGCTCCGCCAGGGCAGGTTCAGCGCCCGCCGGCGCTGACCCCGATTGGCCGACGACTCGCACCCGGCCGCTGCGCTCCTGCACACCGCCGAGCCCGCCCTGGCGCCGGACATGACCGCGGGGTCATGTTCTGCCCGCCGCCGGCCCCCAGTCCGTCGCCGGAGGCCGGTGAATCGCCGATAGCATTACCGCCTGCTCATGGCTGGGCCATTCGCGCGTCCGAGCGCCGTCCAACATGAGGGGTGGGTCATATCTGCAACCAGCCCGGCTGCGGCCAACCGCTCGGGGTGCGGCCAACCGCCCGCGGTGCGGCCACCAGCCCGCGGTGCGGCCACCAGCCCGCGCCGCGGTGCGGCCACCAGCCCGCCGTGCGGCCCACGGGCCGG
>MGOE01000124.1:34805-37713 GCA_001797035.1 Chloroflexi bacterium RBG_16_72_14
CCGCCGAGCCATGACGCACCGGCGCCCGCCGCAGGTCCGCCCGATCGATCAGCGGGGGGGACCCGCCAGGATCCGCCGCCGGAGCGCCTCAGGGTTCGCGGCCATCCAGTCCGCCTCGATCCACCAGGTCGCCCCGGCGTCGGCGTGCGCGCGCGCGATCGTCGCGGCCGCCGCCGGGTCGTCGGCCGGCGTGACGCCGTCCACCACGATCTCGAACGGGCGGTCACGCAGCTCCGCGGGTCGCTCGCGCCGCACCCAGTGCACGATCGGCGGCAGCACGTCCGGCCCCGTCGCGGGACCGCCGTCGGGCCCCTGCGCCTGGACGATCAGCCCGTCCCAGCGGACCGCGCGGTGCATCGAGCGCTCGTGCGGCCAGGCGCCCACCACCCAGACCGGGATCCGCGGCCGCTGGACGGGCCGTGGCCGGAAGGTCATCGGCCCGAACCGGTAGTGCTCGCCTGCAAAGCCGAACGGCTCGCCCGAGCACAGGCCGTCGAGGATCGCGAGCGTCTCGTCCAGGCGCGACGCCCGGGTCCGCGGCTCGGTCGCCTCGCCCACGTTGCCGAAGCCGCCATCGTCGAGGGCGCCGAGGCCGACGGGCAGCACCAGGCGCCCGCCCGAGAGCACGTCCAGCGACGCCGCCTCGCGCGCGAGCTTCCAAGGCCGCCGGCGCGCGGGGGCGAACACCATCGCGCCCAGCCGGATCCGCTCGGTGCGCATCGCCATCGCCGCCAGGACGACCCACGGGTCGTACATTGGTGAAGGCCCGATCGCGATCGCATCGTAGGTGAACACGCCGTCCCAGCCCGCGCCCTCGGCGAGCGCGGCGAGCTCCGCCGCGGTGCGCGGGTCCCCGGTGGTGACGATGACGCCGTACTGCATCGCCAGATGATGCCCGCCACCGGCGCGGTCCGTCCGGACCGCGTCTTCGTGACCTCCCGACGATGGCCCGGACACCATCCCCTGCGACGCTCCGGCCGACCCCCTCGACACCGGGTCCGCGTTCCCGCACGCCGCCGTCCCGCCGGCTGACGGGCTCCGTGCCCGGGGACGGCCCGTATCGCTTCCCCGGGCGATGATGGGAAGGTGCAGCAGACCGGAGGAGGAACCATGTCCGCCCGTCGCGCCGCGATGCTCCCCTCGATGGTCCTCGCGCTCGCGCTCGCCGGTTGCTCGTCCGCCGCGTCGCCGTCCGCGGGGGCGATGGTCGTGACCGGTGCCTGGGCCCGGACCTCGATGGGCACGGAGATGGCGGGTGCCGCCTACATGACGATCACCAACGAGACCGGCCGGGCCGACGCCCTGATCTCCGTGGCGACCGACGCCGCGGCCAACCCGGAGATCCACCAGACCACCGAGGACGCGAGCGGCATGATGGGCATGCACCCGGTCGAGCGGCTCGACATCCCGGCCGGTGGCACCGTGACCCTGGAGCCCGGCGGGTTCCACATCATGCTCATCAACCTCACCGGGGAGCTGGTGGCCGGCTCCACGATCGAGCTGACGCTCACGTTCGAGCAGGCCGGCGAGGTCACGGTGAGCGCCGAGGTCCGCGCGAGCTGACATGACCGAGCGTCCCACGCCCGAGCCGCTCGACCCCGTCGTGGGCGCACGCCCGGCGGGTTCGACGCACCCCGCGCCGCCGCCCATCGACCGGCGCGCCGCCTTCGTCGGCGGCGTCCTGCTCGCGATCGTCGGGCTGCTGGCGGCCGGCCTCGTCGCCCTCGTCGTGCTGGAGCGGGGCGGCGCGCTGCCGCCGGCGGCGGCGACGGCGGCGCCCGCGCCGCCACTGGACCTCGTCGACCAGGACGGGCGGCCGTTCTCGCTGGACTCGCTGGCCGGCCGGCCTGTGCTCCTGTTCTTCGGCTACACGCACTGCCCGGACGTCTGCCCCACCACGGTGGGCGTGGTGACCGAGGCGCTGACGGCGGTCGGCGACGGGCCGCGCGCGGTGTTCACGTCGATCGACCCGGAGCGCGACGGCGTCGCCGAGATGAAGTCGTACCTGCGCTACCTCCACCCGGCGTTCATCGGCCTGTCCGGGACACCCACGGAGGTTCGGGCCGCGGCGGACGGCTGGGGCGTCAGGTACGCGCGTATCGAGACCGGGTCCGCAGGCGGCTACGCGATGGCGCACACCGCGGACACGTTCCTCGTGGACGCGCAGGGCCGGCTGCGCGCCGTGTTCCCGTTCGGGACGGAGGCCGCGCCCATCGCCGCCTTCCTCGAACGGCTGCTGGCGGAGACGCCGCCGCCGTCCGAGCCACCGGCCACGCCGTTCTCAACAGCCGAACCGGCGACGCCGAGCCCGACGCTCGCCCTGGCCACGCCCGCGCCCTCCGGGGCCGCGACGCCCGCGCCCGTCACGGGCGACCTGCTGGCGATGATCGTCTCGTCATCGGTCTGGTCCGGCGGCGAGAGCCCGGTGATCTTCAGGATCGCGGACACCGCGGGCACGCCGCTCGACGGCACCACGGCGATCCGTGCCCGCGTCGTGTCCGTGACCGACGGGAGCCCGGCCGGGCCGGACGTGGACGCCGTCGCGGTCCGCCCGCCGGGCGAGACGGCCACGTCCTACGTCGCGAGCCTCGACTTCCCGTCGCCGGGCGCCTGGCGCATCGTCCTGACGGCGTCCACCGGCGCGACCGGCTCGGTGCCGGTCAGCGTCTTCGATCCCGGCACCACGACCCCCATCGGTGCCCCTGCGCCGGATGTCCGCACGCCCACCCTCGACTCCGTGGGCGGCCTCGCCCTCGCCGTCACGACGCAGCCCGAGCCGGACCTGCGCCTGTCGCGGACGTCCACCGCGGACGCCCGGGCCGCCGGGCAGCCGTACGTGCTGGTGATCGACTCCGTCGCGTTCAAGGTCTCGCCCGCCTGCGGCCGGGCGCTGGCGATGATCCGCTAC
>MGOE01000125.1:0-2590 GCA_001797035.1 Chloroflexi bacterium RBG_16_72_14
GAGCGAGGCCCGCCGGAGGAGGGCGCGGTCGGCTGCACCCGGCGCGTAGTGGCTCCCGGCCCGCGTATCGATCAGCCGGAGCAGCAGGTCCAGTTGCCCCTGGAGCGACGGCCGCCCGAGCGCGCGGACCTCCTCGAGCAGCCGCCGATGGACGCCCAGGTCGCTGGCCGAGGGGAGGCCGTCCGTGGCGGGCACGAACGTGTCCACGATGGCGGCGAGCGTGCGTTCCCGGCGCCTGGTCACCGGCGAAGCCTATCAGCGCGGTCCGTGGCGACCAGCGTCGCGCCGGACTCGGCAGCGAGCGCGGCGAGCAGGCGTCCGGGACGAGGTTGCCCTTCGCGCCGCCGGCCCGGCGCAGCCGCTCGAGCGTCTGCCGCGTCGACGTCGCGAGCCCCGAACGCTTGACAGCGATTCCTTGTCAAGCCCCCTGCCCGGGGGTACCCTCGGCCCGTCGCGGCCTGTCAAGACTTGACAGGCCCGTAGCCATTTCCGTCGGTCGCGTCCCAGGGGCCGGTCGGGAGGGTCGGGACAGGAGCAGCGGTTGGCCGTCGGCGTCGTGGCCGAGATCAAGGGCAGGCTCCCCGTCGCGGACGTGGTGGGGGAGACCGTCCAGCTGAAGAAGGCCGGCACGACCCTCAAGGGGCTGTGCCCGTTCCACGGCGAGAAGACGCCCAGCTTCGTCGTCACGCCGGCCCGCGACACCTGGCACTGCTTCGGCTGCGGCAAGCACGGCGACATCTTCACGTTCCTGATGGAGCGCGACGGCCTCGCGTTCCCCGAGGCGCTCAAGGCGCTTGCCGGCCGGGCCGGCGTGGAGATCGACGAGCGGACCAAGCGCGAGGACGCCCGCAACGCGCGCCTGCGCGAGGTCATGGAGGCCGCGGTCGCCTTCTACCACGCGGTGCTCACCAAGTCCAAGGCCGGCGAGCCGGCGCTGGCCTACCTGCGCGGCCGCGGCTTCACCGACGCGACGATCGAGAGGCACCAGCTGGGCTGGGCGCCGCGCGGCTGGGACACGATGACGAGCCAGCTGGCGTCGAGGCGCCAGGTGACCCCGGGCGAGCTGCTCGAGGTGGGCCTGGCGAGCCCGAGACAGCGGGGCGGCGGCGTGTACGACCGGTTCCGCGAGCGCGTGATCTTCCCGATCCGCGACACCAACGGCCACGCCGTGGGGCTCGGTGGACGCGTGCTCCCGCCCTCCGAGGGCGGAGGCCGCGTTCCGGTAGGCCATCCGCCCGAGGATGTGGACCATGGGCCGAAGTACCTCAACTCGCCGGCGACGCCGCTGTTCGACAAGAGCCGGACGCTGTACCTCATCGACCGGGCGAAGACCGCGATCCGCAAGACGGGCCAGGCGGTGATCGTCGAGGGGTACACGGACGCCCTGATGGCGCACCAGGCGGGCTTCGAGAACGTCGTGGCTAGCCTCGGCACCGCGCTGACCCCGCAGCAGGTGGCGCTGCTCACCCGGTACGCGAAGCGAATCGCGCTCGCCTACGACGTGGACACGGCGGGGGAGAAGGCCGGCACCTTCGGCGCGACCGCGCTCGAGGAGGTCATCCGGCAGCTGGCCCGCGACGACTCCGGCGTGGAGCTGGACGACGTGCGCGTGGTGCGGCTGCCCGAGGGCCGCGACCCGGACGAGGTCCTGCGTGACGAGCCGGACCGCTGGCGCGAGGATGTCCGCACCGCCCGCCCGATCGTGGACCACCTCATCGACGTCCATGCGCGCGCCCACGACCTGCGCACGCCCGGCGGCCAGACCCGGTTCGTGGACGCCGTGCTGCCGATCATCCGCAACCTGCCGAACCCCGTGATGCGTGACGCGTACCTCGGTCAGGTCCACCGGATCTCGGGGGTGGAGGAGCGGACCCTGCTCGAGGCGCTGTACCGCCGGGCGGGCCGCGACGGCGACGGCCGCGACGGTCGTGATGGCCGTGACCGGTTCACCGCCGAGGCCGTCACCCGCGCTCCGGACGCGCTGCCCGTGACCGAGATCCTGCGCGGGGTGTCGCCCACGGAGCAGGCCCTCCTGCGGCTCGTGCTGCTGGTGCCCGAGACGCACGACGCCGTGCTCAACGCCCTGGGCCCGGACCGGCTGCCCTCGCAGGTCGCCCGCGAGCTGTACCGGGCGATCGTGCTGGCCCGCGCGCCCGACGACGCGGGCGTCCGCCCGCTCTTCTCGCTGCCTACGATTCTCGAGGGCCTTGACGAGGAGAGCCGGGCCCTGGGCCAGGCGCTGCTGTCCCGGCCCGGGCCGGACCTGCGCGGGCTCGGTGACCGGTCGCTCGCCTACGAGATCGAGCGGCTCATCCTCGAGATCGAGTTCGACGACCTCGAGGCGCGTGCGGCCTGGGTCGCCGAGGAGCTCGCCGAGGCCGAGCGTCGCGGCGATACCGAGACCGTGACCCGGCTCGCGAACCAGCAGCGAGACCTCCACCAGCAGCGCCGGTCGCTGGACCGCCGCCGCGACCAGACCAGACTCCTCGCCCGCGCGGCCGTCGCCGCCGGCTGATCCAGCCTCTCGTTTCGCCCCTGACACCGGAGGACCCAGCGGACATGGCCGATCCCCTTGACAAGCAGCTCGTCG
>MGOE01000125.1:2628-5639 GCA_001797035.1 Chloroflexi bacterium RBG_16_72_14
CGGGAGCTGGAGGAGGCGAAGCTCGCCAGCATGCGCCCGCGAAAGGGCGCGGCCGTGCCGGTGCCCGTTGACCCGGACGCCGAGCCGGACCTCGAGGACGAGGAGGACGAGGAGGATCTTGATCTCGGGATCGAGGAGGACATCGAGCCCGGCGCCGCCGAGCTGAGCATCGAGGTCGTCGAGGAGCAGGCTGTCGAGGGCGTGCCCGTGCCGTCGATCGACGCCCCCGAGAAGCTCAGCGCGGCCGAGGTCGAGGAGCCGTCCGCGGAGGAGCTCGAGGCGCTGTCCGCGGACATGATCGGGATCGACGACCCGGTCCGGATGTACCTCAAGGAGATCGGCAAGGTCGCCCTTCTCACGGCGGAGGAGGAGGTCGTCCTGGCCAAGGCGATCGAGCTGGGCGAGCAGGTCATCGTCGAGCCCTGGAAGGCGGTCCTCTCGCTCCACGAGTGGACGCTCCATGACACCGAGCGGAAGACCCGCACCACCAAGCCCCAGCACCGGCTGCCGTTCGGTCCCGAGACCCACAAGATGGTGGCGGACGGGATCACGGCGGAGCCGACGGCCGAGCTGCTCGTCCAGGCCCCCGACTTCCACCTCGTGAGGGCCGCCAAGGACGCCCAGTCCGAGGGCACGCTTGCGCTGCTCAAGGAGGCCAAGGGCCTGCTGATGGCCTACAACGACCGGCTGGATGCCGAGTCGTTCCTGGTGCTGCTCGACTGGGCCTACCTCGCTGTCCACAACGGCGACCTCGACTCGCGTGACAACCCGGGCCTGCGCGCGATCTACGAGTGGACCCGGGAGGGGGTGGCCTTCCCGGCGCTCCAGCGCTGGATCGAGGACGGCAACGACTCCGACCTGCTGCGCCGGATGGGCTTCGACCCGGAGGTGCCGCCGCAGACCAAGATGCGCGACCGCAAGGGCGAGGTCGTGCGCATCGGGCGCGACGCGCGCGAGCAGCTGACCTCGGCCAACCTGCGGCTGGTCGTGTCGATCGCGAAGAAGTACATCGGGCGCGGGATGTCGTTCCTGGACCTCATCCAGGAGGGGAACATCGGCCTCATTCGCGCGGTCGAGAAGTTCGACTTCGAGAAGGGGTTCAAGTTCTCGACCTACGCCACCTGGTGGATCCGGCAGGCGATCACCCGGGCCATCGCCGACCAGGCGCGGACGATCCGCATCCCGGTCCACATGGTCGAGACGATCAACCGGCTGATCCGCGTGTCGCGGCAGCTGCTCCAGGAGCTGGGCCGCGAGCCCACCGTGGAGGAGATCGCCGAGGCGATGTCCAAGGGCCAGGAGGTCGTCGTCACCCCTGAGAAGGTGCGCGAGATCATCAAGGTCTCGCAGGAACCGGTGTCGCTCGAGACGCCGATCGGCGAGGAGGAGGACTCCCACCTCGGCGACTTCATCGAGGACCGCGGCGCGCTGGCCCCGGCCGAGGCCGCGTCGCACCAGCTGCTCAAGGAGCAGGTCGAGGCGGTGCTCGACTCGCTCACCGGCCGCGAGCGGCGGGTCCTCCAGCTCCGGTTCGGCCTCGAGGACGGGCGCGCCCGGACCCTCGAGGAGGTGGGCAAGGAGTTCAACGTCACCCGCGAGCGGATCCGCCAGATCGAGGCCAAGGCGCTGCGCAAGCTGCGCCACCCGTCCCGCAGCCGGAAGCTCAAGGACTACCTGGAGTAGGGTCCCGGCCGCGGCGGCGGCTCATCGCCCACGCCCGGCCTCGCCCACGCCCGGCCTCGCCCACGCCCGGCCTGGATCCACGCCCCAGCCCTGACCGTTCGCGCACGCCGGCCCCAGTCCGTCGCCCACCGCATCGGTTTGCCGATGGTTCCAGCCAACCAGAACAACCGGAGCCCGCGATCCCTGGTCGGGTCAGCCGGACGGGTCGTCGTCGGCAGTCCCCGCCCGGCGCGACTCCAGCCCGATCTCGGTCCCCGCCAGCCAGGCGGTGATGCGACCGTGGGTGTCGGGGTGAAGCGTGTAGATCAGGCCGCGACCGTCGATTGGTGAGCGCATCACGCGGACGAGGCCGGCCTCCCGAAGGAGTCGCAGTTGGCGGCTGGTGGCCGGCCGGCTGAGACCGATCTTCCGCGCGAGCGCCGATGGGCGCGTCGGGCGAACGGCCAGGAGCGCGACGATCCGCCGCCGCGTCTCGTCGGCCAGCAGCCCGATCCCGGAACCGGTGCGCTTCGGCATGGCGGCATGGTGACGATCCCGACTTAGCGGCCGATCACCGTCGGCAGCACGCCGGCGCCGCCTTCGCCGCGCTCCCTGGGCAATTGGTTCCCCTTGGCTGGAACCAGGCCATGACAGGCGCGGTGCGGGCTCGGATGCCGCCGTGCGGCGGCGAGGAGGGGTCGCCCGCCGGGGAGGCAGGGCGCGCCCGGGGAGGCAGCTCGCGCCGGAGACGACCGCGCCCGGGGAGGCAGCTCGCGCCGGAGACGACCGCGCCCGGGGAGGCAGCTCGCGCCGGAGACGACCGCGCGCGGGCACTCCGGACGGGTCCGTCACGCTGCGGGCGGGTGCGGTGCGGATCGTCCCCGTGACCATCGGACGACGGTGGACGGAACCCTTGACCAATCCCGCCGCGATGCGGCGTCCGCGACGCTTCGGATGCACACCCAGTCCCCCGTGCACCGCACCGAAACCGGCCGGAGTCCGATGCGCCGAACCACCGCCCAGACCCTGCTCGCCCTGCTCCTCGCGCTGGCGTTCGCCGCACCCGTCGACGCCGTCACCCCGGCCGGCGCCGCGGAGGAGACGCTGACCGGCGTCCTCGAGCAGGTGATCGTCGAGGAGCCGGACGCCGGCCGCGCTCACGACGAGTACTCGCTCCGCACCGACCGCGGCGTGTTCGAGCTCCGGTTCGGCGACGGCGGCCCGGTGGGCCTGGGTGGCGCCACCGTGACGGTGACCGGCCGTCGCACGGGCTACGGCCTTGACGTGGCCTCGTCACGGTCGGCAAGGAGCCTGCGCGTCGTGCGGGAGGCGCCGGTGCAGGACCTCGG
>MGOE01000125.1:5654-8036 GCA_001797035.1 Chloroflexi bacterium RBG_16_72_14
CGGTCGAGGCCCTCGACGGGACCGTCACCACCACCTCGGCGGCCATGACCGACGGCAGCCTCGAGACGACCGCCGACTCGACCGCGGCGACCCCCGTGGCAAAGAGCTTCGCGCTCATCCTGATCAACTTCACCGATCTCAAGACGCAGCCGTTCACGAAGTCGGCGGCCCAGACCGCGCTCACCGGCGGCAGCGGCAGCCTGAAGGCCTTCTACGAGGAGGAGTCGAAGGGCCGGATGACGGTCGCGGGCACCGCCTACGGCTGGTACACGATCGACGCCACGACCACGGGCTGCGACTGGCGCACATGGCACACCCTCGGCTACAACGCCGCATCGGCCGCCGGCGTCAACTTCGCCGCCTTCACCAACGTGATCTTCGTGTGGCCCCAGACGAACCAGTGCGGGTTCGCCGGCGTTGCCTACGTCCCGGGCGCGTACTCGTATCTCAACGGCACGCTCAGCGTCCAGGTGATGACCCACGAGGTCGGCCACAACTTCGGCCTCAGCCACGCCAACGCCCGCAACTGCGTGGTCAATGGCACGCGGGTGACGATCGCGGCCGCCGCCGCCTGCACGACGCAGACCTACGCCGACCCGTTCTCCACGATGGGCAACAACGCGGCCCGCCACAACCATGGCTCGCAGCTGGGCGAGCTCGGCTGGCTGGACGCGAGCGAGGTCGTCACCGGAGCCCCGGGCAACACGTACACGATCACGCCCTACTTCGGGACCGGCGGCACCAAGCTCGTCCGGGTCCCGCGCGGCGACGGCACGTTCTTCGACCTCGATGTCCGGATGACCTACGGGTCGTTCGACAACTTCGCGGCCGGCTCGCCCGCCGTGAGCGGGGCCACGATCCGGATGGGCAAGGGTACGGCCACGCCGACGCGCACGCCGCAGGCGACGGAGCTCCTCGACACGACCCCCGGCACGAGCGACCTCAAGGACGCGCCGCTGCTCGTCGGTCGCACGATCACCGATCCCGTCTCGACGATCTCGTTCACCACGCTGTCGGTGTCCTCGACCGGCGTGACTGTGAGGGTCCGCGAGGGGGTCCTGCCGAGCGCGCCCGGCGGCGCCAGCGCGACCGGCACGTCCGTGCCCGCCGTGGACGTCACCTGGGGCGCGGCCTCGGACAACGTCGCGGTCACGGGCTACCGGATCAGCCGGGACGGCACCGTCGTGACGACGACCGGTGAGTCCGCCAGGGCCTGGACCGACACGGACGTGACCCCGGGGGCGACCCATTCCTACGCCGTGTCGGCGCTCGACGGCTCGGGCAACGTGGGCCCGGCCGTCACCGCAGCCGCCACGGTCCCGGGCTCGCCTGACCCGACGCCCACGCCGGAGCCCACGCCCACGCCCGATCCCTCCGCGTCGCCGGACCCCTCCGCGTCGCCGGAGCCCACGCCCGCGCCGGACCCCTCCGCCGACCCGGGTACCGACGTCCAGGCCCCGACCGAGCCGGCTCCGCTCATCGGCGAGCCTGCGATCACCACCGTCACGCTGAGCTGGGGCCCGGCCACCGATGACACCGGCGTGGCCGGCTACCGGATCTCGCGCAACGGGACCACGATCGCCACGGCGACCGGCACCACGTGGCAGGACACCGGGCGCAAGCCGCTGACGACCTACGCATACACGGTGGTCGCCCTCGACGTCGCGGGCAACGCAAGCGCGGCCTCGCAGCTCAGCGTCCGGACCCGGGCCGACACGGTCCGTCCCACCACCCCGACCAAGTTCCGGAAGGTCAAGCGCTCGGGCGGGTATGTCACCTTCGCCTGGAACGCCGCCAGCGACAACGTGAAGGTCGTCAGGTACCGGATCTACCGGGTTGGCCGGTCGAAGCCGATCGCGACGACGACCAGCACGCGGATCCGGATCTGGACGCGCCACGGCGCCTGGTACTACGTCCGCGCGTTCGATGCGGCGGGCAACCGGAGCGCCTCGTCGCGGGCCGTCCGCGGCCGGCTCTGACCCTCGGCCGCTGACCGTCAGCGGCGCAGGGACGCGGGCACCTCGCCCGGCTCGTCGCCGGTGGCCACCGGCAGCCCCGCGCCCGACCAGTCGCTGTACGACCCCGGGTACAGGACGGGATCCGGCAGCCCGGCCAGCCGCATCGCCAGCGCGTTGTGGCAGGCGGTCACGCCGCTCCCGCAGCTGGTGACGACGTCGGCGGGACCGGCGGCGACGGTCTCGAAGCGCCACCGGAGCACGCCTGGTGCGAGGAACCGGCCGTCCGGCCCGAGGTTGCCGGCCGTCGGCAGGCTGTGGGCCGTCGGGATGTGGCCCGGCGCGGCGTCCACCGGCTCGAGGTCTCCCCGGTACCGCTCTCGGGCGCGAGCGTCGATCAGCCGCACATCGCCGATACGCTCGACGA
>MGOE01000126.1:0-3225 GCA_001797035.1 Chloroflexi bacterium RBG_16_72_14
CCCAGGCTCGAGTTGTCGTAGATCACGTTGCCGATGAACTTCGCGTCGGACACGAGGTCCGGCGTGATGTAGTCGCCCAGCGTCAGCGAGAACGTGAAGATCGAGCCCGCGACGAGGGCCGGGAACACGAGCGGCAGGATGACCCGCCGGAAGGTCGTCCCGGCGCGGCCGCCGAGGTCCGCGGACGCCTCCAGCAGGGAGCCCGGGATCCGCTCCAGGCCCGCGTAGATCGGCAGGATCATGTACGGCAGCCACAGGTAGGACAGGACGACCCAGGTGTTCGCCAGCTCGTCGAGCCCCGGCGCCTCGATCCCCAGCGGGGTGAGCACCCACTCCAGCACGCCGCCACCCTGGAGGATCGTCCGCCAGGCGTAGACCTTGACGAGGTAGGCTGCCCACAGGGGCATGAGCACCGCGATGACCAGCAGGTTGCGCACCCGGGGCGAGGCGATGCGGGCCATGTAGTACGCGATGGGAAAGGCGAGGATCGCGTCGGTGACCGTCACCAGCGCCGCCATGCCCAGCGTGCGCAGGCCGATGACCGTGTACACGTCGTTGTCGCGCAGGTCCTCGAACGCGTCGAGCGTCCAGCTGAACGGCTCGACCCGGCCCGTGAAGGCGTCCTTCGACCAGAAGGCGTTGAGCAGCAGGATGAACAGCGATCCGAAGTAGGCGATCGTGAGCCAGCCGAGCGGGGTGGACAGCAGGAGGCCCAGCTGCAGCCGCCGGCGCGAGTGGAGCCACGCCGAGAACCGCCGCACGACGCCGGACCGGACCGTGGTCGTGGGACCGGACGTGATCGGGCCGGGGGCGGTCGGTGCGGTCATCGGGCGGGAGCGGTGGGTGCGGTCATCGGGCGGGGGCGGTCGGTGCGGTCATCAGGCGGGAGCGGTGGTCATCAAGCGGTCGATCCGGGTGCGGCCGGTCCGGCGAGGTCGAAGGGCCCCCCGGGCGGTGCCGGGGAGCCCTTCGTGGAGGGTCGCGGGGGTGACGCCAGGTTGCTCAGGCGCCGCGGAGCTTGGTCCAGGCCTCGACCCAGTCGTCCTGGTCCTTGCAGGTGGTGGCGGAGTCGTCGTCCGCGCAGTCCGCCTGCGGCGTGCTCCAGTACCAGATCTTGTCGTAGTAGGCCTCGTCCTGGGCGTGCGTCAGCTCGCAGTGCCCCGGGGACAGGGTCTCGGCGTACTCGCATGCCTGCGCGCTGGTCGGCGCCTCGCCGAACCATACCGTCGCCTGGCCGTTGGCCTCGGCCGACATCATGTGGTCCATCCACTGGTACATGCAGTTGGGGTGCTTCGCCTTGGCGGCGATCATCCAGGTGTCGGACCAGCCGGTCGAGCCCTCGTCCGGGAGGACGCCCGCGATCGGGCGCTCCTCGGCCTGCATGAGGTTGACCTGGAACTGCCACGACGTCCCGACGACCACCTCGCCGGCGGCGTATGAGGCGACTTGGTCGCTGTACGTGCCCCAGTACAGGGCGCCGTTGTCGCGCTGCTGCTCGAGCAGCGTGATCGCGGCGGCGAACTGGGCGTCGTTGAGCTGGTAGGGGTTCTTGATGCCCAGGTCGGGCTTCGTGGTCATCAGGCGCAACGCGGCATCCGCGATGTAGATCGAGGAGTCGTAGATGCTGATCTTGCCCTGGTACATCGAGCCGTCCTCCCACACGGGGGCCCAGCTCGTCGGTGCCGTCGTGATCACCTCGGTGTTGTACATGAGCAGGTTCGGGCCGCGGCCGTGCGGGACGCCGTAGTTGACGCCGTCCACGGTGTTGTGCGGCAGGTTCTTGAGGCCCTCGAACACGTTCGCGTAGTTGGGCAGGATGGCCGTGTTCACGGGGGCCGCGATGCCGCCCGCGATCAGGCGTGTGGTCGCGTCGCCGGACGCCGAGATGCCGTCGTAGTCGCCGGACTGCATGAGTGCGACGCCGTTGTTGGAGTCGGTCATGTCGGTCGTGTTGACCTTGCAGCCGGTCTTCGTCTCGAACGGGGTCACCCAGTCGTAGGCGGGGTCCACGGCGCCGCGCTCGGCATATCCGGCCCAGATGATGAGGTTCAGCTCCCCCTCACCGGGGCCGATGGACGTCGGCAGGCTGGGCGCAGGGGTGCCCGAGGCACCTCCACAGGCGGCCACGACGATCGCCGCGGCGGCGCCCAGCGCCATGATCCTCCGATTGATCATGCGGTTGTCTCCTCCTCCACAGTTCGCCCCCCGTCCGCGACGGGGAGGCAATGCTGCCGCTTCCAGATGAGCCGGACCGCCCGGCCACGTTGCTCGAGCGCCTCCATCGAGGACGTCGAGAGGTTCTGCTGGGTGACCACGAGCTCCGCGCCCGCGTCCAGCGTCACGATGTACCGGGTGTCCGGCCCCACGTACACGACCTGGCGGACCCGGCCGGGGGCGCCGATCTCGCCGTCGCCCGGCGACTCGTCGGGCGAGCCGAGGCGGATCTTCTCGGGGCGCACGGTGAACGTCCCGCGCCGCCCGACGATCACCTCCGCCGCCGCCCCGGTCAGCAGGTTGGAGGTGCCCACGAACCCCGCCACGAAGCGTGTCGCCGGGCGCTCGTAGACCTCGGCCGGGGCCCCGACCTGCTCGATCCGGCCCAGGTTGAACACGGCGATCCGGTCGCTCATCGTGAGCGCCTCCTCCTGGTCGTGGGTCACGTAGATGAACGTGATCCCGACCTCCTGCTGGATCGCCTTGAGCTCGATCTGCATCTCCTCGCGGAGCTTGGGGTCGAGGGCGCCCAGCGGCTCGTCGAGCAGCAGGACCCGCGGGCGGTTCACGAGCGCGCGCGCGAGGGCCACCCGCTGCCGCTGGCCGCCGGAGAGCTGGCCGGGCTTGCGCCGGTCGTAGCCCTTGAGGCGGACCATCCGCAGCGCGTCGGCGACGCGCCGCTCGCGCTCCGGCTTGGGCACCTTGCGGACCAGCAGGCCGTAGGCCACGTTCTCGCCCACCGACATGTGGGGGAACAGCGCATAGTCCTGGAACACGGTGTTGACGTCACGCTCGAACGGGGCGAGCCGGGTCACGTCATGGCCGTGGAGCAGAACCCGGCCGGCGGTGGGGATCTCGAAGCCCGCGATCATGCGCAGGGTCGTCGTCTTGCCCGAGCCCGATGGGCCGAGCATCGAGAAGAACTCACCGTCGGCGATCTCGAGGTCGATGCCGTCGACGGCGACGACGTCCGAGTAGCGTTTCTCGAGGCGCTCCAGCCGGACGGCGGGG
>MGOE01000126.1:3245-3459 GCA_001797035.1 Chloroflexi bacterium RBG_16_72_14
GCCGCTGCGGGCGACGCGCACCTGGTCCGTGGCGAGGGTGGTCACGCGGAGTCCGGTCTCCTGGTCCGCCGGGTCCGGCGGCGGGTGGGTCTCGTGGGACGCGGCGCCAGTCGATCCCCTCGGCGACCGCTCGGAGTGCGCGCACGCTAGTCGGCCCCGCCGCGCGGTGTCAAGGCGTGGTGCGCCACGTGGCATCGGGGCGATCTCCCGCATC
>MGOE01000126.1:3605-3793 GCA_001797035.1 Chloroflexi bacterium RBG_16_72_14
AGCGGCGTGCCCCGCGAGGTGAACATCGTCGCCCGCGACTACGCGTTCGTGCCGCCCGTCGTTGACCTCGTGCCGGGCGAGACGGTGCTGCTCCACGTGATCAACGGCGGGCTCGAGGTCCACGAGGCGATCCTGGGCGACCTCGACGCCCAGCTGGCGTGGGAGGCGGCCGAGGGCGCCACGGTCGG
>MGOE01000126.1:3834-6052 GCA_001797035.1 Chloroflexi bacterium RBG_16_72_14
GCTTCCAGGGCACGCGGATCGTGGTCGCATCGGGCCAGCGCCTGGACGTGACCTGGACCGTGCCGCCCGACGCGGCCGGCGCCGCCGGCGGCTGGTTCGTCGGCTGCCACATCCCGGGCCACTGGCAGAAGGGGATGGTGGTGCCGGTCCGGTTCGTGGATGCGGGCGGCAGGCCGCTGGCCAGCTCCCCGCCGCTGCCCAGCGTCGCGCCCGGGGCGTCCTGAGGCCCGCGAGGCGACCGGAGACACGTGCGGGGCGGCGCGCGTGCTCGCTCGCGCGTCGGGGCCGCCTTGCACGGTGTACATTCTCTGCTCGGTGCGCGGGCAGCCTGCGCGCCCCGGACCGCGCCGCTTTCAGGAGACCATCAGACCATGACGTACGTCATCGCCGAGCCCTGCGTCGACGTGATGGACCAGTCGTGCGTATCCGTCTGCCCCGTGGATTGCATCCACTTCGACGAGGGCACGGACCGCATCCTCTACATCGACCCGAACGAGTGCATCGACTGCGGCGCGTGCGAGCCCGAGTGCCCGGTCAACGCGATCTTCCCGGAGGAGAGCCTCCCGGCGGAGTGGGCGCAGTACACCCCGATCAACGCGATCTGGTTCGGCGACAAGGCCGCCGCGCGCGCCGCACTGGACGCGCTCAAGCCCGCCTGACGCCCCGCGCCGACGGCCAGGGGGAGCGTCGCCCCGGCCCCGTAGACTGGCGGCGTGCGCATCGTCTCCCTGCTTCCATCCGCCACCGAGATCGTGTTCGCCCTGGGGATCGGCGAGGAGCTCGTGGGCGTCAGCCACGACTGCGACTTCCCGCCCCAGGCCCGCGACCTCCCCTTCGTGACGCGACCCCGCGGGCCCGGCCCGGCCGCTCCCGGCCTGCCGTGGCTGGCGCCGGACGAGGCGGCGATCCTGGACGTGCGCCCCGATCTCGTCCTCGGTGCGGGGGCGCGCGAGGTAGAGGGACTGGCGCGCCGGCTGGGCCCCGATGTCGCCGTGGTGCGCCTCGAGCCGACGTCGGTGGAGGGGATCCTGAACTCGATCTCGACCGTCGGCGCGATGACCGAAGCGGAGGACGCGGCCGTGGATGTCGTCGAGGAGCTGCGGGAGCGGCTCCAGGCCGTGGAGGAGATCGTCGTCGGCCGGCGCGACCACGGGTTCGCGCCGCCTCGCGTCGCCGCCCTCGAATGGCTCGACCCGCCGTTCGCGGTGGGCCGCTGGGTCCCCGAACAGGTCCGGCTGGCGGGCGGCTGGGAGCTCCTGGGTCGCGAGGCGGAGCCGCCCGCCGCCACGAGCTGGGACGCGGTCCGCGAGATGGACCCGGAGGTCCTGGTCCTGATGCCCGCGGGACTCCACCTGCACCAGGCGATCCGGGCCTGGGCGGACACCCCGCGCCCCGCCGGCTGGGCGGAGCTGCGAGCCGTTCGCGGCGGCCGGGTGTTCGCCGTTGACGGCGCTGCGCACTTCTCGCGCCCGGGGCCGCGGATCGTGGACGGGATCGAGGTCCTGGCCGAGCTGTTCGACCCGCTCGCGTTCGACGGCATGTCGCCGCCGGAGAGCTGGGCGCGGGTCGACTGATCGCCCGAGGCGGGACCTGACGATGCCGTTCCGTGCGCGCGTCGACTGCCTGTGGTGCGGCGCGGCCTGGGAGACACGGGCGCCGGGCGACCTCGAGGGCTGGGCCCAGCTGTGCCCGACGTGCCTCGGCAAGGCCGGCACGAACCCCTTCCTTCGTGGGCGGCTCCGGGCCGCGATCGCGGAGCGCGGTGCCGCCACGGCAGCCGCGGGCGCCCCGCAGGCCCGTCCGCGCGCGGCGCCGACCACTCAGCCACCGCCCCGGGCCTTTCCCGATGACTGGTTCCTGCGGCGCGGCCCGTACGCCCGCGGCGCCATCCACGATGCCGCCTGGCAGGCGGAGCTGGACGCCGTGACCCTTTGGCTGGATGCCCTGCCGCTCGCCGGTCGCATCCTCGAGCCGGCGGCCGGCGTGGGCTTCTTCTCACCGCTGCTGGCGGGCAAGGGCGCGCTCCACGCGACGGACGCCGACGGCGACGCGCTCGACCGGGCCCGCCAGCGGCTCGTGGCCCACGGCCTGCTCGCGCATCTCCACCTGGCCGATCCGTGGGCCGCGCCGGGACCTGGCGAACCCCCCGCCGATGCGCTGGTCGCTGCCTTCCTGCTGGGCCGGGTCCGGGGCGCGGGTCTGGACGGTGCCGCGGCGG
>MGOE01000126.1:6109-7260 GCA_001797035.1 Chloroflexi bacterium RBG_16_72_14
TGGAGCTCCGCCCGGACCCGGCCGGCGGTCCGCCGGAGGGAACGCCGTGGACCTGGCACGAGCCGGCGATCCTCGAGGCCGCGCTCACGCGCGCCGGATTCGCGCATGTCGAGGTCACGACGACCGGTCGCTTCTTCGTCCTGGCCGCCGCCGAGGCCGCCTGATCCACCCGGCCACGTGCGGGGGCGGACCACCCCGGTGCTATCCTCCGCCGCGATGTCTCCCCTCGTCGATCGCACGATCGCGACCGTCGGCTCCGGCGTCATGGCGGAGGCGATGATCGTCGGGCTGCTCCGGGGCAACCTCGTCACCCCCGGCCAGGTCGTCGCCAGCCATCCACGCGCCGAGCGCCGCGAGGCGCTGGAACGGACGCACGGCATCCGGACGACGCCGTCGAACACCGAGGCCGTGGAGGCCGCGGACGTCGTCATCCTCGCGGTCAAGCCGCAGATGCTGGGGCGCGTCGGCCGGGAGATCGGGCCGCACCTGCGGCGCGGCCAGCTGGTGCTGTCGGTCCTGGCCGGGCCGACGACCGCGGCCCTGACGGCGACCCTCGGCCACGACCAGGTCGTCCGGGCGATGCCCAACACGCCGGCCCGGATCGGCAATGGCATGACCGTGTGGTACGCGACCCCCGACACGACGGACGAGCAGCGGGCCCAGGCGAAGGCGCTGCTCGGGGCACTGGGGGCGGAGCTCGAGGTCGAGGACGAGAAGTGGGTCGCGATGGCGACCGCGGTCTCGGGCACCGGGCCGGCGTACGTGTTCCTCGTGATGGAGGCGCTGATCGACGCCGCCGTCCACCTCGGCTTCCCTCGTCACGTGGCGCACGACCTCGTGATCGAGACGCTGGAAGGGAGCACCCGCTTCGCGAAGCAGTCCGGCGACCATCCGGCGGTCCTGCGCAACATGGTCACCTCGCCTGCCGGCACCAGCGCGGCCGCCATCCACGAGCTGGAGTCCGGGCGCCTGCGCACGGTGCTGTCCGAGGCCGTGTGGGCCGCCTTCCGGCGGACGGTCGAGCTGGGCGACCAGATCGAGGCCCAGCTCGCGGAGCCGCCCAAGGGCAGGGGAGCGAAGGGCACCACGGGCCGCCCCAGGGCCTGACGCGCGACCGAGACCCGGACGCCGGCTCGTGGCGTCATCCCGCC
>MGOE01000126.1:7304-9665 GCA_001797035.1 Chloroflexi bacterium RBG_16_72_14
CGCCCGCGTCCGGCCTCGGGATCACGCTGATCGCCCCGGTCGTCTCGAGCACCGCGAGCTCCACGTCCTCCACCCGGACCAGGCCATGCTCGCGGAGGGCGGCCAGCAGCTCCGCATGGGTGACGGACTCCTCGCGCATGGCCCGACGGAGCACCGTGCCGTGGCGCACCAGGAGGCGCGGCTCGCCCTCCACGACCCGGCGGATGCGCGGCGACCGGTCGCGCAGCATGCCGAGGCCCCGGTCGAGCGCGACCAGGGTCAGCGCCGCCGCCACGCCGCCCGCCAGCGTCACGTTGTCGCCGACCATCGCGTTCTGGACGCCGTTCGCGATCAGCAGCACCAGCACGAAGTCCAGCATCGACAGCTGGCCTACCTCGCGCTTGCCGGCGACCCGGAGCAGCACCAGGATCGCGAGGTAGACGATCGCCGTCCGGGCGATCACGTCGAGCAGGCCGGAGCCGAGGTCCGGGATGGTCATCGGGCACTGCCGCCGGTGGACCGCATGGCACGGAATCTAGCGGCCGACCCTCCCTTTCGTGCGGCGGGCGCCACGATATGCTCGGCCGGATGGACACCGACCCCGTTCGCGTCCCCTGGCGGTCGGGCGCCCGGCAGCCCACCCCCGACTGACCGAGAGGCAACGATGCCCGACCGCTCCACCGTCGCCGAGCTCGCCGAGCGCGCGATGCGCTCGACGCTGCTGACGCTGTCCCACCGCCGGTCGCTGGGCCGGCTTGCCACGCGCGTCCCGATCACGCGCCCGATGGTCCGCCGCTTCATCTGCGGCGAGACGCTGGACGAGGCGCTGCCGGCGATCGAGAAGCTCCATGCGCAGGGTCTGCGCACGACGGTGGACGTCCTGGGCGAGTCGGTCACCGCGGCCGAGGATGCGCGGGCCGCCGCCGGCCGCTACCTCGCCACGCTGGACGCCCTGGCGGCCCGCGACCTGGACCGCAACGTGTCGCTCAAGCCCAGCCAGATGGGCCTCGCCATCGACCCCGCGCTGGCCCTCGAGAACATCGGCCGGATCGTGGCCAGGGCCGTCGAGACCGGCGCCTTCGTGCGGATCGACATGGAGGACCACACGACCACGGACCGGACGCTCGCCCTGTGGCGGGAGGTCCGGCCGGCAGGCTGCGCCGACGGTGGCGCCGACGTGGGTGTGGTGATCCAGTCCGCCCTCCGTCGCAGCGCGGATGACGTCGAGGCGATCATCGCGGAGGGGGGGCGGGTCCGGCTGTGCAAGGGCGCCTACAAGGAGCCGGCCGGCGTCGCATTCCAGGACAAGGCCGAGGTGGACGAGGCGTACGAGGCGCTGATGCTGCGGCTCATGCGCGCGGGCCGCGACCCGGCGATCGCCACCCACGACGTCAGGCTGATCCGGCGGGCGATCGAGGTGGCGACGGCCGAGGGCATCGCGCGCGACGCGTTCGAGTTCCAGATGCTGTACGGGGTGCGGCGCGATCTCCAGGAGCAGCTCGTCGGCGCGGGCTGGAGGGTGCGCACCTACGTCCCCTACGGCGCGCAGTGGTACCCGTACTTCATGCGCCGCCTGGCGGAGCGGCCGGCCAACGTGTCGTTCATCCTCCGCAACGTGTGGCGGGAGCGCGGCCGCGCCTGAGCGCGCGCGGGGGGACGGGCCGGGTGGCGTCGCGTCAGGGCCGGGAATCCCAAGAGCCGCCGGTGGGCCCCGGCGGCTCCTGCCTCGGCGGTGCTGTCGTTGCCGGTGGCTACCAGCGCTTGGCGCCGTCAACCACGAATGCGAACGCCGCCATGGCCCCGAGGAACATCGTGGCGCGATGCGCGTACCACTTGAGCGTCGACTTCATCCCGGTTTCCTTTGGCGCTTGGGTGCGAGGTGGGCCTCTCGCGTGGAGGAAGTCGACCCTACGCGCAGGCCGGTACCAGCGGGTATGACCCGGAGGTACCAGTACCCGCTCGCCTTAAGGTGGAGTTGCCGCCGGGCAACGGGGGCGGATCGGCGCGCGGCAGGCGCCCGAATCGGCCCCGTCAGCCCTCGGCAGGATCGCCCGCGACCGGGATCCGGAACCAGAACGTGCTGCCGGCGCCGGGAGCGGACTCGAGGCCCATCGTGCCACCGTGCGCCTCCACGATCTGCCTCGAGATCGGCAGTCCGAGGCCGGTGCCCCGGGGACCGTCGGGGACCGTGTCGGATGCCTGGTGGAACGGCTCGAAGATGCGTTCGCGGTCTCCGGGCGCGATCCCGCGCCCGGAGTCGGCGACCTCGACCCTGACGTGGTCCCCGTGTCGCGCCACCGTGACGCGCACCGCGCCCGCAGGCGTGAACTTGACCGCGTTCGACACCAGGTTGATCACCACCTGGACCAGCCGGTCGCGGTC
>MGOE01000126.1:9671-10818 GCA_001797035.1 Chloroflexi bacterium RBG_16_72_14
GACCTTGGCCAGGCCCTCCTCGATGGTCGCCTCGAGCACCAGGCCGCTGACCTCGAACAGCGCCGAGGTCGCCGCCAGCCCCCGGCGCACGACGTCGTCCAGCCCGATCCGTGCCATCCGCCAGTCGAACCGCCCGGACTCGATCTTCGCGAGGTCCAGCAGGTCGTTGATCAGCCCGGTCAGGCGGTCGCCCTCGGACACGATGATGTCGAGGTTGTCGCCCACCTGGCGCACGGCCCGGTCCACCTTCGGGTCGTCGCGGGAGACGACCGGGAACACGACCTCGCCGAGCCGCCTGCGACTCAGCCTCGCGAACCCGACCACGCTCGTCAGCGGGGTCCGCAGCTCGTGCGACACGTTGGCGAGGAACCGGCTCTTCGCCTCGTTCGCGGACTCGGCGGCGGCCCGCGCCTCCTGCGCTTCCGCCATCGCGGCCACGAGGTCCTGCGTCCGCTCCGCGACCCGGGCCTCGAGGGCCCGGTTCTGCGCCTCCAGCGCCGCGTACAGCCGGGCCGACTCGATCGCCCCGGCGAACAGCGTGCCCACGGTGTACAGCAGCGGCCCGTCAGCTGCCTCGAGCGGCCGCCCGTCGCGCCGGTCCGCGACGACCAGGACGCCCGTGACCCGCCCCTGGGTCACCAGCGGCGTCCCCACGTAGCCGTCCGAACCGAGCACCGCCGTCAACCGGCGGTTCGCGTCCAGCGGGTCCGCGGCGGTGTCCCGGAAACGGAGCGGGCCGTCGGCGCGGGCGAGCATCGCGAGGGCGGCAACCTCGTCGTCCAGGCTCAGCCGCAGGTCCGCGACCAGCACTCCGAGCCCCGGCGGCCCGCCGGCGACCCGGCAGTCCCCGATCGTCCTCGCCTCGGGGTCGACGTACGCCATCAGCCCCCGGCCGAAGCCCAGCCGGCCCACGATCTCGGCGAGGCCGCGGTCCACCAGCTCGTCGAGGTCGTGGGTGGATCCGAGGGCGATGCCGATCGCGTTGATGCCGGCGAGCTCGGCCAGCCGGCGGCGCAGGTCCTCGGCCAGCGCCGCGGCGCCGACCCCGCCCGAGGTGCGGTCGCCCCGGGGGCGCGGGTCCGTGCGGTCCGGGCGGAAGCTCAGCGGCCGGCCCCCGGCGCGTCGTCGGCGGCGAGGGCGCGCCCGA
>MGOE01000126.1:10873-12309 GCA_001797035.1 Chloroflexi bacterium RBG_16_72_14
CGCCCGTGCCGGTGGCGCCCAGGACGCCGATCGTCCGCTCACCGGCCCGCAGCGGGGCCGCGACCAGCGTCCCGGCCTGGCGCTCCGTGTCGCTCGCCCGGGGATCGCCGGCGGCGTCCTCGACCAGCTCCGCGACCCCGGCGGCCGCGACCGCCCCCACGATTCCCTCGCCGAGCCGCCCCGCGGTCACCGGTCCGCCCGTCGTCTCCGCCCCGGGGGGCGTGCGGAGCGTCCCATCGGCGCCGGCCAGGAGCAGGAATCCGCGCGCGTCGTTGGGCAGCCGTGACAGCTCAGCGACCGCGGTGCCCACGATCGCGTCCAGGTCGTCGTGCCCGCCGATGGTCGCCGCCAGGTCGTAGATCAGCGACAGCTCGCGGTACCGCTCCAGCGCCTCGTTGGCGAGCGAGCGCTTGTCCCGCTCGCGCGCGGCCGCATACGCGAGCACGGCGGCGATCCCGCGCGCGCTCCGCCCGCCTTCGACCCAGCCCAGCGTCTCCCCGTCCACGGTGACCTCGTGGCGCGACCCGCCGGCCTCGCCGGGCCCGGTGCCTCCCGGGCCACCCCGCTCGAGGACGACCTCGCCCTCGGTGTCGCGGATCGTGACCGCGGCGTCGGTGCCGGCGAGCAGCGCGGACACCATCGGGGCCACGTGGCGGTGCCGGACGATGAGGCGGCGCAGCTCGCTCATTCGCCGCCCAGGACCTCGTGCGCGATCGCCAGCAGCTCGTCGGGGTCGAACGGCTTGGTGAGATAGCGGTCTGCGCCAGCCGCGAGCCCCTCGTCGCGGTCGTGGGCCTGGCCCTTGGCCGTGAGCAGCACGATGTGGGCGTGCGCGAGGCCGAGATCCCCGCGGACGGCGCGGCAGACCTCGAGGCCGTTCCGCTTGGGCATCATCACGTCCAGGAACACGAGGTCCGGCCGCTGCGCCTCGATGGCGGCCAGCGCCTCCTCGCCGTCGGATGCCGTGTACAGCGCGACACCCTCGTCGAGGAGCTCCTCGAGGGCCTGCTCGATCAGCAGCCGGATGTGCTGCTCGTCGTCGACGATGAGGACGCTGCGCGACATGGACCCTCCGGTTCGTGGACCCGCCCACGATGCCGGAACGGCGGGCGCGCTGCAAGGCGGCGGCGCGCGGGGCGGTCAGGTCGCGAGCGCCCCCCGGTACACCCGCGGCAGCCTGGGCCCGAGCGTAGCCAGCACCTCGTTGGGGATCGAGCCGCGCAGCCGGGCGAGCTCGTTGGCGGTGATCCGATCCGACCCCTGCGCCCCCAGCAGGACGAATTCGTCCTCGAGGCCGGCGCCGGGCACGTCGGTCACGTCCACGCAGGTCGAGTCCATCGAGATGCGGCCGACGACCGGGACGCGCCGGCCGCGCACGAGCACCTCGCCGCCGGGCCAGTAGCGGCGCGTCCAGCCGTCGGCGTAGCCGATCGGCA
>MGOE01000126.1:12456-13765 GCA_001797035.1 Chloroflexi bacterium RBG_16_72_14
CGCCTCGACGTCCAGCCCGAGCTCCCCGTAGAACGCCAGCCCGATGCGGGCCATGTCGTACTGCGGGGCCGTCTCGCGGAACAGGCCCTCGGACGCCGCCAGGTGGCGATCCGGCAGCCGGCGGCCGGAGGCTGCGACCAGGTCCGATGCCAGCTCGAACTCGCGGACCTGGCGGAGCGTCGCCTCGGGCGAGCGGCCGTCCAGCAGGTGCGACCAGAGCCCGACGACTTCGGCGCCCGGGCAGGCCTCGAGCAGCTCGAGGACCGCGGGGACGTCGCGCGGGTTGGCCCCGCCGCGCGCCATGCCGGAATCCACCTCGACGTGCACGGCCAGCCGTCCGCCCATGGTGTCCCGTCCGGCCACGATGGCGGCGACCAGCTGCCGCGCCGACGCCAGGCCCGAGACAGACAGCTCGAGGTCGAGGCGGGACGCCTCGGCCACCACGTCCGGGGCCACCGGGTACACGACGAGCACCCGCGTCGTGACCCCTGCCGCCCGGAGGGTCAGCCCCTCCTCGAACGCCGCCACGATCAGCTGGTCCGCCCCGCCCGCGAGCGCGGCCCGCGCCGATTCCACCGTCCCGTGGCCGTATCCGTTCGCCTTGACCAGGATCCCCAGGCGCGCCGGCGGCGCCACGATCTCGCGCAGCACGCGGGCATTCGAGACGAGCGCGTCGAGGTCGACTTCGACCCAGGCCGGGTGGTGCGTCGGGAGCGTCATGAGGCCTGACCATGCCGCCTGCCGCGGGCCAGCGTCAAGCGCGACGGGCGGGTGCCGGGTTCGGTCCCGCCCCGTGGGCCCCCGGTAGGGCATGATCGCGGCATGAGCAGCCTGCCGCCCGTACCGCCCCTTCCGCCCCGCTCCGATCTCCGCCACCGCGTCCTCGCCGGCGAGGTCACCATCGGCGCCTTCGCCAACCTCGGCTCGCTCGCGGGCGCGGAGCTGCTCGCCCGGGCGGGCTTCGACTGGCTGATCGTGGACCTGGAGCACGGCATGGGCTCGGAGACGGAGCTCCACGCCCAGCTGCTCGCCGTCCAGGGCACGCCCACGGCGGGGCTCGTCCGGGTCGCGTCCGCGGAGCGGCTGCGCGTGGGGCGGGCGCTGGACCTGGGCGCCGACGGGCTCATGATCCCCCGGCTCGAGACGGTCGCCGAGGTGGAGGAGACGCTGTCCTGGATGCGATTCCCGCCGGCCGGGATCCGGGGGGTGGCGCTGGCCAACCGCGGCGGTGGCTACACGGAGGCCTCGCACGACGACGTCCGCGAGCGAAACGCCCGGCTGGCGGGCGTGTTCCAGGTCGAGTCGCTGG
>MGOE01000126.1:13810-19732 GCA_001797035.1 Chloroflexi bacterium RBG_16_72_14
GTGTCCTGTTCGTCGGCCCCGCCGACCTGTCGCACTCGATGGGGATCCCTGGCCGGTTCGACGAGCCGGCGTTCGTGGAGGCGCTGGACCGGGTGGTCGCGGCGGCCCGGGCGCATGGCAAAGCCGCGGGAATCCTGCTCAAGGACGCGAGCGTGCTGGCGGCCGCCCTCGC
The DNA here is from genome assembly GCA_001797035.1 of Chloroflexi bacterium RBG_16_72_14. Taxonomy (GTDB): domain Bacteria; phylum Chloroflexota; class Limnocylindria; order Limnocylindrales; family CSP1-4; genus CAIXZV01. The sequence continues at coordinate 13,983 of MGOE01000126.1, forward strand.
CCAGGGCTTCACGTTCGTGGGGATCGGGTCCGATACGTCGTTCCTGGTTGCCGGGGCGCGCGACAACCTCGCGACGGCCCGGGCGCTGATCGTGCGCCGGCTCGTCCATGACTGACTGCCCCGCTCCGGTCGTGGCGGTGGCTCGCAGTGGAGTCATCGGTGCGATTCGCGTGCTCGGCTCGGGGCCGGAACCGGGGGTTCGGTGGTTGGGCCACGCTTGTCCAGCAGCTGATTGACACACTGTCGAGTCGCGGACCGCGCTGCCAGGGCGCGGCGGCCAGGCGAGCGGCCGGCGAAGGCCGGAGGCGAGGCGCTATTCCTCGGACAGCCGGACCACCGGTTGCGGCAGCGCCGCCTCGCCCTCGCCGGCGGCCTCGGGACCGCCCGCGGGGCGCCGCCCGCCGGTCTGGGACAGGACGACCCCGGCCAGGATCAGCGCGCCGCCCGCCCACTGGACGGGCTCCAGCCGCTCCGCGTAGATCAGGGCCGCGGCCGCGATCGTCCACAGCGGCTCGACGGTCGAGATCAGCGAGGCCTGCGCCGCGCCCACCCGCTGGGCGCCGGCGTAGAACGCCTGGACCGGGACGAACCCGGCGATGACGGCGACCGCGACGATACCCGGCCACGCCTCGGGCACCACGTCGGCCGGCAGCACCGGGTGCCCGATCGCGAGCGTCACCACCCAGTACACCGCGGCCGTGGAGCTGAGCATGACCGCCCCGATCGCGGACGCGTTGGCCCCCACGTCGGACTCACGCCCCACCCGGTCGGTCCGCTCGCCGGAGTGCCGCGCGGCGAGGATGATCCAGACCGCGTAGATCAGCGGCGAGGCGAGGATCAGCGCCAGGCCCTCGACCGGCGGCGCGGTCGAGGTGTCGATGCCGCCGACCGCGAGCGCCACGCCCAGCACCGCGATCCCCAGCGCCGACCACGCTCGCCGCCCTTCCAGCCGCCGCCCGAACTGGAGCGCCAGCACCGCCACTACCGGCGGGTAGAGGTAGACGATCAGCGCCGACAGCCCCAGCGGCACCGTCTGGATCCCGGCGTAGTAGGTGGCCGTGTTACCGACGTACAGCACGCCCAGCCCGATCGTCGCCAGCAGGGTCCGGCGGGGGAGCGCGCGCAGGGCCCGCCGCGCCCCCGGGCGAGCCAGCAGCACGAGCCATGCCAGCCCGCCCGCGATCGCGAACCGCCAGGCCATCAGCGTCAGCCAGTCCACCCCGGCGGCGTAGACGGGCTTGGCGAACAGGCCGCCGGAGCCGAACGCCACGGCGCTCACGACGACGAGGGCGATGCCGGTCAGGCGGGCGCGATCCACGTGCCGAGGGTAGCGAATACGAGGGGCCGTTCCGGACCCTCGATCGCACGACGGCGCGTACACTGACCACGTGGCAGAGCTTTCCGAGCGCGCCGTGGCTGCGCGCGTCCCAACCCTCGCGTCCCAGCCCCTGATGGTCGTCGGGCGGCGCGAACCCGTGACCGTCGGCCCGGGCACCAGCCTCGCGGAGTGCATCCGGGCGATCCAGCGGACCGGCACGGGCGACTCGGTGTTCGTGACCGAGCGGGACGGCCGCCTGGCCGGCGTCCTGACCGAGCGCGACATCTTCGGCCGCCTGATCGGCAGCGACGTCGCCGCCGCGGTGGACCTCGACGCCCCGGTCGAGCGCTACATGAACACGGACCCGCGCACGCTCCGGCTGGATCAGACGGTCCGCGACGCCATCGAGCTGATGCAGTCCGGGCGCTTCCGGAACGTCCCCGTGGTCGACGAACAGCGCGTCCTGGTCGGCGTCGTGCGGCAGGTGGACATCCTCAGGTTCCTCGCGGAGTCCTTCCCGGAGGAGCTGCTCAACCTCCCACCCAGACCGCACCAGCGGATGGAGCAGGCCGAAGGCGGATGACGACGACAGCAGATCGAGTCGAGCGGGAGGTCCACCAGCTCGACCGGGTGACGATCCGGTTCGCCGGCGACTCGGGCGACGGGATGCAGCTCACCGGGACCCAGTTCACCCGGACCGCGGCCGTGTTCGGCAACGACATCAGCACCTTCCCGGACTACCCGGCCGAGATCCGGGCGCCCGCCGGCTCGCTGCCCGGCGTGTCCGGCTTCCAGATCAGCTTCTCCGCGTCGGACATCCACACCCCCGGCGACGCGCCGGACGTCCTGGTCGCGATGAACCCGGCGGCGCTCAAGACGAACGTCGGCGAGCTGCCGGCCGGCGGCGCCGTGATCGTCAACAGCGACGCGTTCACGCCCCAGAACCTCAACAAGGCCGCCTACGCCGCGAATCCGCTCACGGACGGGTCGCTCAAGCAGTACACCGTGTTCGAGGTCCCGATCAGCACCCTCAACGCGCGCTCGCTCGACGGCCTGGACATGACCAGCAAGCAGGTCGACCTGACGAAGAACTTCTTCGCCCTGGGCCTGATGTTCTGGCTGTACGAGCGCTCGATGGACCCCACGCTCCGCTGGATCGACGAGAAGTTCGGCGGCCGCGCGGTCGTCGCCGAGGCGAACCGTCGGGCCCTCAAGGCCGGCTACGCCTACGGCGAGACGACCGAGATGTTCCACACCACCTACCGGGTGCCGAAGGCGAAGCTCGCCCCCGGGACGTACCGGAACATCACCGGCAACGAGGCGACCGCGCTGGGCTTCCTGACGGCCTCGAAGCTGGCCGGCCGGCCGCTGTTCTACGGCTCCTACCCGATCACGCCCGCGTCGGACATCCTTCACCAGCTGTCGGCGTACAAGAGCTTCGGCGTGCGTTCGTTCCAGGCCGAGGACGAGATCGCGGCGATGGGCGCCACGATCGGCGCGGCCTACGGCGGCGCCCTCGCCCTGACCGGCACCTCCGGCCCCGGTCTCGCGCTCAAGTCCGAGGCCATGGGCCTGGCGGTGATGACCGAGCTGCCGATGGTCATCGTCAACGTGCAGCGCGCCGGTCCGTCGACCGGCATGCCCACCAAGGTTGAGCAGGCGGACCTGTTCCAGGTGATGTACGGCCGCAACGGCGAGTCGCCGATGCCGGTCCTCGCGCCCGCGACCCCCGGGGAGTGCTTCTCGCTGGCGATCGAGGCGTCCCGGATCGCGCTCAAGTACATGACCCCGGTCACGTACCTCTCGGACGCGTTCGTGGCCAACGGCGCCGAGCCGTGGAAGGTGCCGTCGCTCGACGAGCTGCCGGACATCTCGGTCGCCAACGCCGTGCGCGGCGAGGGGACGTTCCTGCCCTACTCGCGCGACCCGCAGACGCTCGCCCGGCCGTGGGCGGTGCCGGGCACCGCCGGCCTCGAGCACCGCATCGGCGGCCTCGAGAAGGCGGACGGTCTCGGCAACGTGAGCTACGACCCCGAGAATCACCACCGGATGTCCCTGCTCCGCGCCGAGAAGGTCGCCCGGATCGCGAACGACATCCCGCCGCTCGAGGTGTTCGGGGCGGAGCGCGGCGACCTGCTGATCATCGGCTGGGGCTCCACCTTCGGGGTGCTGCGCAGTGCCGCGGAGCGCCTGGTGGCCGACGGACGGTCCGTCGCCCACGTCCACCTTCGTTACCTCAATCCGTTCCCGGCCAACACCGGCGAGGTGCTCTCGCGCTACCGCACGGTGCTGGTCCCCGAGATCAACCTCGGCCAGCTCGCGTTCATGCTCCGCGGCACCTACCTGGTGGACGCGATCCGCTACAACCGGATGCGCGGCAAGCCGTTCCGGATCAGCGAGATCGTCGACGAGGCGATGCGACTTCTCGAGGCCACGCCCCGATGACCGCCGAGACCACCCAGCCCATTGCGCCGCTCGCGTTGACCCGCAAGGACTTCGTATCGGACCAGGAGGTCCGCTGGTGCCCGGGCTGCGGCGACTACTCGATCCTCGCCCAGACCCAGAAGGTGATGCCGGACTTCGGCGTGCCGCGCGAGAACATCGTGTTCATCTCCGGGATCGGCTGCTCCGGCCGGCTGCCGTACTACATGAACACGTTCGGGTTCCACTCGATCCACGGCCGCGCCCCCACGCTGGCCACGGGCCTCAAGCTCGCGCGCCCGGAGCTGATGGTCTGGGTGATCACCGGCGACGGCGACGCGCTGTCCATCGGCGGCAACCACTTCCTGCACACGATGCGCCGGAACGTGGACTTCACGATGGTCATGCACAACAACCGGATCTACGGCCTGACCAAGGGCCAGACCTCGCCCACCTCGGAGTTCGGCAAGCGGACCAAGTCCACGCCGATGGGCTCCGTGGACCGGCCGATCATGCCGCTCACGATCGCGCTCGCCGCCGAGGCCACGTTCGTCGCCCGGACCGTGGACACGCACACCGAGCACCTGCAGGCCACGCTCGAGGCCGGCGGACGCCACCGCGGCGCCTCGTACATCGAGGTCCTCCAGAACTGCAACATCTTCAACGACGGCGCCTGGCGCGACTTCACGGACCGCGACGTGCGCGACGACCGGATGCTCCTGCTCGAGCACGGCAAGCCGATGGTGTTCGGCAAGGCCCGTGACAGGGGCATCCGCCTGCGCGGGCTCCACCCGGAGGCGGTCACGATCGGCGAGGGTGGCGTCACCGAGGCGGACCTGCTGGTCCACGACGCCCACGCCGAGGACCCCTACCTCGCGCTGATCCTGTCGCGCATGTTCTGGCCCGACTTCCCGGTCCCGGTCGGCGTCCTGCGGGACGTGGACCGGCCCACGCACTCCGACCTGGTCGAGTCCCAGATCGCGGCGGCGATCGAGAAGTCCGGTGAGGGCGACCTCGCGACGGTGCTGCTCGCCGGCGAGACCTGGACCGTGGAGTAGCCGCGATGCTGTGCCCTGTCTGCCGCTTCGACAACTTCGAGGGCGAGGACAGCTGCGCCAACTGCGGCGCGGACCTGTCCACCTCGGACGTCCCGCAGCCGCTCGCGGAGTACCGCGGCACGATCCTCGGCGAGCACCTGTTCGCCCTCGGTGTCGGCGAGCCGATCATCGTGGCCCCGGCGCTGCCGGTGTCCGAGGCGATCCGCACGATGCACGCGGCGGGCGTCGACTGCCTGCTGGTGTGCGACGAGGGCCGGCTGGTCGGGATCTTCACCGACCGCGACGCGGTGGTGAAGGTGGCGGGCAAGAAGCTCGATGCGTTCGACGTCCGGGACTTCATGACCCCGGACCCGGTCGTGCTCCGCAGCGAGGACACGCTTGCGATCGCCATCCACAAGATGGCCGTGGGCGGGTTCCGCCACATCCCGATCGTGGAGGGCGACCGGCCGCTCGGTGTCGTGGCGGCCGCGGACGTGTTCCGGCACATCGCCGCGTCGCTGGGGTGAGCGCAGCCGCCGGCGACCGGCGGCCGCGGATCGCGGTCGTCGCGGACGACCTCATCTGGGCGACGCGCCTCGTCGAGGGCGTCCGGCGAGCCGGCGCGGAACCCGTGGCCATCCGCTCCGCGGCGGCGGTCGAGGGGGGCCTCGCGGGCGTCGTCGGGGTGGTCGTGGACACGACGGCCCGCGCCTACGACCCGATCGCGGTCCTGCGCCGGGCCGCGTCGCTGGGCATCGCCGCGATCGCGGTCGCGCCGCACGTGGACGTCGAGGGGCGGCGGGCGGCACGCGCCGCCGGCGCGAGTCGCGTGCACCCCTACCAGGTGCTGTTCGAGCGGGGCGACCGCGAGCTGGCGGCGTGGCTGTCGGCACTCGGCTACCCGCCGCCCAGGGGCCCGGAGGAGGATCGGGCATGAGCGGAGCCGGGATCCCGGCCGGCCGGTATGCGGAGCG
>MGOE01000126.1:19773-24223 GCA_001797035.1 Chloroflexi bacterium RBG_16_72_14
ATGCCCTGCTGGTGGGCGCGGGTGCGGACCTGCGGTACCTCGCGGGCTACGAGGCGATGCCGCTGGAGCGGCTCACGCTGCTCGTCCTGCCCACGGCCGGGGGAGCGCCGATGACGCTGGTCGCGCCGCGGCTGGAGGCGACGCCCGCCCGGACCTGCCCAGCGGCGGCGTCGGGCGCGGTCGAGGTCGCGACCTGGGAGGAGACCGAGGACCCGATGACGCTGGTGACCGGCCGCCTCGCTGCGGCGACCGGACGGGAGCCAGGGGCGGTCACGGCGGTCGCGGTGTCCGACGGGCTGCGGGCCGCGTTCGTGCTGGGCCTCCAGCGGGTGCTGCCGGCCGCCCGGTTCTCGCTGACGTCCGCGGTCCTGCGCCGCCTCCGGATGCGCAAGGACGCCGACGAGGTCGCGCTGCTCCGCCGCGCCGCGCAGGCCGCGGACCGCGTGGTGATGGCGATCGCCGCCGGGCCGCTCGTCGGGCGGACCGAGGCCGACGTGGCGCGCGAGGTCCGCGAGCGCCTCCTCGCCGAGGGCCACGACGACGCCGAGTTCTGGATCGTGGCCTCGGGGCCGAACAGCGCGTCGCCGCACCACGACCCGGGCGAGCGGGTGATCGCGGCCGGCGAGCCGATCGTGATCGACATCGGCGGCACCCTGGGCGGGTACGGCTCCGACATCACGCGCACCGTCTGGGTGACGGGCGGCGACCCGGCGAGAGGCCCGGACGCGGCCTTCCTGCGGCTGTACGAGGTCCTGCGCGACGCCCAGGCGGCGGCCACCGGCGCGGTCCTGCCGGGCGTCCCGTGCGAGCGGATCGACGGGGTGGCGCGCGGGATCATCGACGCCGCCGGCTTCGGGGCTCAGTTCTTCCACCGGACCGGCCACGGCATCGGGCTCGAGGGGCACGAGGACCCGTACGTCGTGGCGGGCAACGGCGAGCCGCTGGCGCCGGGGATGGCGTTCTCCGTGGAGCCGGGCATCTACCTCGAGGGACGCTACGGGGCCCGGATCGAGGACATCGTGGTCTGCGGCGACGCCGGCCCGGACGTCCTCAACGAGGCGCCCCGGGACCTGATGGTCGTCGAGGGTCGCTGACCCCGGCCCGGCGGTCGCCTTCGGCCCTGACCCGGCCCCACGCCGCCGATCCGGGTCCGCGCCGCCGCCGATTTCCGGTTCATCCGAACGTCGAACGCCCGTGAGGGCCCTCAGGGCCGGTCTCGGTCGCTCGATCGGATGGCCGCGGCAGCATCGGCGGGGGAGGGTGCCCGAACCACGCTCGGCGGAGCGAGCCGGTCGATGCGCACGGTCATGGGGATCCGCGGCGGCCCGCGATCCAGGTCCCGCCTGCCCGTCGTTCGGATCATCCGGAATTCCCGGCCGGACGCCCCCATGCCGGAGAGTCCGGGGCGGTCCGCGGCACGCGGCGGTATGCTTCGGCGAGCGGCCGGTCCCCCGGCCCCACCCGAGCGACACGTCATGCGAACCTTTCCCGCGGGCCGCCCGCCCGCGTGTCACGAGCCGGTGAGGCGATGAGCCGACGAGGGCGGCACGGCCGTCATCCGCACCCGCACGCCACGAACCGGGCCACGCGCCCGCAGGCGTCATCACCCGAGCGCGCGGTCGCCCCGGATCGCCCCCCGGCACCCCTCCGCGAGCCCGCACCCGTGCGCGAGCCCGCACCCGTGCGCGAGCCTGCGTCCCTGCGTGAGCCCGGACCCGCGCGCGAGCTCGCATCACCCGCCCGCCGGGAGACGGCCGACACGGCGGCAATCCCCGGCCCGGTCGCGCCGGCCGCACCCGGCCCGGGACCGGGAATCGCACCGGCCGAGGGACCCGCCAGCGCACCTGCCACCGCCATCGCACCTGGCGCCGCCATCGCCCTGGTCCCCGCGCACGCCGGGGCGGGCCCGCGCCCGAACGGGCCATCGACCGTCGCGGTCGCCGACGACCGCGAGCGCGAGCACCTGCGCTCGCCTGCCCCACCGGCGCCCCGGCCCCACGGTGGCTCGGCACCCGGATCCGTCGCGCACGCCCGCCCCGTGGACGACGACGCGATGTCCGCGGATGGATCCCGCCCCACCTGCACGGTCGCGCAGCTGCGCCGCTTCATCAAGAGCCGGCCCTGGGTCCCGATGCACGAGCTCCGTCGCCGGTTCGGCATCGCCGGCGTGGAGGACGACGTCACCCCGATCCGGGTCGGCGCCACACGGCTGTACGTGGGCCTCCCGCACGCCGAGGGCCGACTCGTCGCGGAGCTGCTCGCGGGCGGCGACGTGGGGTACGAGCTGTCGCTGGACCCCGACGTGCCGGTGGTGGTCGGCGTCTACCCGATGCGGCCCGTCCCGCGGTCCTGAGCGCGCGCTGTCGCCTGGGCGACACCCGGCTGGTGGTGCGTTCTGTCCACGGGCTGTCAGGAACGCGACCTTGACACGCACGATCCCCGATGCGACCGTGATGTGACATTCGGCCCGGTGACGGGGGGACCTTGGTACTGGTCCCACGTCGCCGGCGGCGCTGCGGAGCGGGGACTCGGAGGGTTCGGTGAAGGGTTATTCAGTCAGGCGAGTCGGTGCGGGGCTGGTCGCCGCGTCCCTGCTGGCGCTCGCGGTCTCGGTTCCGGCTTCGGCAGCGCCGTCGGGCGGGACCTCGAAGACGGTCATCGTGTTCGGCGTTGATGAGGGCGTCCTCGCGTCGTTCACGATCTCGGCCGGCGAGTCCGCGCCGATCTCGGTCAGGATCACCAACGACGGCAAGCAGACGCTCAACAACGTCCACCTGCTCCTGGGCCAGGACGACAACCCCCTCTCGGCCCCCAACGGCGACGCGACGCCACCTACCTGGTTCCCGACCGGCATCACGATCGCGACGACCACGGCCGGCTGCTCGGGCGGCGCGATCCTGGATTGCACACTGGGCACGCTCGGCGCCCGCAGGTCGGTGACCGTCGACGCCGTCGTCAACACGACCGAGGACACGCCGGCCGCCACGTTCATGACCGAGGGCGTGGTCAGCGTCGCCGAGAGCGGCAACGACAACGGATCGAACATCGACACGTTCTCGGCCCAGGGGACGATGACGATCCTCGGCTTCTCGTGCGATGCCGTGAGCGCGTACCGGCCAGGGAACTCGAGCAAGGAGGTCTCGACCTGCGCCCTCGGCGACGAGGACAACACCAACGGGCAGTCGGCCAAGGTCAAGCTGCCGGCCAACCTGTCGGTGGTCACGCTGAGCGAGAACGCGGGCGCCGCGTGCCCCGTCCTCGGGTCGCTGACCTGCATCGGCGACGAGGTCGAGGCGAACATCGAGGGCGACACCACCGGGGACGTGATCACGTGGACCATCGAGGTCGTGCTCAACGGGCAGAACGTGACCCTCAACAAGCTGGTCGTCGTCCACACGGCCGACGACGGCACCACGACGACCGAGATCTCGCTGGCCAAGAAGAACGCCTGCAAGACGGCCAGCTCCACGAACTGCGGGTCCGCATCGGTGAGCGGCGACATCCTCACCATCACCGTGCAGACGACGGGCAACGGGAAGACGCGCCTCCTCGGTTGACCCGTCTGCCCTCCGCCGCGCGAACGGGCCGCCCTCCGGGGCGGCCCGTTCTTCGTGACGCGGACGTGAGGCGTCCGGGTCGGCGGCAGGCCGCCGCTCAGGCCAGCTGGCCGGCCCCGTCGAGCGCCGCCGCCATGACCTGCGACAGCGCCACGTTCCCCTTGCGCGTGTAGAGCTCCCTCGCGCGCTCGAAGTGGTCGGTCGCCTCGTCCGCCCGCCCGAGCCGGCGCAGCACGGTCGCGTAGTCGGCGTGGACGTCGCCCTGGACGTCGATGTCGTCGGTCTCGGCGGCGAGCGCGAGGGCCTCGGCGGCCAGTGCGAGCGCATCGTCCCCGCGGTCCTGCCGGGCGCGGACCTTCGCGCGCGCCGTCCGCCACAGCATCTGCGACTCGACGTCATCCTCGTCCGTGAGCGCGGCCGCGAGGTCCACCGCGGCATCGGCCTCGTCGAGCCGCCCCTGCGCCTCGAGCGCGTGCGCCAGCAGCCCGACCACCGTGGACCGGAAGTAGCGCTCGCCCATCCCGTCGAGCTCCCTCGAGTCCACGTCCAGCAGTGCCTCGGCCGCGGCGTGGTCACCGGCGAGCATCTCGATCCGCGACCCCTCGATCGACGTCGACGCCGCGACGACGCTCCGCCCCAGCTCGCCCAGGATGGCCTTCGCGCGGGCGTGCAGCTCGCGTGCGCGATCGAACCGGGCCTGCATCGCCTCGGAGACCGCGATGACACCGAGGATCATCGCCTCCGCCTTGCGGTCGCCGGCCACCTGGTCCAGCAGCGGGCCGCAGCGCTCGGCCACCTGGTCGGCCGGCATCGCGCCGGCTCGGGCGATCGTCGCGTAGCCCGCGGCGGCCCGTGACGCCAGGCGGCGGTCGCCGGCCCGGGTCGCGTGCTCC
>MGOE01000126.1:24238-30055 GCA_001797035.1 Chloroflexi bacterium RBG_16_72_14
CCGCGGCCTCGTACCGGCCACTCGTGGCATGGATGCTGCCGATGAGCCGCCAGGCCCTGGCCACTCCGGCGTCGTCGGCGCGACGCTCGAACAGCGCCGCCGCCTCCGTCGCCTCGTCGAGCGCGCGCCCGGCGGCGCCGGGCTCGAGCTCCTCGGCGTAGAGCGCGATCCCCAGCCGGCCCAGCCGCGCACGCGCCCGCAGCCGCTCGTCGCCGATCGCCTCGGCGCCGGCGATCGCCGCCTCCAGCACGGCCGTCGCCTCGGCGAAGTCGCCGGCCTCGAGCAGGACCTCGCCGAGCTCCGCCTGGTTCTCGATGCGGACAGGATCGCTCGGGTCCAGGAGCGCCACGGTCCGTCGCAGGAGCGACGCCGCCGCGGGGAGGTCGCCGCGCGCGAACGCGCGCCGCCCCGCGTTGCCGAGCTTGGCCGCGGCCCGTGCGGCGAGCGTGCGCCCCTCGGCGTCCAGCGGGCCGAGCTCCGTCCGGTAGCGGTACGCCTGTTCCAGGTGGTAGCCGAGGATCTCCTCGAACTCCTCCTCCCGACCGCGCTCGCGGTTGACCCGCTCGGCCCAGGTCACGAATCGCTCGTGCAACTGGGCGCGGGCACGCTTGAGCAGGCTGCCGTAGGTCGCGTCCCGGATGAGCAGGTTCCGGAAGCGGTAGGCGACGTCCTCCGACTCGATCGTGCCCTCGCGCTGGAGCAGCTGCTTGCGGTCCAGCGCGGACAGGTTGGCGGGTACGAGCGGGCGCACCGGCTCCGGCACCAGCTCGGCCACGGCGGGCTGTGCGAACACGAGCCCGATGACCGAGGCAGGTTCGATCGTCGCCCGCTCCTCGCGCGACAGGTCGTCGAGCCGCGCGGCCAGCAGCGCCTGGATCGTCGGCGGGACGGCCAGGGTGGCGACGTCGCCCACGGGCTGCCAGCCGGCCTCGGTCCGGCGGATGTGCCCCTTGTCCACGAGCATCGAGACGAGCTGCTCGGTGAACAGCGGATTGCCCTCGGTCGCCGACACGATGCGCGACCGCACGCCCGCCTCCACCGACGTGCCCAGCAGGCCCTCCACCAGGCGCTCCGCGTCGGCGTCCGCGAGAGCCGTGAGCTGCAGCCGCGACATGCGGTCCGCGGTGCTCCAGTCCGCCCGCTTCTCGAGCAGCGGCAGGCGGGCGGCGCACAGGATCAGGACCGATGGAGGGCCGGGCAGCGTCTCGACGAGGTGCTCCAGCAGCTCGAGGAACGTCGGCTCGGCGTAGTGGATATCCTCGAACAGCACCAGCACGGGACGCGTCGCGGCCAGCACCTCGAGCAGCTTGCGCGCGGCCCAGAAGATCTCCGCGACCGGGTAGCGTGACGCGGACAGGCCGATGACCGACGACAGGCGGTCCAGGATCTGGTCGGCCTCGGGGCTCCCCGCCAGCAGGTCCGCGATGCGGCCGCGCGCGACGTCCGGCACGTCGTCGGCGGCGATCCGTGCGGCGTCGCGCACGACCTCGACGATCGGCCAGAACGTGATCCCGTCGCCATACGGGAGGCAGCGTCCATGGACGACCGTCGCTTCGCTCGCGACCTCGTCGTGCATGTCGTCCAGCAGCCGGCTCTTGCCCACGCCGGCCTCGCCGACCAGGGTGACCAGCCGGCCGCCACCCTCGGCGACAACTGCCCGGAACGCGGCGCGGATCTCCGCCATCTCCCCGGTCCGCCCGATGAGGGGTGCCCGGCGGGCCAGGTGGGCACCCTCGACGGTGGCGTCACGAACCGCCAGCAGGCGATAGGCCGGCACGCGCTCGGCCTTGCCCTTGAGCTCCAGCGGCTCCACGGGCTCGACGTCCACGTGGGCCCGGACGAGGTCGTAGGTGGTCTCGCCGATGAGGATCTCATTGGCGGGAGCCGCCTGCTCCAGGCGGGCCGCGACGTTGACCGTGTCGCCTGTCGCGAGCTGCTGGTTGGCGGACGGGTCGATGTTGGCGACGACCTCGCCGGTGTTTACGCCGGTCCGGTTGGCCAGCTCCACGCCGTAGAACGGCAGGAACTGCGCGTTGAGCCGGCTCAGCTCCTGCTGCATGCCGTGGGCGGCGCGCACCGCCCGCAGTGCGTCGTCCTCGTGGGCCTTGGGGATCCCGAACACGGCCATGATCGCGTCGCCGATGTACTTCTCGATCGTGCCGCCGTGGCGCTCGATCTGGGCGGCCATCGCCGTGAAGTACGTCCGCTTGATCTCGGACATGGCCTCCTGGTCGATCTGCTCCGTGAGCGCGGTCGAGCCCTTGAGGTCCACGAAGATGAACGTGGCCGGCTTGCGGACCTCGGCGGAGGGCAGGATCGCCGGCGGCGCGACCGGCGCGGCGCCGCCGGACGATGCGGGTGCGGCGCCGCCGGGCGGCGCGGGCGCCGAGGCGGCCCCACCCGCGAGCGGCGTGCCGCAGAACCCGCACAACCGGAACTTGCCCGGGTTCTCCTCGCCGCAGGACGGGCAGCTGATCGTCTCCGGCGGCGCCAGCGAGGTGCCGCAGAAGCCGCACAGGCGGAACCTCGAGGGGTTCTCCTCTCCGCAGCTCGGGCAGCGCACCGTGTCCATGGCTGGTGAGTCTAGGGCCGCGGTCCAATGACCACGCCGGGCGATGCCGCCGCGACGACCCGTCAGCCCTGCTCGTACGCCTTGGGGAGCGCCTCGACCGTGGGGGCCCTGGTCTTGAGCTCGCGGAGCGCGGAGCGGTCCATCGTCGCGAAGCGCGGCAGGTCGGGCCGGTTGGTCCGGAGCAGCCGTTCGGTCAGCGTCGAAAGCAGCAGGCTGTTGACCTCCGGGACATCCATCACCCCGCGCAGCGCCGCGGCCGGCACCTCGAGCAGCCGGCTCGGCTGGGTGACCACCACGTCGGCGGTGCGCGGGCTGCCGGTGAGCGCCGCGATCTCGCCGAAGAAGTCGCCGGCGGCCATCGTGGACAGGCCGCGGTAGCCGCCCTCGGGATCCGGGATGCCGGCGGCCGCCTCACCCTCGAGGATGAAGTACGCGGCCGCTGCCTGATCTCCGTGGGTCACCACGCGGGCGCCCTCCGGGACGTCGCGGACCAGGGCGTCGCGCATGAACGCTGCGCGCTGGGTGTCGTTGAGGCGGCTGAACGTCGCGAGCCGTCCGACCAGCCGGTCGAAGTCCGCGAGCGTGGCGGGCCGCACGGCGGCCTCGACGACGGCGGGTGCGGCGCGCAGCGCGGCCAGGCCCCGGCGCCACTCGGCGGCCGGCCGGCCGATGCCAGGCGCGACCAGCGCCGCCAGCGCCGTGGCCACGAGGATCACCGACGCGACGATCAGGAGGCCACGGACCGGCAGGATGTCGGCCAGACCGGCGCCCGCCATGCCCAGCAGGAAGATCACGTCGCGCATCACGAACAGGGCGGAGAACACGCGGCCGCGCAGCTCGCGCGGGGTGTTGCGCTGGAGCAGGGTCTGGCGCGCGACCGACGAGGGCGAGTTGAAGAAGCCGCTGACGATCACCCACAGGATGGCGATCCAGATCGCGGGCGACAGCCCGTAGAAGATGCCCGCGACGCCCATGCCCATCAGGCCCACGAATACCCACAGTCCGGTGGGCAGGCGGTCGCTGAAGCGCGCCATGAACAGGCTGCCGGCGACGAACCCGACCGAGGTCAGGCCCTCCTGGAGGCCGTACTCGAACTCCGAGGCGCGGAGGACCGTGATCGACATCGGCAGCAGGAGGACGTTCCACAGGCCGAACGCGAAGAACGTGGGCGCGCCGATCAGGAACAGCGAGCGCAGCATCGGCGTGTCGAAGATGGTCCGGATGCCGGTCCTGAGGTTGTCGATGACCACGCCGACCGACGTGTCCTCCTGGACCTCGATCCTGGACCGCACCTTGAGGGCCCAGATGCAGGCGGCCGAGACGAGGAAGGTGAGCGAGTCGATCCAGAACGCCCAGTTGATGTCGAACGCGGAGGCCAGCAGCCCGGCGCCCGCGAAGCCGATGGCCGTGGACCCGAAGGACGCGATCGACAGGAACGCGTTGGCGGCCGTCAGCTCCTCGTCGCTCGCGATCTCGGGGATCAGGCTCTCGTACGCAGGGTCGAAGAACTGCTTGACGCCGGCGTTGACGAGGATCGCGACGAACAGGAGCGCGACGTCGACGCCGATCAGGAACGGGATGACCGCGACGATCACCGCCTGGGCGAGGTTGCTGGCCAGCATCACGGAGCGGCGGTCGTAGCGGTCCACGAACACGCCGGCGATCAGGCCCACGACGAGGCTCGGCACCGCGGTCGCCATCAGCGTGACGCCCACCAGGAACGCGGAACCGGTCTTCTCGTACACGTAGATGCCGGCGGCAAGGTCCGTGAGCGACGAGCCGGCGGTGGACACGAGCTGGGCGATCCACATCAGCACGAAGTCGCGCCTGCGGAACACTGCGGTCGGCGAGATCTTCCGGCCGACCTCGACGGCCCCGCTCACGCCGCCGTTCCCATCGTGGTCCCTGCCACCGTCCACCGCCGCATCCCGACCCTCCACCGTCCCGGAACAGCGCGCGTCGGCAGGATCGTGGGCGCGATCCGGGACGCGTGACTGGCGCGAAGTGTACGGCCCGCGCCGCTCAGGATTCGGGTCTCGCCACTGGGAGGAACGGTGATCGACGAGGCGTTTGCCCGGCAGGCCCTGGTGTCGGCTGTGCGACACGCCGGCGTGCCACGACGACCCCCTCGAGCACGAGCAGATCATGCTTGAGGTCAAGGGCGGCCTCCTCGCCGCCCCACGCCGCCACGCCGTAGCCGCCGAGCGTCCCGTCGCCCGCGATCACCCGGTGGCAGGGGATCAGCAGCCCGACCGGGTTGCGCCCGACGGCCCCGCCCACCGCCCGGGCCGCCCCCGTCCGCCCGATCCGCCGCGCCATCTCGCCGTAGCTCGCCACCCGGCCACGCGGGATCGCGTGGACCGCCTCGAGGACCAGCCGATCCCAGGCAGACCGGTCGGCGATGTCCACCGGCAGCGCGTCGACCGGCGGCGCCTCGCCCGCGAGCATCGCCTCCACGAGGTCCCGGGCCAGACCCGCCAGGTCGCGCGCCGGGCCGGGCGGCGCGTCCTCGAGCGCGACGAGCTCGCCCAGCCCGCGCCGGCCGATCCCGGCCTCGAACGCGTCCGCGGGTGTCAGCAGCGACACCGCCAGCACGCCCCTGGGTCCGGCCGCGACGCGCGCCGGGCCCCACGGGCTGTCGGCGACGGCGGTGACGATGCGCTCGCGAACCGGGGGCACGGATCAATGGTTGCACGGTCGCCGACGATCCGGCACACTGCGCGAGCCATGTCGCACCGTTTCGTCAGCTTCGACGCGAAGAAGAAGCTCTGGCGGCCCAGCCGGGAGGCTCGGGTCCTGGGGCTCTGACGCCGCGCGAGCGACGACACCGAGGAGCCTCCGGGACCGGAGGCGCCGAGGGGCCGCGGACACCACGATCGGTGCCGCGGCCTTTGTGATTCCTCGGACCTCCGAACCCGGGCTCCACCCGAGGAAGGATGTTCGAGGATGCAGCTCCTGGTCTGCGGGCCCGGCCGGCTCGGTGGCGCGATCGCGGGTGCCGCGATCGCTGCCGGGTGGCCCGCGCCCGTGCTCGTTGGGCGACCGTCGGGCAGGCCGCGGTTCGACGCGGCCGTGCGGGCCGACGTGGTCGTCGACGCGTCGGGCGGCCACGCCGTCGCCGGCAACACCGCCGAGGCGCTCGCCGCCGGGCACCGTGCCTTCGTGCTCGCCGCCACCGGCTGGGACGCCGACCTGCCGCGGGTCCGCGCCCTGCTCCTGGAGCACGGGGCTGCCGCGGTGGCCGC
>MGOE01000126.1:30073-30167 GCA_001797035.1 Chloroflexi bacterium RBG_16_72_14
CGCCGCGCTGTTCGGCCGCCTCGTCGAGGCTGCCGCCGGCTGGTACGCCGCCGCCGGCGGGTTCGAGCCTTCGATCGTCGAGTGGCACCGGCGG
>MGOE01000126.1:30189-32398 GCA_001797035.1 Chloroflexi bacterium RBG_16_72_14
GGCACCGCCCGCGCACTCGCACGTCGCGTGGCCGCCGCGGACGAGCGCTGGGCGCTCGAGGTCGGGCAGGCGGGCGACGAGCGGCCCGTCCTCGAGGTCGTCGGCGTCCGGGCCGGCGCCGCGCCGGGCACCCATCTCGTGACGTTCGACGGCACCGGCGAGTCCGTCGAGCTGCGGATCACCGCGCGGGACCGCAGCGCCTACGCCGAGGGCGCCATCGCGGCCGCCCGATGGCTGGTCCTCGAGCCCCGAGCGCCCGGCCTGCACCCCTTCGACGCCGTCGTGGACGACCTGCTGTCCCCGGCACGTTCCACCGTCACCGCCTGATCACAGCCAGGGAGAGGAATCCGCCATGCCCCGCAGCACCCGCTCCGGCCAGCTTCGAACCCCCCGCCTGCGCGGCGCGTTCACCGCCCTCGTGACGCCATACGACGCCGACGGGCGCATCGACGAGGCCGCCTACCGCCGGCTGGTCGCCTGGCAGGTCCTGGCCGGCATCGACGGGATCGTCCCCGTCGGCACCACCGGCGAGGCGCCCACGCTCACCCCCGACGAGCGCGACCGGCTCATCGAGATCGCCGTGACCACCGTCGCGGAGCGCCCGTCCCGGGCCCGGATCCCGGTGATCGCCGGCACGGGCAGCAACGACACCCGCGCCTCGATCGAGGCCACCCGGCGGGCCGCCGCCCTGGGCGCCGACGCGGCCCTCGTCGTCACCCCGTACTACAACCGCCCCGACCAGCGGATGCTGGAGGCACACTTCCGGGCGATCGCCGACGAGGGCAGCCTGCCCGTCGTCGTCTACAACGTCCCGTCGCGCACGGGCGCGAATGTCGAGGCGGAGACCTTCCTCCGGCTCGCAGAGCACCCCCGGATCGTGGCCGTCAAGGAGGCGAGCGGCAACATCGAGCAGCTGGCCGTGATCTGCCGCGACCGGCCGCCGGACGTGGCGGTGCTGGCCGGCGACGATGCCGCGACGCTCGCCGTCCTCGCGATGGGCGGCGACGGCGTGGTGTCGGTCGCGAGCAACGAGGTCCCGGGCGAGATGGCCGCCCTGGTGGCCGCGGCCCATCGCGGCGACTGGGACGAGGCCCGCCGGATCCACGCCCGCTGGCTGCCCCTGTTCCGGGCGAACTTCCAGGGCGCCCCGAACCCGGTGCCGGCGAAGGCCGCGATGCTCGCGATGGGCCTCCTCGAGCGGGACGACCTGCGGGCGCCGCTGCTGCCGCTCGCGGACGCGCCGCGGGATCGGCTGGTCGCGCTGCTGCGCGCCATGGGCCTGGTCGACGGCGGCGGCCGGCAGTCGGTCGCCCCGGTCTCGGAGGCGGCGGCATGACCACGCTCGACGCGGCCGCAGAGGTCGCGGGGTCGATCCTCGAGGCGCTCGATGCCGGCCGGCGCCGAGCCGCCGTCCCGGACCCGGCGGCACCGGGCGGCTGGCGCGCCGACCCGGAGGTCAAGGCCGCGATCCTCGACCGTTTCCGCGACCGGCGCACGACGACCTGGGACCTGGGTGGGGCGCTCCGGTTCCGTGACCGGGTCGGGCTGCCGCCAAAGGCGCTCGTCGACGGTTCGGAAGCAGACGCGGCGCTGGCCGGTGGCCGGCCCTGGCGTGTCGTCCCGGGCGGCACCAGCGTCCGGGCCGGGGTGTACCTCGGCGCCGGCGTGGTGATCATGCCGCCCTCGTTCGTCAACGTCGGGGCCTGGATCGGCGAGGACGCGATGGTGGACTCGCACGTCCTGGTGGGCTCGTGCGCCCAGGTCGGGGCGCGGGTCCACCTCGCGGCCGGGGTCACGATCGGCGGGGTCCTCGAGCCGCCCGGGGCACGGCCGGTGATCGTGGAGGACGATGCCTTCGTGGGCGCGGGCAGCCTGCTGCTCGACGGGGTGCTGATCGGAGCGGGTGCCGTGATCGGCGCCGGCGTCGTGCTCACCGGCACCTCGCGGCTCTACGATCTGGTCCGCGGCCGGGTGCTGTCCGGCACGCCCGACGCGCCGCTCGCGGTCCCGCCCGGCGCCGTGGTGGTGCCGGGAAGCCGGGCGGCCGGCGGGCCCTTTGCCACGGAGCACGGGCTGTCCGTCTCGGTGGCCCTGCTGGTCAAGGACCGCGATGCCGGTACGGCCGCCCGGGTCGCGCTGGAGGATGCGCTGCGATGAGCCTGGCCCGCCCGCCCGGACCGCCGCCCGCCCGCCAGCCCGTCCCGCCCGC
>MGOE01000126.1:32692-33722 GCA_001797035.1 Chloroflexi bacterium RBG_16_72_14
CCGATCGGATCGTGTTCACGGGCCCCGGCAAGCGGGACGAGGAGCTGGCGCACGCCGTCGAGGCCGGCGTTCGCGTGGTGACCGTCGAGTCGCCCGGCGAGCTGCGGCGGCTGGCGCGGATCGCGCAAGCGCGCGGCCGGCGCCAGGCGGTCCTGCTCCGTGCCGCCGTGTCCGAGGCCGCGCGGCTGGAGCGGGTCCGCCTGGTCGGTGACGACGGCGCCGGCAAGTTCGGCATGGACGCGGCAGACCTGCGCGGGGCGGCGGCCTGGGCGTCGGCGTCGCCCTGGCTCGAGCTGCTGGGCCTCCACGCGTTCGGGGCGTCGAACCTGCTCGACGCCGGCGCCCTGGCGGCGCACGTCGAGTCGACGGTGAGCGCCGGCCGCGACCTGGCGGCCGCGGCCGGATTCCCGCTCCGGCTGGTGGACGTGGGCGGCGGTCTCGGCATCCCGTACGAGCCCCACGAGGAGCCGCTGGACCTGCGCGTCCTGGGAATCCGGCTGGCGGCCCTCGCCGGACGCCTCGCCTCCGACCCCGCCACCGCGGGCTCCAGGGTCCTGTTCGAGCCCGGCCGGTTCCTGGTCGGCCCGGCCGGCGCCTACGTCACCCGGGTCGTGGACCGCAAGCGCGTGGGCGAAGACCACGTCGTGATCCTCGACGGCGGCATCCACCACCTGCTGCGGCCGGCGCTCGTCGGGCAGGAGCACCGGGTCCGGGCGCTGACGGGAGCGGCCGCCGCGCCCGGGTCCGCGAACGCCCAGCGGTTCCCGGTGACCGTCGCCGGCCCGCTGTGCTCGGGGCTGGACGTGTTCGCCCAGGCGGCGCTCATGGCGCTGCCGGACCCGGGCGACCTCGTGGCCGTTCTCGATGTCGGGGCCTACGGCGCCACCGAGTCGATGCCGTTCTTCCTGTCGCACCCGCTGCCGCCCGAGATCGCGCTCCGCGGCGGCGAGGCCTGGGTCGCCCGGCCCCGCATCGAGCCCGAGACGTGGCTCGACTGGCAGACGGAGGGCCCCGCCTCCAGGTGAGGCCG
>MGOE01000126.1:33770-38372 GCA_001797035.1 Chloroflexi bacterium RBG_16_72_14
CGTGCCACGACCGCTCGCGGCGGCCGTTGGCGACCATCGCCCGGCGCAGGAGCTCGCGCATCCGCCAGTAGCCATCGGTGCCGCCGAACGCGCGCCTGCGGAGGGCCATCGCACACCTCTGGGTCGTGGGTCGGGCCGCCCCATGGAGCGTACCCCCGAGTCCTGTTCGCGTGGACGTCACGGACGGCCGCTGTCACAATCCTGGGCCAGACATCGACCACCCGGGGAGGGACGCCCACGTGGCCCGCCGGTTCGTCCTGCGCCTGCGGTGGCCGCACTTCACAGGGGTTCGGACGCCAGTCGCGACCGTGAGTCAGAGCGCGGGCAGGCTGGCCCTCGTCGGCGTCGTCTCGGGCCTGCTGGCCGGGCTCGCCTGGGTCGCCACCACGCAAACGGAGACCGGGCAGCGGCTGGCGGATCTCGCGCTGTTCGGGCGGGAGACCGCGGGTCCGCGGAGCGCCGACGTGGCGGCCGACATTCTCTCGAACGTGACCATCGCCTCGGCGGTCACGGCGGCGATCGGCCTCGGGGCGCTGGCGCTGGCTCGGGGCGGCTTCGGCCTGGTCGCCGCGTCCGCCGTCGCGATCGCCGGCGCCAATCTCACGAGCCAGCTGCTCAAGGAGGTCGTGGAGCGACCGGCGCTGCTCGGGTCGCTCGCGTATGCGCGGGGCAACAGCTTCCCGAGCGGCACCGTGACCGTCGTCGCGTCCATCGGGCTCGTCGCGCTCCTCATCGTCCCACGACGCCTGCGCAGCCTGACCGGGCTGGCCGTCGCGGTTGCGACCAGCGCGGTGGGAATGAGCACGGTCGTCGCCGGCTGGCACCGGCTGGCCGACGTGCTCGGGGCGATCCTGATCTCGCTCGCGTGGACGGCGTTGTGTGCGGCGGCGCTCGCGCGCCTGCGGGGGTGGATGCCCCGGCGATCATGGCGGACCGGCCTGGGCCGGGGCACGACCGTGCTCGGGGGCGTGGCGGGGATCGCGGCACTCGTTGTGGGCGGCATCGTTGTGGCCGCCGTCGTATCAGACCCCGCACCGGTCGAGGAGGTGCTCGAGACGCTGGCCGACGCCCCGCGGGCGTTCCTGGCGGCCCTCGCCATCGTGGCCGGCGGTACCCTGCTCGCCCCGGTCGCGCTGCTGTGGGGTCTCCGGGGCGTCGCTCTCGAGCTGCACCGCTGACCTCCGGCTCGCCGCCTCCATGACGACCGTCGGGGCCGGCCTTGACCGCCTGCTATACTCCCCCCCAGTATGACGACCCTGTCCGAGGCCCCGCGCCCCATCGAGATCGTGCTGCCCATCGAAGGCATGACCTGCGCCTCGTGCGTGAACCGCATCGAGCGCTTCCTCAGCAAGACCCCGGGCGTCGAGCAGGCGTCCGTCAACCTCGCCACCGAGCGGGCCACGGTCCTCGTGGACCCCGGGCTCGCCGGCCGCGACGAGCTGGTCAAGGCCGTGGAGGCCGCCGGCTACGAGGTCAAGGCCGAGCCCGCCGCCGCCGAAGGCGCGACGGCAGCGTCGCTCGAGGCGGAGATCAGTGCCGACGACCTCGAGCACGCCCGCGCCCAGCGCCAGACGCTGGTCCAGGCCGGCGTCTCGATCGCCGCCGCGTTGGTGTTCATGGTCGCGATGTTCACGCCCCAGACATCGATCGCGATGGAGGACCTCAACAAGCTGATCCTGTGGCCGGCGACGTTCGTCCAGTTCTGGGCGGGCGGCCGGTTCTACCGGGCGGCCTGGCGGGCGGGACGCCACGGCGGGGCCACGATGGATACCCTGGTCGCCCTCGGCACGAGCGCCGCCTGGGCGTACTCCGTGTTCGTGACGATGTGGCCCGAGTTCGTCCACGAGGCCGGGCTCCACCCCGAGACCTACTTCGACTCGGCGGCGATCATCATCGGCCTCATCCTGCTGGGCCGGTGGCTCGAGGCCCGCGCCAAGGGCCGCACGACCGGCGCGATCCGGCGGCTGGTCGGGCTCCAGGCGACGACCGCGCGACGCCTCCGCAACGGCGTCGAGGAGGACGTGGACCTCGCGGTCGTCGTGCCCGGCGACCTGCTCCGCGTCCGGCCGGGGGACAAGGTCCCGGTCGATGGCGTCGTGGTCGAGGGGACCTCCGCGGTGGACGAGTCGATGCTCACCGGCGAGCCAATCCCGGCCACCAAGTCGGCGGGTGACGAGGTCATCGGCGCCACGATCAACACGACCGGCTCGTTCGTGATGCGCGCCACGCACGTGGGCCGCGACACGGCCCTGGCCAGGATCGTGGAGCTGGTCCAGCGCGCGCAGGGCTCCAAGGCCCCCATCCAGCGGCTCGCCGACCGGATCAGCGAGGTCTTCGTGCCGGCCGTCATCGTGGTGGCGGCCACCACCTTCGTCGCCTGGTACGTGTTCGGTCCCGAGCCGCGGGTGACGCTCGCGCTGACCGCGTTCATCGGCGTCGTGATCATCGCCTGCCCATGCGCGATGGGCCTGGCCACGCCCACCGCGATCATGGTCGGCACCGGCAAGGGCGCCGAGACCGGGATCCTCGTGCGGGGCGGCGAGGCGCTCGAGAACGCGGGGCGTGTTGACACGGTCGTGATGGACAAGACCGGCACCCTCACCCTGGGCAAGCCCGCGGTGACGACGGTCGTGCCGGCGCCCGGGTTCACCGGGGAGCGCGTGCTGGACCTCGCGGCCGCCCTCGAGACCGGGTCGGAGCACCCGCTCGGCGAGGCGATCGTGCGCAAGGCGCGCGAGACCGAGCTCGGGTTCGGCAAGGTGGACGGGTTCGAGGCGATCGTCGGGCGTGGCGTGCGCGGGACGATCGACGGCGCGGAGGTCATCGTCGGCAGCCGCCGGCTGGCGGAGGAGCAGGGCGTGGACATCGCCCGGCTCGCGGACGCCGCCCGGGACGCTGCGGCCGAGGGCGGCACCGTCGTGTTCGTCGTGGTCGACGGGGCGGCGGCCGGCATGGTCGCGATCTCGGACCCGGTCAAGGCCGAGTCGCGCGAGGCCGTGGCCCAGCTGCGCGAGGCCGGGCTCGACGTGTGGCTGCTCACCGGCGACGCGCGCGTCACCGCGGAGGCCGTGGCGCGCCAGGTGGGCATCCCCGCGGACCGCGTGATCGCCGAGGTCCTGCCCGCGGACAAGGACGCGGTCATCGAGCGCCTGCAGGGCGAGGGTCGCAAGGTCGCCATGGTCGGCGACGGCATCAACGACGCCCCGGCGCTCGCCCGGGCGGACCTGGGCGTGGCGATCGGGACCGGCGCCGACGTCGCGATCGAGGCGTCCGACGTGACCCTCGTCGGCGGTGACCCGCGCCTGGTCGCGTCCGCGATCGCGCTGTCGCGCGCGACCGTGCGCGTGATCCGCCAGAACCTGTTCTGGGCGTTCGCCTACAACGTGCTGCTGATCCCGATCGCGATGGGCGTCCTGTACCCGGCGTTCGGGATCACGCTCAACCCCGCCATGGCCGCGGGGGCGATGGCGCTGTCGTCGGTCAGCGTCGTCACCAACTCGCTGCGCCTGCGCGGCGTGGACGTGCGCCCGGGGCGCGTGACCCAGCTCCGCCGCGGGCCGCTGGGTGTCCTCCGCGATGGCGCGTTCCTGGTTGGCGTCGGGCTGGTGGGACTCGCGCTGGCGGGCGGCGTGCTGGCCGCGGACCGGGCGGTGGACGCGAGCCTGCGCCGGATCGAGGTCACGGCGCGCGACGTCCGCTTCGAGCCCGCGAACGTGACCGTGACCGCCGGCGAGTGGGTCGTCCTCGAGTTCACCAACGAGGACCCGGTCGTCCACGACTGGATGGTCGATGGCGTGCCGAACCTGGACGTCCCCGCCCGCCCGGGGCAGACCGCGAAGCTCCGCTTCGTCCTCGATGAGCCGGGCAGGTACATGGTGATGTGCTCGATCCCGGGGCACGCGGAGGCCGGCATGGTCGGCGAGCTGGTGGTGGAGCGGCGCTGAGCCGCTCCACGAGCGCCGCGACAACCGCCGCCGCGAGCGCCGCGTCTGCCACCGCCGCCGGGTGACCCGTCCGGTCTCCCAGCGACCCTGCGGGCGCATGCCGAGACGGAGTGGTCGCGCAGCGACGCGTTCGTCTCATGGAAGCCCTGCGGCGTGCGCCATCTCGGCCGCCCAGCGACCGGAACGTCGCATGGTGCGCTCGTTGCGTCTCCCGGCGACCGACGGGAGCAGCGGCTGGCGGCAGCGGCGGCCGACCGCGCAACCCGAACGATGCCTGGGGCGCCGGCTCCGACTCCGACCTCGTGACGTGCCCGATCGGGCAGCCCGCGGTGCCCGATCGGGTGCCCGCCGGTGCGTGGGACCCGAGCATCGGGCCATGGCACGCTCGCGGCCGGGGTCGCCATCGCCAGGCTGCCGCGCCGAGGGTCACGACCACACGGAGGGACCGCGTGTCCGAAGGCGTCGAGGGGGCTCGCACGCACGCACCCGCGCGCGACCTTGCGCCCGCGGGTCCGCAGGGGGCCGAGCGAGCGACGGATACCGCCGCGGACGCCTCGCCCGTCGCCGCCCTCCTTCGACTGCAGCGCCTGGCCGGCAACCGGGCGGTCCTCCAGCTGCTCGGGCGCGACGGCGCGGCGGCGGCTCGCCCGGGCCCCGG
>MGOE01000126.1:38432-40696 GCA_001797035.1 Chloroflexi bacterium RBG_16_72_14
CACGCGCTCGCCCGGGACGCGGGCGCCCGAGGGCTTCGCCGTGGCAGCCCGCGACGGCGTGCTCGCGGTCGGCGCCTACCGGTTCGGCCGGCACCCGGATTTCCCGCGCGCCATGGGCCAGACGTTCTACGCGCGCAAGGACATCGAGATCTGGCCGAGCTTCAACCTCAGCATCGAGCGCAGCTGGATCCCGCCGTTCGACTACGAGGCCAGGCCAAGGACCACGGACGCCGCCGGCAACGCCTGGCCCGTCCTCGCCACGCCCGAGAACGAGGAGGGCTACAAGATGCCCTCCGAGCACCCCAGGCACCCCGGCAAGGACTACTACATCCGGGTCAGCGCGACGGCGGCCGGGAAGATCGTGGGCGCGGAGGCGCAACACGTCGCGGACCTCGATGCCGGCTGGAGCCTGACGGGCTTCGCGGCCAGGCAGTCGATCAACCAGGCGGCCGGCGAGGACGCCGTCACCGGCGACTCCGTGCCCGCCGCCAAGTCGGCGGCGATCCAGAAGACCGTGGGGCTGATGGGCGGCCTGGGCGAGAAGATCAAGGGTGGCCTCGAGAGCGGCGGGCGGCTCGAGGACTCGCTGGGTCCGATGATGGACAACGCGTTCACCCAGTCCAAGACCAGGCGCGACGACTCGGGCAAGCACCACATTCCGATCGTGTACGTCACCACGAGCGCGGACGACACCCGCGTCCTGTACGAGGCGGACCCCGACGCCCCGGTCGACACCCAGTCCACCTCCGAGGTCGTCAACCTGGGCACGATCGGGTAGTCCGCGCCCTACACTGCGTCCGTGACCGACTCCCCGCTCGAGCCCCGCCCCGAGCCGCCTCTCCGGATCCGGATCGAGGTCCCGCCCGACCCGCGCGACCTGCCGGGCGACTTCCCGCACCGGCTCGAGATCGAGGTCCGGTTCGGCGACACGGACGCGATGGGCCACGCCAACAACTCGCGTTTCCTGACCTACTGCGAGTCGGCGCGGATCGCGTACTGGGAGGAGGCGACGGGGGAGCGGTTCGCCCTGGTGACCCACGGCGCCGAGGAGTCACTGATCCTGGCCGACATCCGGGTTGCGTTCCGTTCGCCGGTCTACTTCGGCGAATGCCTGATGGTCGAGACCCGGGTCGGGCGGATCGGCCGGACCTCGTTCACCCTCGAGCACCGCCTGACCGCGCACGAGTCGCCCCTCGGCCACGCCCGCCTGGTGGCGACCGCCGAAGGCGTCCAGGTCCTCTACGACTATGCCACGGAGCGCCCGCGCTCGATCCCCGACGACGTGATCGCGCGCCTGGCGGCGTTCGAGGGTCGCTCGCTCCGGGGCTGACCGCACCCGTCACGGGAGCGTGTCGAAACCCGCGGTACGGAAGTCGGCGTCGATGGCGATTGCGCGCTCGATGCCCTCCCGGCGCATGAAGGCGAAGCTCGTCCGGTCCACGAGCGAGACCGATGACTCGACCGTGTCACGGAAGGCCGCGACCGCGGCGGCATGCAGATCCGCGTCGACCGGCGCCACGTCGATGGCCGGGATGACGCGGTCGATGAGGTCTGCTGTGACTGCGGGGCCGAAGCGCCGGCGTGCCACCGCGAGGGTTTCGACGATGACGTAGGCGTGGGTCGCGAGGACCTCGGATCGACCCAGCGTGAACGCCTCGACGACTCCCGCGTGCTCTGGATCGTCGCGGTCCACGAGGGCGAGGATCCCGCTCGTGTCGACGAACAGCGTCACCAGCGGCCAGCAGCCAGCTCGGCGTCGTGGTCCCGCGCGACCAGGCCCGTTCCGGACGCGGCAGAGCCGGCCGCAGCCAGGAGGCTGTCGATGCGGTCGCGCCGCAGCGCGTCCTCGTCGGGCACGACCCGGTCGACCGCATCGCGGATGACCGCAGCCATGGACACGTGCCGTCGGCGTGCCTCCCGGCGGAGGCGCCGCATCTGGTCGTCGGTGAGGGAGACCTGCGTCCTGATCACGCCGAGATGATAACAGTCACATCCAATCCGATGTAACCAGGCTCGCGAGAGCGCCTCGTCACGCCTCGAACCGGCGGAAGATCGCGACCGCGTTCTGGCCGCCGAAGCCGAAGCCGTTCACCGCCACGGTGTCGACCTTCGCCCTGCGCGCCACGAGCGGCACGTAGTCGAGGTCGCAGGCCGGGTCCGGCGTGTGCAGGTTGGCGGTGGGGGAGATCACCCCGTCGCGGATTCCGCCCAGGGCCGCCAGCGCGCTGGCGATGCCGGCGGCGCCCACCAGGTGGCCGATCATC
>MGOE01000126.1:40768-43897 GCA_001797035.1 Chloroflexi bacterium RBG_16_72_14
GAGTCGTTGAGCGACGTGGACGTGCCGTGGGCGACGATCCAGTCCACCTCGTCCGGCGCCACGCCGGCGTTCCGCAGCGCGTTGGTCATCGCCCGGGCCTGGCCGCGCCCGGACGGGTCCGGCGCGCTGATGTGGAACGCGTCCGCGGTCAGCGCCCCGCCCAGGACCTCGGCGATGGGCGTGGCCCCGCGCCGCAGCGCATGCTCGGCGGACTCCACGACCACGACGCCCGCGCCCTCGCCCAGGACGAAGCCGTCACGGGTCAGGTCGAACGGGCGCGACGCGGTCTCGGGCGAGTCGTTGCGCTTGGACAGGGCGCCCATGTTGGACAGGGCAGCGACCCCCATCGGCACGATCGGTGCCTCGGAGCCGCCCGCCAGCACGACGTCGCACTCGCCGGTGGCGATCAGCCGCAGCGCGTCGTGGAACGCGATGACGGACGTGGCGCAGGCGGCGACCTGGGTCATGACCGGGCCGGTGAGGCCGTACTCCATCGACAGCAGGCAGCCGGCCATCGAGCCCGACAGCGCGGGCACCGCGAACGCGGACACGAAGCGCGGGCCCTTGGTGTCGTGGACGTGCGTGCCGTCGATGATCGCCTCGATCCCGCCGCCGCCGGTGTTGACGACGGTCGCGACGCGGTCGCGCTGCTCGGGCGTCATGGCCGCGAAGTCGATCCCGCTGTCGGCCACCGCCTCCGTGCCGGCGCCCATCGCGAGGTGGATGAACCGGCTCATCCGGCGCGCCATCTTGGGGTCCATCACCGAGCCCGGGTCGTAATCCAGCACCTCGGCCGCGATCCGGACCTCGAACCCCGAGGCGTCGAACGACCGGATCAGGCGGGTGCCGGTGACGCCGGCCCGGAGGTTCGCCCAGTAGGTCTCGAAGTCGTTGCCGTTGGGCATCACGGCGCCGAGGCCCGTCACGACGGCACGGCGCGCGAGGTCGGCGGAGGGCACGATCAGGCTTCCTCGAGCGTGGGGCAGGGCATCGGCCCGATTGTAGCGCCGCCTACCGGCCGTCCCAGCGCTTGAAGATGATGGCCGCGTTATGGCCGCCGAGGCCGATGTTGTTGGACAGCGCGTAGCGCACCGGGCGCTCGATGGTCTCGGGGACCACCCACACGTCGGCCTCGGGGTCGAACTCGCGGAAGTTGATCGTCGGCGGCACGACCTGCTCGGCCACGGTCATGACCGTGGCGAACGCCTCGAACGCGCCGGCGCCGCCCATCATGTGCCCGGTCATCGACTTGGTGCCGCTGACCACCAGCGACTGTCGATCTCGGGCCGCTCGGTCGCCGAACACCGTCCAGATGGCCTCGGCCTCGCGCCGGTCGCCCACCGGCGTTGAGGTGCCGTGGGGGTTGATCACGTCCACCTCGTCGGCCGGGACGCCGCGGCGCTCGAGGGCCGCGCGCATCGCCCGGGCGGACCCCGAGCCACGCTCGACCGGCTGGATCATGTCCCAGCCGTCGGCGGCGGAGCCGTAGCCCACGACCTCCGCGTAGATCCGCGCGCCGCGGGCCTGTGCGTACTCGAGGTCCTCGAGGATCAGCGCGCCGGCGCCCTCGCCCAGGACGAACCCGTCCCGGGTGCGGTCGAACGGGCGGCTGACGTCCGCGATCGGCATCCCGGCCCGGGGCGCGCCCAGCCCGCGCATGTTGCCGAAGCCGGCGTGCGCGACCTCCAGCAGCGGCATCTCGGTGGACCCCGCGATCACGGTGTGGACGTCGCCCCGGCGGATGATCTCGGCGCCCTCGCCGACCGAGTTGGTGCCGGTCGAGCACGCGGTGACCACGCAGATGTTGTGGCCGATGGCGCCGGTCTCGATCGCGATCATCCCCGACGTGGAGTCCACGAGGCCGTTGGCGATGAACGTGGGCGAGACGCGGTCAGGGCCGCGCTCGAGGAGGGTCCGCCAGTTGTCGATCATCAGGTTCTGGCCGCCGGCCCCGGAGCCGAACACGACCCCGATCTCCTCGCGGTTGGCGTCGGTGATCTCGAGCCCCGCGTCCGCGACCGCCTGCTTGGCCGCCGCCACGCCGAACCACATCGCCGGCTCGCTCCGGCGGACGGCCTTGGGCTCCATCCACCTGGTGGGCTCGAAGTCCTTGACCTCGCCGGCCCACCGGCGCTCATACGGCGTCACGTCGAACTTCGTGATCTCGCCCAGCCCGGAGACGCCGTTGACGAGGTTGGACCAGGCAGTGTCCTTGTCGTTGCCGACGGGGCTGACGACGCCGAGGCCGGTGACGACGACGCGGCGGGTGAAATCGGGCTGGCGCACAGGTTCCTCTCGAGTGTGTATGGGCGGGGATGACCGTCCCGGCGGACGGCCGGTCAGTAGGCGGCTTCGGCGGCGGTGTCGCCGAACGGGATCGCGAGGCGGTCGGCGGCGGCGGGGTCGTCGGTGGCAATGGCGACCGCATCGGCGTCGATTCGCTTGATGAGCCCGGTGAGAACGCGCCCGGGACCGATCTCGACGAAGGTGGTGATGCCCCGCGCGCGCATCGCCCGGATCGCGCCCACCCAGTCCACGCCCGTGGTCAGGTGGTTCACGAGCTCCGCGCGGCAGGCGTCGGCGGTCGTGATGAGGCGGGCGTCCGCGTTGGCGAGGAGGGGGGGATGCGGGTCGCGGAAGGTGATGCCGGCGAGGACCCCGCGCATGCCATCCGCGGCCTCGGCCATGAGCGGGGAGTGGGCGGCGACAGAGACCGGGAGCTCGATGGCGCGCCGGGCGCCGAGGGCCTTCGCGATGCCCAGCGACGCCTCGACGGCCGGCCGCTCCCCGGAGACCACGACCTGGCCCGGTGAGTTCCGGTTGGCGACGCCGAACACGCCGTGGGCCGATGCCTGCTCGACGAGATCCGGCAGCCGCTCGTCGTCGAGGCCGATGATGGCGGCCATCCGCCCCTCGCGCCCCGTGCCCGACGCCTGCATCCGCACGCCCCGCTCGCGCACCAGGCGGACGGCGTCGGCGAGGTCGAGGGCGCCGGCGGCGACGAGGGCCGTGTACTGGCCCATCGAGTGCCCGGCAGCGAAGGCGGGATCGGCGCCGTCGACGTGGAGCAGCGCCCATTGTTCGCGGACGGCCTCGAGGTAGGCGATCGACGCCGCGACGAGCGCCGGC
>MGOE01000126.1:43933-45500 GCA_001797035.1 Chloroflexi bacterium RBG_16_72_14
CCCTCCCAGGCGAGGCGGCTGATCGGCTCGCCGAGGGCATCGTCGGCAATGCGGAAGACGTTGGCGGCGGCGGGCGAGGACTGGGCGAGGGCGCGGCCCATCCCAACGGCCTGGCTGCCCTGGCCGGGGAACACGAAGGCGATCTGGTTCATCGGGCCCCAGCGTAGCCCCCGGGCGCGCTAGCACGCCGAACTCCATGCACGCTTGCAGGAATCTCCGGTCGATCCTACGCTCGGACGAGGAGGATCCGCCCGTGACCCCGCCCGACGAGCCATCGTCCGCGCGCCCCAGGAAGGCGCGCCGCCCCCGCGCCACCGACCCCGCCGCGGGCCCCGAGCTGCCCGAGGCCCTCATCCGGCCGCGCCGCCGCGGCGCGCCCAGCCGGGTGATTGCCCGCGTGTTCGAGGCGGACCTGTCCGCGCCCGTCGTGGCGGCCGGGACGCGGATCCAGAACGTGCGACAGATCTCGGAGCGGGTGGCAATGGGCCGCGCGCTGTGGCGGGAGCTGGTGGTGGGGTTCGCGTCCCAGCTGGGCGAGCTGAACCTCGGGTTCACCCAGCTGGCCGCGCTGTACGTCCTCGCCGAGGGCTCCACGACGACCGTGGCGGACCTCGCGGAGGCGATCGGCCGGTCGCCGTCCGCCACGTCCCGGCTCGTGGACGGGCTGGTCCGCCGGCGGCTCGTGGAACGGCGGCACGAGGTGGACGACGGGCGGCTGCGGTCCGTGTGGCTCACGCCGCGGGGCCAGGCCATGCTGCGGATCGTGGACCGTGCGCGCGCCGAGCAGTTCCTGGCGGCGGTGCGACCGCTGCCCCGCAGCGAGCGGGCCCTGATCGCGATGGGGGTCGCCGCGCTCGCGACCGGCGCCATCAGCCGGCGGGGTCGCCTGGTGCGCCGGGGAAGCTGAGGCCGGCCTCGCCGTCAGCCGCGGGTCGGTCGCCGGTCAGCCGCAGTAGGTCGCGACCACGTCGAACAGGACCGGCAGGCCCCATCGAAGGGCGTCCAGCCCGACCCGCTCGTCCACGCCGTGGAACCGCTCGAGGAAGCGCTCGTCGGGGTCCAGCCGGAGCGGCGAGAACCCGTAGGCGGGGACGCCCAGCCGGACGAGGTGCTTGGCGTCGGTGGCGAACGGCGCGAGCACGGGCACCGGGATGCCGTCCGGGTCGTGGGCGCGGATCGTGGCCGCCAGGAGCTCGTACAGCTCGCCCTCGGCCGGTGCCTCGACCGGGATCGCGCCCAGGACGTGCTCGATCGTGCAGTGCGCGGCGAGGATGCCCAGGCGGGCCAGGAGCTCCTCGCGGATGTCCGCCTCGATGGTGCCCGGGAGCGTGCGGCAGTCCACCTCGATCACGGCCTCGCCGGGGATGACGTTGTACTTGATGCCCGCGTGGATGATGTCCGGGCTGATCGTGTCCCGCAGCAGGGCGCGCAGGGCGCGGGCGTACATCGGGTCGCACAGGGTGCGGATCGCGGCGTCGGCCCGGCGCGGGTCATCGCCGCCGATCGCCTCGACGAGCGCGGCCCGGTCCGCGGGGAGGGCGGCGGCGATCTCGGCCAGCAGCCGGCG
>MGOE01000127.1:0-4134 GCA_001797035.1 Chloroflexi bacterium RBG_16_72_14
CCAGGCGACGGCGCTGCTCGAGCCGCTGCTCGTCGGGCGGCCGGCGAGCGTGCGCGAACGGCTGGCGACCCTCCGGGCGGTCCTCGATCACGGCGCGGCCGGCGAGGCCGCCGCTGCGCTCGGAATCCACCGCAACACCCTCGCGTACCGGGTCCGCAACCTGGAGGCGCTCACGGGCTGGGACCTGGCCGATCCGGACCTCCGCCTGGCACTCTCGGTTGCGGTCCGAATCGTGCAATCTGCACAATTCTAGACGGTCCTGACGCGGCAACGCGCCCGCCGTCGCGGGCCTCGGCCGGGTAGACTGCGGCCAATTCGGTAGCGTCGGCGCGTGCGTCGTGCTGGACGCACAACCCGCCGGTCCGGCACCCGCCCGGGCGCGGCGCCGCCGCCCGCAGGAGGACGCCCCGTGGTACTCGCGGAGACGAGCGACGCGATCGACAGGATCGAGGCCGCCCGGGCGACCGGGATCCGCTTCGTCCAGCTCCAGTTCACCGACATCCTGGGCGTCGTCAAGGCGGTCACGATCCCGATCCACCGGCTCGAGGACTCGGTCGCCCACGGCACCTGGTTCGACGGCAGCTCGATCGAGGGCTTCACGCGGATCGCGGAGTCCGACCAGTACCTGCAGCCGGACATGAGCACGTTCAACGAGATCCCGTGGCAGCCGGGCAGCGGCCCGCGTGGCACCGCCCGCGTGATCTGCGACGTGTTCACGCCCCGGGGCGAGCCGTTCGCCGGCGACCCGCGCTACGTCCTCCGCCGCCAGGTCGAGCGCGCCCGCCGCCTGGGGTACATCGTGAACACCGGGCCGGAGCTGGAGTTCTTCCTGTTCCGCCGCGACGACGACGGCCGGATCGCCCCGCTCCCGCACGACGAGGCCGGCTACTTCGACTTCTCCACCGACCTCGCCCAGGAGGTCCGCCAGGACATGGTGGATGCCCTCGAGGCCTTCGGGATCAGCGTCGAGGCCGCCCACCACGAGGTGGCCGAGGGCCAGCACGAGATCGACTTCGAGTACGCGGACGCGCTCAAGACCGCGGACAACGCCATCACCTTCAAGTTCGCGCTCAAGGCGGTCGCCCAGCAGCACGGGCTGTACGCGACGTTCATGCCCAAGCCGATCCACGGCATCAACGGCTCTGGCATGCACACCCACCAGAGCCTGTACTCGATCGCCGAGGGACGGAACGCGTTCGCCGAGCCGACCGCGCCCTACGGCCTGTCCGACGTGGCGAAGTCGTACATGGCCGGCATCCTCGCCCATGCGCGCGGGATGATCGCGGTCCTGGCGCCGCTGGTGAACAGCTACAAGCGGCTTGTCCCGGGCTACGAGGCCCCGACCTACATCACCTGGGGTCGCACCAACCGGTCCGCGCTGATCCGGGTGCCGATGATCTCGCCCGGCAAGTCCATCGAGGGCACCCGGTGCGAGGTCCGCTGCCCGGATCCGTCGTCCAACACCTACCTCGCCTTCGCCGCGATGATCGCGGCCGGGCTCGACGGGGTGGAGCGCGGCCTGACGCTCCACGACCCGGTCGAGGAGTCGCTGTTCGAGATGGACGCCGCGCGGATCGCCGAGAAGGGCATCCGCGAGCTGCCGGGCACGCTCGGCCAGGCGATCGACGAGCTCGAGAAGGACCCGGTCATCGTCGAGGCGCTGGGCGACCATGTGCTGTCGCACTACGTGTCCGCCAAGCGCGCCGAGTGGGACGAGTACCGGACCCAGGTCACCCAGTGGGAGCTGGACCGCTATCTCGAGGCCTTCTAGCGCACCATCGCCCGCCACGCCGCCACACCCGCCCAGCAGGAGTCACATGAGCGCACGCAATGCCGCTATCGCTGCCATCGCCAGCCACCGGGTCGCCGGCACGCAGAAGTACCTCGAGCATGCCGGCGAGGACATCTACGGCCAGTACGTGTTCCACGAGGGCGCCCAGCGCCAGTACCTGGCCAAGCCGATCTTCGCCCGGCTGCGGCGGACGATCGACGGCCTGGAGCCCTTCGATCCCGTGATCGCGGACGCGGTCGCCCACGGGGTCAAGGAGTGGGCGATGGCCCACGGCGCGACCCACTACACGCACTGGTTCGTGCCCATGACCGGGTCCACGGCCGAGAAGCACGACTCGTTCCTCGCGCCGACCGGCGACGGGCGCACGATCGCGGAGTTCTCCGGCAGGAACCTCATCCAGGGCGAGCCCGACGCGAGCTCCTTCCCGTCGGGTGGCATCCGCGCGACGTTCGAG
Source organism: Chloroflexi bacterium RBG_16_72_14 (assembly GCA_001797035.1). Lineage (GTDB taxonomy): Bacteria > Chloroflexota > Limnocylindria > Limnocylindrales > CSP1-4 > CAIXZV01. The sequence continues at coordinate 2,247 of MGOE01000127.1, forward strand.
GCCCGCGGCTACACGGCCTGGGACGTGACGTCGCCGATCTTCCTCCAGGTGGAGCCCAACGGCGTCACCCTCACGATCCCGACGGCCTACGTCTCGTTCACGGGCGAGGCGCTGGACCACAAGATCCCGCTGCTCCGCTCCCAGGAGGCCCTCGGCCGGCAGGCGCTGCGCGTGCTGCGCTGGTTCGGCAACGCCTCGGCCACGCGGGTGTTCACGAGCATCGGGCCCGAGCAGGAGTACTTCCTCGTCGACCGCCGGCTCGCGGAGCAGCGGCCGGACCTGATCCTCACCGGCCGCACCCTGTTCGGCGCCCCGCCGCCCAAGGGCCAGGAGCTGGAGGACCAGTACTTCGGCCCGATCCGGGAGCGGATCCTGGCGTTCATGATGGATCTCGACCGCGAGCTGTGGCGGCTGGGCATCCCCGCCAAGACGCGCCACAACGAGGTCGCGCCCGGCCAGTTCGAGATGGCGCCGGTCTACGAGCCCACCTCGGTCGGCTCCGACCACAACATGATCGTCATGAGCATGATGCGACGGCTCGCGCCCCAGCACGGGCTCATGTTCCTGATCCACGAGAAGCCGTTCGCCGGCATCAACGGCTCGGGCAAGCACAACAACTGGTCGATGGCGACCGACGAGGGCGAGAACCTCCTCGACCCGGGCCACGACCCGCACGCGAACGCGCAGTTCCTCGCGTTCCTGCTCGCGGTCATCCGGGGCGTCAACGTGCACGCCGACATCCTCCGCGCGAGCATCGCCGACGCGGGCCAGGACCACCGCCTGGGTGCCAACGAGGCGCCGCCGGCGATCATGTCGATCTTCCTCGGCTCCCAGCTCGAGGACGTCATCGCGCAGCTCGAGCAGGGCGCCGCATCCGCGTCCAAGCGCGGCGGCCACGTGGAGCTTGGTGTCACCTCGCTGCCGGTCCTGCCCCGGGACGCGACCGATCGCAACCGGACCTCGCCGTTCGCCTTCACCGGCAACAAGTTCGAGTTCCGGGCGGTCGGATCCTCGGCCCCGATCTACTGGCCCCAGACCGTGCTCAACACCGCGGTGGCGCACTCGCTGCTCCAGCTCGCCGACGAGCTCGAGCGGCTGGATCCGGGCGACTTCGAGGGGCTCACCGGTATCCTGTCGGGGATCGTCAAGGCCAACAAGCAGGTCCTGTTCGAGGGCAACGGCTACTCGCCGGAGTGGCACGAGGAGGCGGCCCGCCGCGGCCTGCCCAATAACCGGACCACCGTCGACGCGCTGCCGGCGCTGACCACCGACAGGGCGAAGGCGCTGTTCTCCGGGCTCGGCGTCCTGTCAGAGCGCGAGCTGGCGTCGCGCGTGGACATCAACTGGGAGCGCTACGTCAAGGTCCAGAACATCGAGGCGAACTGCGCCCTGGACCTCGCGCGCACGATGATCCTGCCGGCGACGGCCGCCTACCTCGGCCGGCTGGCCGCGGGCGCGTCCTCGTCACGGGGCATCGCTGCGGTCGCCGAGCGGGTGGCCGGGCTGGCCGACGGGCTGGTGGACGCGATCGGGGTCCTCGAGCACGCGCAGCACGCCGCCCACGAGACCGCGTCCGTCCAGGACGAGGCCCGCGTGATCTGTGACCAGGTGATCCCCGCCCAGGACGCGCTGCGGGTCGTCGCGGACGAGCTCGAGACGCTGGTCGCCGACGACCTCTGGCCGCTGCCGAAGTACCGCGAGCTGCTGTTCCAGTACTGATCGCCGGGGCTCGGGTCGCGGGGTCGGGGCCGCCGCTCTCGGGGCTCGAGTCCGCGGACGGGGGCCGTGCTCGGGTCCGCGGACGGGGGCCGTGCTCGCCGACGCCGGCCGCCCTCGCCTGGGTCCGCCAACGCCGGCCGCGGGTCCGCCAACGCCGGCCGCCGACCGG
>MGOE01000127.1:4157-10238 GCA_001797035.1 Chloroflexi bacterium RBG_16_72_14
CGCCGGCTCGGGTCCGCCAACGCCGGCTCGTGTCCGCCGACCCCGGCCGTATGTGTACCAGGCTTAGTGCGCCACACTCGAGCCTGCATGCACCCGCGAGGATCGTCCTTGCGGGCAGTGGCATGTGTGGTACGCATCCCGCACGCGCAAGGACGCGGCGTCGGCGAATTCCGCGGGCGCATCGTCGGTGAGTCGCACGTAAGCGTGGCCTGCTAAACGTGGTAGGCATGGAGCTTCGCGTCGAGACCCGCGCGTCGAGTCATGGGGCCGTCGCCTCCGCGCACCCGGCCAGCACCGCGCACCCGGCCAGCACCGCGCGCAGGGCCAGCACCGCGCGCAGGGCCACCGCCGCTCGCCGCCAGGGTCGCGAGCGGGCGACGCAGGTCGCCCGGCGGATCGGCACCGCCTTGCGGGAGAGCCGGCTCGCCCAGGGGAGAACCCAGGCGGACGTCGCCGAGGAGGCCGGGATCACGCAGCCGTACTACAGCCGCGTCGAGCGTGGCCACGAGATTGGCGTCACGCTCGAGGTCCTTGCCTCCTGCGCGGCGGCGCTCGACGTGCGGCTGGCGGCGTTCATCGAGGCGCTGCCGGGTGCCAGCCTCCCGCGCGACGTGGAGCACCTCCGGCGGCAGGCCCTGGTCATCAGCCTTGCGACGAAGGGCGCCTGGGCCGCGGAGCCCGAGGCGGCGGTCCCCGGCGACGGACTCCGGCCGCGATCGATTGACGTCCTCCTGGCACGAGCTGCCCGCCGCGAGGCCGCGGTCGTCGAGGTCTGGGACCTGCTGACCGACGGCGGCGAGGCGATCCGGGGCCTCGAGGCGAAGGTGATGGCGACACGCGAGCGCCTCGGTCCGGGCTGGCGGGTCGAGGGGCTGCTCCTCCTGCGCCGCACGGCCCGCAACAGGCAACTGGTCCGCGAGCTCGCGCCCTTGATCGCGGCACGCTACCCGGCATCGTCGGCCGGGTGGCTCGCGGCGCTCACGAACCCGGACAGGCCGATGCCAGACGCCGGCGGCTTCGCGTGGTCGAGCGTCGCGGGAGACCGTGTGATCGCGGCGCGGCTCGGCTGACCGGGCGGCGGCCGGGGCGGTTTGGGGCGGTTGCCGTGGCTGGGTTGCGGCGCCGGCGGGCATTGGCCGGGTTGCGACGACGGCGGACATTGGCCGGGTTGCGACGCCGGCGGGCATTGGCCCGGGTTGCGGCGCCACGCGCCGCCGGCGGACATTGGCCGGGACGCGCCGTCGGCGGGCCGACCCGCCGGTGAAGTGCAAGAGGCTGCGCGCCGCCGTCGCCAAACGAGAGCCGGGCATCCGCCGACGGACGACCCGGCGCTCTCTGCACCCTGAGCGTGTAGCCCTCTAGGCGGACCCCAGCGGAGGCTGTCGGGTCCTCTAGTAATCCATGTCCCCGCCATACCCGCCGCCGGTGGGCACGGCCTGCTTCTTCTCCGGGATGTCCGTGATGAGCGTCTCCGTTGTGAGGACCATCGCGGCGATCGACGCGGCGTTCTGGAGCGCCGATCGCGTGACCTTGGCGGCGTCGACGATGCCCTTCTCGAACATGTCGCCGTAGTCGCCCTTGAGGGCGTCGAAGCCGTGACCCCAGGGCAACGTCTTGACGTGCTCGACGATGACTTCGCCGTGCGCTCCGGCGTTGTCGGCGATCTGGCGGATGGGCGCTTCGAGCGCGCGGCGCAGGATGCCGAGGCCCACCGCCTCGTCGCCCACCAGCTCGACCAGGTCGAGCGCCGGGATGGCCTGGAGCAGGGCCACGCCGCCCCCCGCGACCAGGCCCTCTTCGACCGCTGCGCGGGTAGTGGACACCGCGTCCTCGATGCGGTGCTTCTTCTCCTTGAGCTCCACCTCGGTGGCTGCGCCGACCTTGATGACGGCGACGCCGCCGGCCAGCTTGGCCAGGCGCTCCTGGAGCTTCTCGCGGTCGTAGTCGCTGGTGGTGTCCTCGATCTGGGCCTTGATCTGGCTCATCCTGGCCTTGATCTGGTCCGGCGAGCCCGCGCCGTCGACGATCGTGGTGTCGTCTTTGGTCGCCACCACGCGGCGGGCCTGGCCGAAGTCTTCGACCGCGACCGAGTCGAGCTTGCGCCCGATCTCCTCGCTGATGACCGTGCCGCCAGTGAGGACGGCAATGTCGCGCAGGGTCTCCTTGCGCCGATCGCCGAAGCCCGGCGCCTTCGCCGCGAGAACCGATACGGTGCCGCGGAGCTTGTTCACGACGAGGGTCGCGAGGGCCTCGCCGTCGACATCCTCGGCGATGACCAGCATCGGCTTGCCCTGTCCGACGGCCTTCTCGAGCGCCGGGAGCATGTCCTTGACGCTCGAGATCCTCTTGTCGGTGATCAGGATGAACGGGTTCTCAAGCACCGCTTCCATGTGGTCGACGTTGGTGACGAAGTATGGCGAGAGGTAGCCGCGGTCGAACTGCATGCCCTCCGTGTAGTCGGTTTCGAGGCCGAGCGACTGGCCCTCCTCGACGGTGATGACGCCGTCCTTGCCGACCTTGTCCATCACCTCGGCGATGATTGTGCCGACCTCGGGGTCGGCGGCGCTGATCGAGGCCACGGCCGCGATCAGCTCGCGCTTGTCGACCGGACGCGACTGGTGCTTGAGGTCGGCGACGATCGCCTCGACCCCCTTCTCGATGCCGCGCCTCACCGCGATCGGATTGGCCCCGGCGCTGACGTTCTGGAGGCCCTCGGCCACGATGGCCTGGCCAAGGACGATGGCGGTCGTGGTGCCGTCACCGGCCACGTCGTCGGTCTTGGTGGCGACTTCCTTCAGCAGCTGCGCGCCCATGTTCTCGAACGGGTCCTCGAGCTCGATCTCCTTGGCGATCGTCACGCCGTCGTTGGTGATCGTGGGCGAGCCGTATTTCCTGTCGAGGACGACGTTGCGGCCCTTCGGCCCGAGAGTGACGCGGACGGCGTCGGCCAGACGGTCGACGCCGTGCTTGAGACCGCGGCGCGCCATCTCATCAAAAAGGAGCTGCTTGGCCATGGCGTGTCTGTCCTTTCAGGAGGTTCGCGAGGCGCGCCGGCAGTGGCCGGAGATGCCGGAGTCGGAGCGTGACCTATGGTCGGCTCTCAACCACCGCGAGGATGTCCTTGCCGCTGATGATCAGCAGATCCTCGCCGCCAAGCTTGAATTCAGTGCCGGCATACTTCGCGTAGAGGACCGTGTCGCCCGGCATGAGGTCCATGTGCTCCCGCTTGCCGTCGTCGAGGACGCGACCCGGGCCGACAGCCAGGACCTTCCCCTCCTGGGGCTTCTCCTTCGCGGTGTCCGGGATCACGATGCCGCTCTTCGTCGTCTCTTCGCGTGGAGTCGGCTGAACGACCACCTTGTCGCCCAGCGGGCGGAGCTTGTTCGCGATCGGGGTGGCGGTGGCGCGCCGGGTCGACTTCGAGGCGCGGACGGGCTTGGCTCTGGTGGCGGTGGCCACGGATGCTTCCTCCTGAGGGTCTGTCGCCGGCACGGACTCAGCCGGGCGCGACACGTCCGAGCAGGGAGTGCTGTGCGTGGGCAATCATCTCTGTGGAACCGTCGCATCAGTATGGTATCGTCTGGATGATATGTCAATCGACACGACCGCCGCACCGCCCGCCCACTTGACCTCGACGTCGTACCTCGTGCTGGGCCTGATCGAGCGGGAAGGTCCATCCACGCCCTACGAGCTCAAACGCCACGTGGCGGCGACCATCGGCCACTTCTGGTCATTCCCCCACGCCCTTCTCTACAAGGAGCCCGCGCGCCTGGTTGAGCTGGGGCTGTTGACAGAAGAACGCGAGGCGGAGGGTCGGCGGCGGCGGCTCTTCGCGATCACCGGCCGTGGCCGCGCCGCGATCCTGGCATGGCTCGCGACGCCCGCGCAGGAACCGACCGAGTTGCGCGATGCGGGCCTGCTCCAGCTGTTCTTCGCGGATCTGGGGTCAACCGACGACCGCCGAGCTCTTGCGGTGGCGCAGCTCGCGATCCATCGCGCTGCCCTCGCCCGTTACGAGGACGACCGGCGCGCCGAGCGCGGGCTCAACGGCTCGGACGCAGCAGCGCGCACCGTCGAGCATTGGCGAGGGGTCACCCTGCCCATGGGCCTCCTCTACGAGCGCGCCGCTGTCGAGTTCTGGGAGCGCGTCTATCGGGAGAGCGGCGCCGATGACGCGCGGCGATGACGCTGCCGCGTGGGCGTGTGTGCCGCCACTTGAGGCTCATCGCACAACGACAGCGAGGTCGGCGAGGCGACGGATGCTGTCGAAGTGGGTCGCCTCACTCGGCCGTCTGAGCACGATCGAAGGGACGCTCGGTCCGCGTTGCGATGCATTCGATTCGTACCAGCGAGCCTTGTCTCGGACTCGATGACCGTCTGGAGGAGGTTGGCTGCGTGGCTCAGCCCAGGACGACCCTGACCCGGTGCGTCGCGCCGTCGTCGACGAGCGGGATGGCGGCCCCTTCTCCCTCCAGCATCCGCCCGTCGAGCTCCGCCGAGGCGACCCCACGACTAACCCCCTGCGGGTTCTCGACGACGATCTCGTAGCGGGCGGAGTGGTAGCGGAAGTCGAGCTCGTAGCCGGGCCACGCACGCGGGATGCACGGCTCCAGCACGAGCGCCGTCCCGCGCAGCCGGAAGCCGAGGATCGACTCCACGCCGGCCTGGTACATCCAGCCGGCGGACCCCGTGTACCACGTCCAGCCGCCGCGGCCGACATGCGGCGGCTTGGCATAGACGTCGGCCGGCATGACGTACGGCTCCACCTTGTAGCGATGGACGCCGGCCCGCGTGCTCGCGTCGTTGATCGGGTTCAGGATCGAGAACAGCTCGCCCGCCTTGTCGCCCTCGCCGAGGGCCGCGAAGGCAATGATGGACCAGATCGCTCCGTGGGTGTACTGGCCGCCGTTCTCGCGGACGCCGGGCAGGTAACCCTTGATGTACCCAGGGTCGACATCGGAACTATCGAACGGGGGCGTGAACAGCAGGACGAGGCCGTCTCCGCGATGGATGAGGTACTCCTCGACCGCGGCCATCGCGCGCCGGGCGTGGGGTGGGTTCGCGGCACCCGACAGAACGCTCCACGACTGGGCGATCGAGTCGATCCGGCACTCCGCGTTGAGCGCGGACCCGAGCGGCGTACCGTCGTCGAAGAACGCCCGGCGGTACCAGTCGCCGTCCCAGCCGTGCCGCTCGAGGGACCGCCGGAGCGACTTCATGTGGGCACGCCAGGATTCCGCGCGCCGACGCTCCCCGCGCTCCTCGGCGATCGGTGCGAAGGCGGCAAGGACGGTGTGCAGGAACCAGCCCAGCCACACGCTCTCGCCGCGGCCCTCGTGGCCGACCCGGTTCATGCCATCGTTCCAGTCGCCGGACCCGATCAGCGGCAGCCCGTGGATGCCGACCGCGAGGCTCCGCTCGATGGCCCGCGCGCAGTGCTCGAACAGCGAGGCCGACTCCGTGGAGCGTTCGGGCTGGAAGTAGGCGTCCATCTGGCCGTCCGCGAGCTCCGGGCCATCGATGAACGGTACGGTCTCGTCGAGGACCGCGGAGTCGGCCGTCACGTCCAGGTAGCGCTGGACCGCATACGGCAGCCAGAGGCGATCGTCGGAGATCCGCGTCCGCACCCCGCGACCGGACGGCGGGTGCCACCAGTGCTGGACGTCGCCCTCCGGGAACTGCTGGGCGGCGGCTCGCAGGAGATGCTCCCGCGAGAGCTCCCGCCTGGCCACCGTCAGCGCGATGAGGTCCTGGAGCTGGTCGCGGAACCCGTACGCGCCGCCGGCCTGGTAGAAGGCGGACCTGGCCCACAGGTGGCACGACAGCACCTGGTAGAGCAGCCAGGTGTTGAGCATGATGTCCATCGACCGGTCCGGCGTCCGCACCTGGAGCGCGCCCAGGACATCGTCCCACCGCGTTCGCACGGCCTGCAGGGTTGCCTCATGGTCGGCCGCTCGCCAGCGCCGGATCAGGTCGGCCGCCGCCGCGTCCCCGTCCGCCTCGCCGAGCAGCACGAGGACCTGGGTCCGCGCCCCGTCGGCGATCTCGACGCGCGTCTGCAGGACGGCGCACGGATCCAAC
>MGOE01000127.1:10247-20947 GCA_001797035.1 Chloroflexi bacterium RBG_16_72_14
GGCGGCGCCCCCGGATACGTGCGCCCGCTCGAGTCCGGCCGGCCGCTCCGGAGCGCCGTTGCGGCCGAGGAACTCGGTCCGATCGGCCGTCCACCACTTCTGGCGCCCGCCCAGATCGAGGAACGCGACCCGGCCCCCGAACTCCGTGTTCCACGGGTTGCGGGCCAGGATTGCCCGGGTCTCCGGCTCGAGCTCGGTGACGATGTGAGGCGCGGCCGCGCCGCGCGACGGGCCCAGGACCCACTCCGCGTATGCGGTCACCGACAGCCGCCTTGCGCGGCCGGAGTGGTTGTCGATGGTCAGGACCGAGACCTTGATCGACGCGTCGAGCGGCACGAACTGGACGAGGTCGAGCACGATGCCGTCGTGCACGTGCTCGAACCGGCTGTATCCGGGTCCGTGTCGCGCGACGTACGTCGATTCGTCGATCCGGATCGGCAGCGCCGTGGGACCCCACAGCTCCCCGGTGTCGTCGTCGCGGACGTAGATCGCCTCCCCCGTCGGGTCACCGACGGGGTCATTCGACCATGGCGTGAGCTGGTTCTCCCGGCTGTTCTCCGACCACGTGTAGCCGGAGCCGGACTCGGAGACCTGGAAGCCGAACCCCGGGTTGGCGATGACGTTCAGCCACGGCGCGGGCGTCGATTGGCCCGGGCCGAGGATGGTGACGTACTCGCGTCCGCCGTCGGCGAAGCCACCCAGGCCGTTGAAGAACTCGAGCTCCGGGCGCGGTACCGCGACGTCCGCCCGGACTGGCGCCGGGGCCGGTTGCGGCATAGGCGGCGGAACGATCCGGCTCGGCCGCTCGAGCCGGATGACCTGGTCGGCGAGGCTTCCCCGCCGGCTCAGCAGGACGGCTCGGGCGGCCGCCTGGAGGAGTGTCCGGTCGTCGGTCGAGAGCTGGTCGCCGCGCAGGATATGGACGCCGCCGTGGGCCTCGTGGTGCTCGTCGACCAGCCGGGATTGGCTCGTGCGCACGACGGTCTCCAGCGCATCCTGGAGATCCTGGGCGTACGACACGCCGTGCTCGTTGATGATGACGAGGTCGACGTCGAGCAGCTTCAGCCGCCAGTACTCGTGCGCCCGGAGCAACTGCCGGACGATGTCGATGTCGGCGGCCTCGTCGATCCGCACGAGGACGATCGGCAGGTCGCCGGAAATCCCGTGTGCCCACAGCCCGGGCGCGCCGCGCTCGTTCCGGGCCAGCAGTGTGGCCGACGGCCGGAGTGTCGGGTCCGAGTAGAGGATCCGGTTGGCGAGGCGCTGGAAGAGGTGGGCCTCGTCCGCCTCGACGCCCAGGTGGTGGAGCTGGACCTGGGCCTGCGTCCAGGCGAGCGTCGCCGCCCGCTCGAAGGTCGCCGACTCGCGGTACTTGTCAGCGAGGTCCAGGACGTCTTCGCGAGACTCCGCGACGACGGTCGAGAAGATCGCGTGGGCGGTGGCGCCGGGCGCGAGCGACACGCGGCAGCGGAGGCTGAAGATCGGATCGAGCACCGCGCCGACCGTGTTCGACAGCGGGCGGCCGTCGATGACGGAGACCGGGGAACGGACCGACCGGCCGCGACCGAGAAACCGTGCGCGGTCGGTCTCGTACTGGATCACCCCGGCAGCCTGACCCTCGACCGCCGCGACGTGGGCGGCCCAGACCTGGCGCTCATCGCGCGAGCGGGGTCGGCGGGTCGCCAGCAGCGCACCGATCTCCGGCGCGAACTCCGTCTGGACGAAGAGATTCTGGAAGGCCGGGTGCGCGACGTCGGCCGCCTGCGGCGCGAGAACGATCTCCGCGTACGACGTCAGCTCGATCTCCCGGCTGTGGGCGCCGAGATTGGTGAGCGACACGCGCCGGATCTCAGCGTCGTGCTCGGCCGACACGACGACCGTCAGGCCGGTCGCGATGGAGCCGTCGCGACGCGAGAACTCGGCGTGCTCCTCCGAGTAGCTGACGTCGTAGCTGTCCGCTCCCACCCCGCTCGGCTGGTGGCCGGCCGACCACACCGCGCCGGTGCGCGTGTCGCGCAGGAACAGGTAGCTGCCCCACGAGTCCCGGGTCACGTCCTCGCGCCAGCGCGTCACGGCGAGATCGCCCCACCGGCTGTAGCCGGATCCCGCGGCCGTGACCATGACCGCGTAGCGCCCGTTTGAGAGCAGGTGCGTCCGCGGCGTCGTGTCGTGCGGGGAGGTGAAGCGGCGGAGGACAGGCGGTACGAGATCGCGCACGTCGGCCGCGCTCTTCACCTCCTCGGCGCGTGGTCGGGCCACGAGGACATCGCGCGGCATGCGCTCCTGCAGCAGCAGTTCGGTCGCCTGGACGATCGGATCGGCGTGGAAGCGCTCGACCATCGCGTCGTCGTTGAGGACGTTGCCGATCGCCACCAGCGCCATGCCCTGGTGGTGTGCCATGTAGCTCTTGACGACCGCGACCGATTCACCTTCGGGAAGTCGACGCCCCGTGTAGTCGAGCGCCTCTCGGAAGCCGTACGGCCCGTTCGCGCCGACATCGCTCAGTCGAGCGAAGTTCCGGACCGCGGCCTCGGGGTCGACCATCGCCCCGAGGGCGGTGGCGTACGGGGCCACCACGACGTCCTCGCTGAGACCACGCTTGAGGCCGAGGCCGGGTACACCGAAGCTCGAGTACTGGTACGTCCGCTCGAGGTCGCGCGCGTTGAACGCCGATTCGGAGATTCCCCACGGCACGCCGCGCTCGGCCGCGTAGGACATCTGACGCGCCACGACCAGGCTGTACGTCTGGTCCAGCAGGCTTCGCGGCGGCGCGTGCATCACGAGCGCTGGCATCAGGTACTCGAACATCGACCCCGACCACGAGATGAGCGCCGAGCCGCGGCCGGTGGGCGTCAGCGCCCGACCGAGCCGGAACCAGTGCTCCGGGGCGACGTCGCCCTTGGCGATCGCGAGGAAGCTGGCGAGGCGGGCCTCTGACGCGAGCAGGTCGTAGTAACTGGGATCCAGCGTCCCATCCCTGACCCTGAAGCCGATCGAGAGGAGCTTGCGCGTGGGGTCGAACAGGAACCTGAAGTCCGTCTCCCGGAACAGCTGCTGCGCCTGGTCGGCGATACCCACGAGCCGCCGGGCGAGCATCACCGCGGCGGGGGCCTCGCCGTCGCGCCCCTCGCCGTCCGGGATCGGGACGCCGACGTCCCGCAGGTGGCTGTCGATCGTGCCGCGCACCGCGTCGGCCCAGGTCACGAGCTCGGTCTCCGCTTCCTCCCCGCGTTCGGCGGTGAGGGCAGCCGCGACATCGGCGAGCGTCCCGGCGTGGCCCGCGAGCGCGTCCAGGCGCGCGGCCCACGCCACGGTCGTCGCGGGGGGCTCCCCCAGTCGCTCGAGTGGCTCGAGGGCCTCGTCGAGTTGCCGCCGGGTGGTCGTCTGTGTCCGTCGCTCGTCGCCGATCGCGGCGGCCGCCTCGCGCGTCATCTGGATCGCATCGTCGATCCCGGCGAGCGCAGTCTCAGCCGGGAGCGGTCGGTCGAGCATCTCCCGGCAGGCGCTCGACAGCACGACGAGCGCGGCACACAGGTTGCCGCTGTCGACCGACGACACGTACGCGGGCTCGAGCGGCTCGAGGTCGCGCGTGTCGTACCAGTTGTAGAGGTGCCCGTGGAAGCGTCGCAGGCTGCCGACGGTGGCGAGCGTCGCCTCGAGCCGCTCGACCATCTCGAGCGTCCCGATCCAGCCGAAGTCGCGGGCCGTGACGGTCGACAGGAGGTACATCCCGATGTTCGTCGGCGAGGTGCGATGGCTGACGACGGGCTCGGGCTCCTCCTGGAAGTTGTCGGGCGGGAGGGCGTGGTCCTCCGGGCCGACGAACGTCTCGAAGAACCGCCAGGTTCGGCGGGCGATCCGTCGGAGCGCGCCGGCGTCGGCTGCCGAGAGGTGCCGGCCGGCCGATTCGGCGGGTGGCACGCTGACCCACCGGGCGATGGCCGGCGCGGCCAGCCAGAGGACGACGAGGGGCAGCGCGAGCGGGGCCGCCGCCGGCTTGAGCACAACAACAAGGGTGCCGACGACGACGGCGATGGCCACGCCGCCGGCCATCCGCCGGTAGAACCCGGCCAGATCGTGGTTCAGGCTCGCCTTGGTCTGCGACGCGGTGGTCCACTCGAGAAGGTTGCGGCGAGTGATCCACAGGCGCGCCAGCGTCCGCCCGATCGCGTCCGCCATGAGCGCCGCCTGGTGGGCGAGGAAGGTCAGGCCGAGGGCAACGTGGGCGGCCGCGAGGGCGATGTCGGCGCCGACGGCCCGCAGGTGGCTGCGCTTCGAGATGCCCCGCCGGGCAGGTAGCAGGCCCGCCACGACTGGCAGCGCGGCGGTAATGATCATGGCGGCGAGGACGAACCCGGTCCACACTTCGGCCGGGGCGGAGGGCACCGTCCACGCCGCGACGAGCGTGGCCACGGTCAACGGGGCGGACAGCGTCCGGCGCAGGTTGTCGACCATCTTCCATCCGGCGATGCCCGGGAGATGAGTCCTGCTTCGCCGGCCCGTCGCGTCGCGTGCGCGGCCCAGGATCCAGGGCAGCAGCTGCCAGTCCCCCCGCGCCCAGCGGTGCTCGCGGGCGGCGGCCTCCAGGTAGTGAGATGGATACTCGTCGAACAGCTCGATCTCGGTCACGAGCCCGGCCCGGGCAAACGTGCCCTCGAACAGGTCGTGGCTCAGGAGCGCGTTCTCGGGCACCCGGCCCGCCATCGCCCGCTCAAATGCATCAAGGTCGTAGATCCCCTTGCCGGTATAGCTCCCCTCGCCGAACAGGTCCTGGTAGACGTCCGACACCGCGGACGCGTAGGGGTCGATCCCGGCCGACCCGGAGTGGATCCGCTGGAACAGCGACGCGGCCCGCTCGGCGGGGAGGGTCGGCGTGATCCTCGGCTGGAGGATCCCGTAGCCGTGGGTGACCCACCCGGTGCCCGGGTCGAAGCTCGGCCGGTTGAGCGGATGGGCGATCGTCCCGACGAGTCGCGCGACGGCGCCACGCGGCAGCTTCGTGTCGGCGTCGAGGGTGACGACGTAGCGCACGCCGGCCGGCGGTGTGGACGAGGGGCGCCCCGGGGTCAGGATGTCCGTCGCGGTCGATCCGCGCAGGAGCGCGTTCAGCTCGTGCAGCTTGCCGCGCTTGCGCTCCCAGCCCATCCAGCGGCCTTCGGCCTCGTTCCAGCGACGCCTCCGATGGAAGAGCAGGAAGCGAGCACCTCCGCCGGGGGCTTCGCCGTAGCGGGCGTTGAGGCGGTCGATCGCTGCGGCCGCGGTCGAGAGCAGCTCGTCGTCGCCCGGGACGCTCTCGGTCGGCGCGTCGCACCAATCGGACAACAGGGCGAACCTGAGATCGCCCTCGGAGTTCGCGAGGTAGTGGATCTCGAGACGGTTCGCCTGCTCCTCGACCTCCGCCTCGCTGGTCAGGAGCGTTGGCACCACGATCAGCGTCCGGAGCGCGGACGGCACCCCATCAGTCAGCTCGAGACGGGGAAGCCGCATCGGGCCGACGACGTCGGTGACGATCCGGTTGATCAGCGCGATCGCCAGGTCGGAGGCGGGCGCGAAGGCAAGGATCGCGAGGGTAAGCAGTGCCGGTCCGGTCGCGCCGCCCCGATCTGACAGGACGAGCGGCACCGCGAGGATCAGCGCCGCGACCAGCGCCAGCGTGCCGACGTAGGCCGGCGTGCCGGCGGCGGCATAGGCGCGTCGCAGCCGCCCGGCCAGGGGTACCCGAACGTTGAGCGCGCGCTCGAACGCTGGCCGACCGTTGGAGATCAGGTAGTAGCCGGGATCGACGACGCCTCCCTGGACGGCAACGGTCGGGCCGCCGGGGCCGCCGGGACCGCCGGGTTCGGCGGCGCCTTCCGCCGCCATGACGGCGCTTCGGGCGACCTCGAGTTCGGTCTGCCCCGAGCCCCGCGCGAGCGCTTCAACCGCATGTCGGTAGCGATCACGCGTGGCGAAATCCATGCCCGCGAACAAGCCGTGCGCCTGAAGGACCTCGTCGACCAGGCTCACGCTCTCGACGAACTGGGCCCAGTCAAACCAGGAGATCAGGCGCATGCTCGTGATCACGTTCCGAACGGTCGCGTTCATCGCGGCCTGCCGCTGGTGCTCCGTCCGGACGGTTTCCTCTGCCGTCGTGCCCTGCGCGGCGAGGATCTCCTCCAGCCAGCCGAGCGCGGGCGTCACGGCCGGGTCCTGGTCGCGCAAGCGCTGGAATAGCTGGACTCGACCGGACGTCGGCAGCGTCGCGTCGGTGAGCCGGCGCAGGGCGGCCGCGGCGACTTCGGGGCTGTCGTCGCCGATCCCGAGCAGGCTGTCGGCCAGCTCGTCCGCTCGCTGCCGCGCCGCTCGACTTCCCACGATCCGCCCCGCAAGGCGCCGGAGGTTCTCGACGAGGATGATCCGCAGGCTGATCGCAACCGCCCACAGCTCGCCGAGAGTCAGCGGCTCCACCTCCTGGTAGGCGCGCACCATGCGGCGCAGGCTCTCGGTGTCGAAGCGGCTGTCCGTGTGCGCGACGTAGGCCCACGCGAGACCCAGGACGCGCGGGTAGCCTTCGAGATGCCCCGCGGCAAGCTTGGGCAACTCGCGGTAGTAGTTCGCCGGCAGGTCGTCGCGGATCTCGCGGAGCTGCTCGTCGACGATGTGGAAGTTGTCGACGAGCCATTCCGCGGCCGGCGTGATCGAGCGTTCCTCCCGGATCGCCCCCGCGAGTGTCCGGTAGGACGCCAGGAGGACGCGGCCGTTCTCGGCGACGCGCGGCCGGATCGCGCGTCCGCGGCGAGGCTCGTGCGTGATCGCCTGGGCGGCGGCGAGCGACCGGGCATGCTGCTCGAGACGCTCGACGCTGAACAACTCCGAGACGATCGGCTCGTCGAGGTTGTCGAGCAGGCCGGCCGGCCGGCGAACCGGCCCGCGAACCGGCGCGCGCACCCGGATCGGCCGGCCCCGCGGAGGTTGGATCGATCGCACCTGCGAACAATCATACGGGCGCCGAGCCGATGCCGTGCGTTGGCGCGCCTGAGCGGGTCACCTGTTGTCTGGGACCTGTTCGGGTAGAGGGCACCCGGCGCAGCCCGCCGCGCGCCGCCGGCTGTCCGTGCGCATCCGCGCCTCCCACTTGGTCGCTACGTCAACCTCGAACCGGCGGCGTCGCCCGCGCGAGACGGGCTGCCTGGCGGGCGATCCGCAGCGGCAGCGGCGTGCGCCAGCGGGGCGTCAGCCACAGGAGGAGCTCGATCGCCTGCTCGGGATTGATCCGCCAGCCCGGATGTGCCACGAGGGGGCGGGTGCCGGGCCACGTCCTGACCCACGAGGCGACGATCTCGTCGCCGATCCGCAGCGGACTCGTGGCACCACGCCGGTCCTCGGGCGACGCGCCGCTCGCGAGCAGCGGCCGGTTCGTGACGCCGATGCTCGGTAGGCCCAAACGCGCCCCCAAGTGCAGCGCCAGTCCGGCGCGGCGCGGGTGATCGCGGCCGGTCGCGTTCACCACGAGGAGATCCGGCGCCGCCGGCAGGGAGCGCAGCGCAGCCTCCAGCAGCGAGCCCTCGCGCAGGGCGAGCAGGCCGGGTTCGTACCGCGCCTCCGCCAGCCCACGCACGATGCTCGTCGCGAGATCGCCCTCCGCACCGACCAGGCAGGCGGCTGCCCAGCTGCGGTCTCCAGCGACACCTGGCCCAGATCGGCCGCGCTCGAAGCACACGAAACACGCGGCGACGCGACCCATGTTCGCCGGCGTTGGCCACGGCGTGGTCGTCGCGTAGGCCAGCTCGTCCTGAACCGCGGCGAGTTCCTCGGCATTCGTCGGCCAGGGAGGCGCTGGGGGCGGCCAGCCCTTTCGGTCGTGCGTCATTCACGTTCCAGCCCCACACCCCTCGGTCGTCGAAGGCCCACAAATCCCGATCGGTGCCGTGGGCGCGATGGGTGCCTGGTCGGGCGGGGCATGACGTAGCGGGACCTGCGCTCGTCCGCGCCACCTCGGGTGCCCAGCGAACGACCGGATGAGCGCCTCCGGAGACGGCTGCTGGAACGCGCGATGCTTGACCGGCAACTCCCGCTGCAGCAGGTCTCCTGGCGCCTCACGCCTCGCGGAAGATCAGGTCGTGCTCGTGGACATGGCCCTCGACGGCCAGCGCGACGTCGTCGCCGGGCACCGCATGATCTACCTTCCGGTGCTCGATCTCCATCGAGCTGACCGTCTCGACAAGATCGGTCGTATGGCCCCGGATGTGGATGCGATCGCCCACGGCGAGCGGCGCCGTGAGGCGGACCCCGGCGACCGAAAGATGGCTGAACCAGTGGGTGACGGTGCCAATCGCCTCAGCGGGCCGGTGTTGCTCGGACATGCTGGGCCTCCTTCCTGCCACACTGCCTCGGCGCAACGCTACACCCGAGCACGACAATGGTCGAGACGAGCACGTCGTCCCACTCCATGGGCACGTTCTCGACCCGATCCGCCGGTTCAGGTGCTGACACCTGACCGCTGGGCAGGTCGTGGGGGCAGGTCCGGAACCGCGGCCGCGTCAGCTGCCGCCGGAGAGCCCAGAGAAGAGTCCGTGTTCTTGGGCTTCTTGGCTTCCTGGGCCTTGTCCTTCTGCACCTTCTTGTCCTTTTGCGCCTGTTTGTTCTTCTTCCTGGCCATGAGACTCCCCTTGGTCTGGCGGCAAGAGCGACGGTCCGAGACTGCGGTCCCGTCGGTCCGCCTGATCCTAACGAGGCGTGAACTGAGACGTGATCCACCTCTGTCATGGCGTCCCCGGCAGGGTGGATGAGCATCGCCGATCCCTTCGCGGCCGATCCGGAGTTCGTCCGCCAATACGACGGCCAAGCTGTCTGGGCTCCGCATGCCCGGGGCCAACGGCGACTGATCTACCGCCCGTGTAGCGTCCCCGCGCCATGGAACACGACGAGGGTCTCCCGCCGGCTCCCGGGACCGACCTGCTGATCGGCGACGCGCGCATGACCCGACAGAGCGCGCCCGTCGGCGGTGTGGCCGGCCAGTTCTCCCTCTTCGACTTCGGGGCAGGCGCGGGTAAGCGCGCGGGCTTGCCACTGAGATCGGCCGGACGCGTCGTCCCAGCAGTCCACGGTTGCGCTCGGCAACGAGACCCCGGCGAAGGTGACGTCATGGAGGCTGAACCGCTCATGTCTCGAGGCCACGACGAAACCCTACACCCCACCTGAGCGATCACGCGCAGTCGGGGCTGGCCAATCCGATGCGCCCCTCCCGGCGGCCCGTCCGGGAGCCGACGCCATCCGGGCCCGCGAGGCACCGGATGCGGTCCCGGACCCGATCTCGGTCGCGAGCGCGATCCGTGATCGCGCGGCCGGATCACCGACTCCAGGATCGACTACCTGAACCCCGCAGCCCGGACCTGGGCCGGCCTGGACGAAGGCCGCTCAGACGCGCCCACGCGTTCGCGTTCGAGGCGGTGGTCCCGGGCGCAACGGGATCGGCGGGCTGTACGACCTGCTTGTTCGGCAGGCCGCAACCGGTTGACGCCTGAGCGGTCGCGCCCTGACACACTCATGACGTGCACGCGCCCACCGTCGCGACCACCGCGATCCGCCCCCGGTTGAGCCTCGGGTTGCTGTCGGTCCAGCACGCGCTGATCCACGGCCAGTCGGCGCTGTACCCGCTCGTCTACCTCGCGATCATCGACGAGTTCGGCGTCACGCCGGCCACGATCGTCATCCTGTCCACGATCGGCAGCATCGCCAGCGGCCTGCTCCAGTACGCGTTCGGGGCCCTCACCCGGCACATCGGCCGCCCGACACTCCTCTGCGGCGGCGGGCTGGTGGTCGGCGTCGGGACGGCGGCCCAGGCGCTCGCCGGCGGGTTCGGGCTGTTCGCAACGGCGAATGTCGTGTCCCGCGTGGGCGGTGCCCCGCAGCATCCGGTTGGCAACGCGCTGCTCGCCGACCAGTTCCCGGCGCGCCGGATCGGGACGGCGATCGCGGTGCATGTCTCGGGCGGCAACGTGGGCACCGTGGTGGTGGGGTTCAGCGCGGCCGTCGCGATCGCTGTGCTCGGCTGGCGCGGCGCCGTGACGGCCCTCGGCGTGCTGGCGGTGATCGTCGCGGTCGCGATCCTGGCCCTGGTGCGCGAGGCCCAGGCCGATTCGGGGCAGCGGCTCGCTGATGGCCCGCTGCGCAGCCTCTACCGCGCAGTCCTCGCCGACCGCGACCTGCACTGGCTGTACCTGGCAGCGGTGCTGGGCGGCGGGTCGCGCGGGCTCGGCGTGCTCAACATCTTCGTGCCGCTGTACCTCGACCAGGTCATCGGCCTCGATGTCCCCACCATCGGCTTGATGTACGGCGTCCTCCTCGCGGCGAGCGTGCCAGGCCCGCTGGTCGCCGGCTGGCTGTCGGACCGGCTCGGGCGCAAGCCCGTCATCGTCGGGGTCTACCTCGCCGGGGCGGCGTCGCTGGCGCTGTTCGTCATCGCCGGGCAGGATCGGACGATGCTGTGGGCGGCCATCGCCCTGCTGAGCCTGTTCTCGTTCGTGGAGAGCCCGCAGCTCCAGGCGCTGCTCGCGGACGTGACGCCGCGCCCCCTGCGGGACGCCGCGTTCAGCACCTACTTCGCGCTGGCGTTCGGGGTCGGGTCGCTCTGGGGGATCCTGTACGGCGCCGTGGTGGACGCCGGCGGGCCGGGAAGCGGCCTCGGGACGGTGTTCTGGCTGATGGCCGGGGCATCGGTG